>JBEKZL010000309.1:0-7986 GCA_049509915.1 Bryobacteraceae bacterium | reverse complement strand
CAGCCGCTTGAGCAGCCCGTTTTCGCCAATGATGTCTTCCGGTTTCTCGTACCCCTTCAGTAGCTCGTCTACGAGATCGGGTTTGATGTCTTCCGTACGTTCTCCTTTTAGCATTGCGGAGACCTGCCCCGTCCCACTTCTCGTCCCCAGTGCGAAGGAATTGTTCGAGCACCGGCGCCGACAGCCGGTGCGCAGCCACAGCTTGGTGGGCTGCAGCGCGGATGCACTGGTTAGCCAGGTTGAGTTTGTCGAGTTCCATTTCGCTGCCGGAAGTGTTCCGGAAGATCAAACCGAGATCCGGGCAGGGATCTTCAGCGATCCGAGTGCCATCGTTGGGCGGTCCGGCCCGTGAAGACCTGGGCCGCTGTTCCAACGAGAGAAGCGTGTCAGACTTCCTCCTCCGTAGCCGAACCCAGCTCGCTTTCCAACTCTTCAATAGTCGGTAGGCTACCCTGCAATTTGTCAGGGAGGCTTTCCGCCAATCGGTATTCGGAAATGCCGATCGGCTTGGTGTAGTCCTCGAGAGCGTATTCGGCGATTACCTGGTTCTTGGTTTTGCAGAGGATCAGGCCAATGCTGGGCTGATCATCAGAATGACTCAACAGGTTGTTGACGGCCGACAGGTAGAAATTCATTTTGCCGGCGAACTCGGGCTGGAAGGGAACGGTCTTCAAATCTATGACGACGTAACAACGCAACCGGAGGTGATAAAAGAGCAGATCGATGCGAAACTCCTCGCCTCCGACCGTCAACGGATACTGGCTGCCCACGAAGGCGAATCCGACCCCCAGCTCAAGCAGGAACTTTCGGAGATGCTCCAGCAAACCACGCTCCAGATCGCGCTCGTGTGCCTCTTCGCCGAGCATCAGAAAGTCGAAATGGTAGGGGTCTTTGGTGACTTCCTGCGCCAGGTCGGACTGGGGAGGCGGGAGCGCGCGATCGAAATTCGTGATGGCTTTTCCCTGGCGCCGTCGAAGATCGCTTTCGATCTGGTGGACCAAAACCGCCCGGCTCCAGCCATGATGGATAGCGGCCCGTGCGTACCAGATACGTTCGTCAGGGTCTGCGACCTTGTCGAGCAGGACGCAGTTGTGGAACCAAGGCAATTGTGCAGCAACCTGCTGCACAAATTCATCCTCATTCCAGGCCTCGGCCAAGCGGCGCATATACTTGAGATTGCGGACCGAAAAGCCTTTCATGTCGGGAAACTCGCGCTTCAGGTCTGCAGCCAGCCGATCGACGACCTTGGCCCCCCAACTTTCCCTTTGCTGCCTTTCGAGGATGTCGCGGCCAATCTGCCAATACAGCAGGACCAGTTCGCGGTTGACAGCAACCGAGGCGCGTAGCTGCGCCGCCTTTATGCGGCTCTTCAGCCTGCGAGGAATTGTGCGTAGCTGTCGGGTGCGAGCGGCTCCATGGGGGCGATCTTCCATTATCGTGTAGTCGGGCTGTCAGCCGCGTCCGCCTACACTCCAAAGGGCAGAACCCCGACTGCCGGCGATGTTGAGAATTTCTCCCCCTCCAGTACCGGAAGGACTGTTGAGGACCAAACCAGTCGGTCGTGTCGGCCGACCTAAATTCTGCTTCAAGAATTCCGAGAATAATTGCCCGGCGCCGATGTTCCGCAGCATCGCTGCTATTGCAGGAGTAGCTCCAGACTTTGGGCCTCAAAAAGGCGGTCGGCGAGGTTCTCTAATTGGTCGACTGTCATGTTGCGGAGAGATTGTTCTGCCCAATCGGGCAACGGACCAAAACGCCTTTCGATTTGCATGCGGATGATTTTGAGCTCGCCTTCGAGCCGGCCGCGTTTGTACTCACGTCCCAAGCCCCGGTGCTGCAGGATGTCGTCGAGGATCGGCATGTGCACCTCCACTCCCTATATTTTAACCATCGAAGGCGCCCGTGCCGGATACGGCCAGAAGTTCGGAGGCCCAGAGCCCATGAATCCTGGCGTCGTCCAGCGCGCTCTTGCGGGCGGAACAGGAACTTCTTTCTAACCGCCACATTGAGCATGCGGCGCACTACACGCAATTCCTGATGGACCGTCGTTGCTTTCAGCAGGCCCTTTTTCACGAATCCAACCTTTGTCTTCACCAGTACACATTCCTGGAGCCGCCGACGCAGATACGCTTCGATATCGTCAGCAGTCAGTTCCGCAAGTCTGGTGCTTTCGAACACCTTTCGCAAATGCTTCAGAGCGCGCTCGTTGACCTCGTGAGTCTTCGGCCCGCGGAACGGCGGCTTGGAGAAGTTCTTCAGATAAGAATCCGCCCACTCCCCAAATTTGAGATCCTGGCCGCGGCGCAGCGCGGCCAGCGTGTTGTTGTCTCGGGCCTGGAGCATCCACCGCGAGGCCTTTTGGATAGTTCAGTTGGGCGGAAGCCGCCGTTCCGCCGTCGCCCGAGAATCCGGGGTTTCCGTTGCCGGCAATCGTTGTGATGACACCGGACGAGGAAACCTTGCGTACGCGGTCGTTGCCGAAATCCGCGACGAAGAGATTCCCGACGGCGTCCACGGCAAGGCCGTAGGGTTGGCCAGTGATAGCTGAAGTCGCTGGGCCACCATCGCCGGAGAAATTCTGTTGTCCGTTACCGGCGACGGTGGTGATGGTGCCACTCGAAGAAACCTTCCGTACGCGGTTATTATAGAGATCCGCAATGAGGAGATTGCCGGAAGTATCCACGGCCGCTCCATAGGGAATGTTCAATCCGGCGGAGGTCGCCGGTCCGTTGTCGCCGGAGTACGTTCCCTGGCCGCTCTGCGAGTTCTGGGCGCCGTTGCCCGCGACGGTCGTGATGGTGCCGCTGGTCCAGATCTTACGGATTCGATTGTTGTAGAGATCCGCGATAAAGAGATTGCCGGCGGCGCCCAGGGCGACAGCAACGGCGAAGTTCAATGACGCCGCTGCGGCCTGCCCGCCGTCACCGGAAAAGCCGCGAGTCCCGGTGCCCGCGACAGTGGTGATGGCGCCGTTGGGGCCACCTTGCGCACCCGGTTGTTGTAGCCGTCCGCGATGAAGATGTTCCCGGCCACATCCACTGCCACGGCGCTGGTGCTCATTCCCGCGAGAGTCCGCGGTCCTCCGTCACCGGAAGAAAGCACGGTTCCATTGCCGGCGACAGTCCTGCTGGCGCCGCTTTGTCCGCTGGCCAGAAAGCAACATACCAGGGTGGGCGTTTCGACCCGCGGCGTTTTGTTCCTTTCGTGGTCATGCACGAGTTCGAAGGTCTGCTCTTCAGCGACTGCGCCGCCTTTAGCCGCGGCATCGCCGCGCCGATCTGGAAGGCGAGTTCCGAGCGATTCGGAACGAGTTGACCACGCCGGAAGAGATCAACAACTCGCCGGACACCGCGCCGTCAAGCGCGTGGAGGCGCTGGTTGCCGGCTATAGCAAGCCATTGCTGGGCACTTTGGCGGTGCTGGAGATCGGGTTGCGCCAAATCCGGGCGGAGTGCCGCCACTTCGACGCCTGGCTGAACCGGCTGGAGGCCCTGGTCCGGTTAACCACTGACGCGCGCTCTACTTCTTCGGCCTCGCGGGACGCATTTCCAGGTAGCTGACCATGGTGCGCGCCGGCATCGATAGCACCAGCGCTACGACTTCGGCCACATCTTCGGGCGCGATCATCCAGGAGACGTCGCCCTGCCGGTGGGACGGGCCACCAAACTCGGTCGCCACGCTACCGGGGGCGATCGAACACACGCGCACGTTGTCGTGGCGATGGTCGAGCAGCATGGCTTCGGAAAATCCGTTGAGGCCGAACTTGGAGGCATTGTAGCCGGCGCCTCCGGAAAACGGATTCTTGCCGGCCAGGCTGGAGATGTTCACGATGTGGCCGCCGCCGCGCTGGCGGAAGCGGGCCAGAGCCTCGCGGGAGCAATAGAACACGCCGTTGAGATTCAGATCGATGTTATGCCGCCATTCGGCGATTGTCATTTCGCCGGTCTTACGGAAAACTCCCGCGCCGGCGTTGTTGACCAGGATATCGAGGCCGCCCAGCGCCTCATCCACGGCGTGAAAGAAATCGGCCACGGCTTCCGGCTGCGAGACGTCGGCCGGATAGCCGAACAGGGGACCGATTTTCCCCAACTCGTCCACGGCACGCTCCACGCTGTCGCGGCCACGGCCGCAAATGGCCACCTTCACTCCGTCGCGGAGGAGGCGCTCGGCGATGGCCCGGCCGATGCCACGCGTGCCGCCCGTGACCGCGGCAATCTTACCCGATAGCGATTCCATCTCTCGATTCTAGTGCAGTGTTGCCACCGACAGTTCGCTCGGCTTACGCCAGGCGCGGGGAGGTGCTTAGCGGACCTAGGGATTCACGATTTGGGCGCGGAAAAACCGCCGCTGGTGGTCGTGGCCCGGTTACGGGCACCGCATGTTTGCAGCCACTTTCCGAGATGCTATGAGAAGGCCGGTCTTCCGGCGGGATGCAGTGTGCTCCCAGTATACGCACTCGATGAGTTGCAAAAAAGGAGACCGGCTATGAAGAAGAATACCACTGCGAAGAAAGACTCACGGGCACGCATGAATGCGGATCGCAAGCAGGTTCGTCAAATGGCGGCCAAACTGAGGCTGACGATCGGGTTAGACCCCGGAGATCGCACCAGTTGCTACTGCATTTTGAGGGAAGCGGCGGGAGAGATCGTAAGTGAAAACCAACTGACGACGAGCAAAGCCGGCTTGGATTCGTTGTTCGCCAAGATGCCGTCCAGCCGGGTGGCGCTGTAAGCCGGCGCCTGGCCCGGCTGGGGCACGAAGTGATCGTGGCCAATCCGTCACCAGCTGAAACTGATCACCCAGAGTGTGCGCAAAAACGACCGGATCGACGCGCAGACACTGGCACGGCTGGCGCGGGTGCAGCCGCATCTGTTGTCACCGGTCCGGCACCGTGGCAAACAGGCGACCTAGCGGTGATCCGGGCGCGGGCGAAGTTGATGGAAAGCCGCACCTAGCTGATCAACTGCGTCCGCGGGATGGCCAAGCCGATTGGGGGACGGCTGAAGAAGTACCGCCGCCGCACTCTCCGCGATCTGGAGATGGTGGCGGCGATCATAAACCGCGTTCACCGGCGGCCGGCCGGCGCGGTGGCTGCTCCAGATCTTGCGCCATGGCGCTTTTTCGCCTCCAGGGCTGAGCGTAAGGCGCAGATCAGCGGGATTCCCAGGCAAGGATGGTGGGCGGCAGTGTTTTTTCGCAGCCGCAATGGCCAATACCGGGCGAGAAACGGAAACATGGTGTGTCAGCACAACGGCAGTGATTCATGAACGATTATCTCGGTTTTGTCGAGCCACGTATTTATGGCCCGCATCGTCCGGTGCAAGCTCGAAAACGGCGGCAGAGAGGAGTCCAGACTACGGAACCACCGGCGCAAGGTGGACGGATCAGCTATGCGATCGGGGTCTTTGACCGCGGGCGCCACGGTCTCCCAGCCACAGCCTTCGACAAAGTAACACCGCATGGAGTCACGTTCACAAAGGGGGCACCGACCCACGATTATTTGGCTCGAAACGATGGCCCAATCGCTTTCAGGCTTGCGCGGCTCGTCCGGAAATAGGACAAAAAGAACCGTAGCATTTTGTCCAAACGATGGGGTCCACCTCAGTCAACGAAACCGGCTCAACTGGTCTCGCTTCAATCGCCTCACCCGTAAGTACGTCCCGTCATGCCGGGTTCTGCATCCCTATCCGGAGGAGCGTTTCTTCGCGTCCCGGCCTTAGGAAGAAGCCGTATGCGGAAACACCGCACGTACGGATCTGTGCGGGCGGCCGTCAGCAATGGCCGTCCCGCGACCCAATGAGCGCTTGCCTGCATTGCACGGCCGGCAGCAGTATGTTCAGCTAATTGAGGTGGACTTGAGCCATCGCAGACGATTCGGCCGCTCGGATATCGAACTGGAACCGCTGGGGTTCGGCGGCAACGCACTGGGAAACCTGTACGCCTCTGTCGACGAATTCGCGGCTGAGGCGACCGTACGGGAGGCGTACGGCTCAGGCGTCCGGTACTTCGACACCGCCCCGCTCTACGGGCACGGCCTGAGCGAACACCGCATCGGGCGGGTGCTGCGGCGGGTTTCGCGGGATTCCTTCGTGCTGTCCTCCAAGGTGGGTCGTATTTTGAGACCGCACGGCAAGACACCTCCGCCGAGGCTCGACCCCAGCCAGGGTGGTATTTTCGCCGATGAACTGCCGTTCTCGCCCGTCTTCGATTATTCTTACGATGGCGTGCTGCGCTCGTTCGAGGACAGCCTGCAGCGGCTGGGTCTCAACCGGATCGACATTCTACTGATCCATGACGCCGATGAGTGGACTCACAAAGGGGAATACGCGGCCCGGCTCGAGCAGGTGGAGAAGGAGACCGTGCCGGCACTGGAGCGCCTCAAGTCGGAAGGTGCCATCCGATCCTACGGCGCCGGTGTGAACCAGGCCGAAGCGTGCCTCGATCTGATGCGGCGCGGGGATTTCGACGGTTTTCTGCTCGCCGGCCGCTACACCCTGCTTGAACAGGGTGCGCTTGCCGGCCTGTTGCCGCGAGCGGTGGAGCGTGGGGTCTCGATCATCTTGGGCGCGCCTTTCAACTCTGGAATTCTGGTCACGGGAGCGCGTCCGGAAGCGACCTACAACTACCTGCCGGCTCCGGAATCGGTTCTGTGCCGTGTGGCCGAGATCGAGCGCGTTTGCGCGGAGTTCGCAGTCCCGCTCCCCGCGGCTGCCCTACAATTCCCTATGGGCCATCCCGCCGTAGTGACGAACATCCCGGGGGCCAGGTCCCCGGAGGAGGTCCGCGTGCACCGGCAATGGATGTCTCTCGCAATTCCCGGGGAGTTCTGGCAGACCTTACGCGGCCGGGGACTCATCCATTCGGAAGCCCCCGTGCCGATGGCGTGAGTCTCAAAGGTCTTGCGTTTATATCTGAAAGAGGTCCCGACAATGTACATCGAAAAGTTCAGTCTAAGAGACCGGGTGGCGGTGGTGACCGGTGCCGGCCGCGGCATCGGTTTCGAAATCGCCTGTGCGCTCGCGGATGTCGGTGCTTCGGTGGTCATCGCCGAAATCGAGGAATCCTCCGGCAAGCAGGCGGCTAGGACATTCGCCGAAGCGGGCTGCCGCGCGGAGTTTCACCATCTGGATGTCACCGACTCGGCCGCGGTCGAGGAGGCCGCGGCCGCCATTAATGCCCGCTACGGCAAAGTCGACATTCTGGTGAATAACGCGGGATACGCCAATAACATCGGTGCGGAGGTCTATTCCGACGAGGAGTATTACCGGCTCATGCGCATCAACCTCGACGGCGTGATGTTCTGCTGCCGCTCCTTCGGAAAACGCATGAAACAGGCCGGCGGCGGCTCGATCGTGAACATCGGTTCGATGTCTGGAATCATCGTTAACAAGCCGCAGCCGCAAGCGCCCTACAACGCCAGCAAAGCCGCGGTCCACATGCTGACCAAATCCCTGGCCTGCGAGTGGGCGAGTTCCGGCGTCCGCGTAAATGCGGTGGCGCCGGGCTACATCAACACAGAAATGACACTGCGTGGCCGCGCTAACGCCGAATGGAACGCGTGCTGGCTGGAGATGACCCCCATGGGCCGGTGCGGCGAACCGAGCGAGGTGGCCTCGGCTGTGCTCTTCCTGGCGAGCGACGCCGCCAGCTACATCACCGGCGCTGTTGTGGGGGTGGACGGCGGCTACACGGCCTGGTGATCTGCTGCTAACCCCAATACTGTTCACTTAACAATTCTGATCCGCTTGGCAAAATCGATCCGACGGGTGCGCTGGCGCTTGCGGGGACGCAGCGGGTAGCTGCTCATCTTTCGCTTGACACCGCGCGGGTTGAGCCGCTTCCGGCTCGAAACGACCCGCTCATTGAGAATTTCGTCGGGGATCGCTTCGTGGAAGGCTTTTCTCCGCCGAGGGGGGAATAGCAGCGTGGCGGGCCATACGCCGCTGGACCACGCGCACGGAGTGGAGGAACGAAAGCCGGTCGGGGT
>JBEKZL010000308.1:0-8042 GCA_049509915.1 Bryobacteraceae bacterium | reverse complement strand
TTCCCGCCTCCAGACAAGATAATCGTCTCGCCCAGCTTGTGGATGATCGGACGGATGATTGCGCCTTCGGCGCGATGATGTCGCTGGCCTCACGGCCGAAGTTCAGAAAACCACGATTTCAGATGATTGCCGACAGCGATGGGCGAACCGACCGCGGCGAGTACCGTTGGTTGCGCGATTCCGAACCATATGAACTTGGCATTTTACCGCCGGACGTCCGCGAGTTTCTCGGCCTACTCAAACCGCCAGCCGCGGCGGCACTGGAGCCACGGACGAACGGCAAGTCCCAGGCAATACCCGCGAACGGCCGGGTAGAATTCGAGCGTTTGATCAGAGCGGCTCTTGAGCGCGTGGGAAGTGAAGGCCGCAACAACGCCGGCCTTTGGCTTGCAGTTCAGTTGCGCGATAACGGCTACAGCCGGGCCGAGGCCGAGGGCGCCATGCGGAGCTATCGTGGGGGCGTGCCGACCAGCAACACCAAGGGTGAGCGGGAACCCTTCACCGAGGCTGAGGTGCGGGCGACGTTGCGAGAGGCATGCAGTCGGCCGCCCCGGGAACCGTGGGAACTCAAGGCGGCCCACCACGTCAGGGCGCGAGAGGACAAAGGAAGATGTCCTCCAGCCGCAATGCGACGATTTCGCCGGCTCGCAGGCCGTAAGTGGCCAACAGCATCAAGAAGGCGTAATCCCCTCGGCCAATCGGCGAGCAGTCTTGACGAGTCGCTTCCACGACGGCCTGAAGCTCCTCGGGACGCAGCGCCGAAGGAATTTGCTCATCGCCATAGATCCGTGGTCCGATCACGGTACAGCTCAGATCGAGGGCGGTTCGTCCCCTGCCGTGCAAATGCTTCGAAGGCACACCGTGCAGCCCTCGATCGTTCGCCGACGCCAACCCAAGCAACGCTGCTGCAGGTGCGCATCGACATCCCGAACGCGCAAATGCGCAAGGCTCTCTTGCCCACCACGCGGCCCGGGCTCAGTCAGGAACTCCAGCGCTTGTGCGGTACGCTTCGACCGCGTCACCGATGCCGGCAGAAGTTTTTCGGCGCTGCGCTGCAGCTGTTTCTCCATGCGCGCGATCTGCTGGCGTGCGCCTTCGGCTTGCGGTCGATCCAGTTCCATCGCCACCGCGCCGGCCAACCGCCGCTGCCGATGAGACGCTGGCAGCCTGGCGCGCGTCGAGTGATCCCGATACCGGTGCGGCGGAAGCACGCGGCAGGACCACGGCGAAAATAGGGCGGGAGGCTTCGGCGTTCCGACTGACCGATGATTCTGTGGTCTAACGCGATCCCGACCCGGATAGGGGGTCGCTCCGAATTTGCGGACGTTTGGATGTCGCAGCGCTCACGCGGGATGCCAAAGGCGATGGGTGGGGCGGTTGCTTCGCTGGGGTGACTCTGAAGGGCAGCCCCCAGTCGCAAAGCGCGGGAACTGCTAACCGTCCATCTTCAGACCATTCGGCCCGAGGAGCAAGAAATAACCTCGCCATTTCGGCGGGGCGCACGCGCGGCGCCCGCCGTTTGACAGGCAGAGGCGCTTCACCGAACCGGAGGATTGGCGGCGGGCAACAACTCCCTGGCGGCCATCGCGGTTACGGGCGTTTCCGAGCGGCGCCCGGCGTTAGACTCAAGAAATCATGCCCCAACCCCTTTCTTTCCTCAGCGACCAGTTGAACGAATGGCGCCAGGCCGGCACCTATCAGCGCCTGCGCATTTTGGAATCCGAATCCGCGGCCATGTCCCGTTTCGACGGCAAGGAAGTCATCAACCTGGCGTCCAATAATTATCTCGGCCTGACCACTCACCCCAAGCTGCGCGAGGCCGCGCTCGAAGCGGTGCGGCGCTACGGCGTCGGCTCCGGCGCGGTACGCACGATCTCCGGCACCATGAAGCTGCACATCGAACTGGAAGAACGCATCGCGGCATTCAAGAACGTGGAAGCTTCGGTGGTGTTTCAATCCGGTTTCGCCGCCAACGCCGGCACCGTATCCGCCATTCTCTCCGCCGAAGATCACATCGTGTCCGACGAGTTGAACCACGCCAGCATCATCGACGGCTGCCGCCTGTCGCGGGCCAAAATCCACGTCTTCCCGCACAAAGATGTCGACGCGGCCGAGCGCATCTTAACCGAGCTCGATTCGGTGCCCGGCCGCAAACTGCTCATCAGCGACGGCGTTTTCTCCATGGATGGCGACATCGCCCGGCTGCCTGGACTAGCGGACGCGGCCGCCCGCCACGGTGCCATCATGATGGTGGACGACGCGCATTCTTCCGGCGTGCTGGGCCGCGACGGCCGCGGCACCATCGATCACTTCGGCCTTCATGGGAAAGTGGATATTCAGGTGGGGACGCTGTCGAAAGCCATCGGCGTGCTGGGCGGCTACGTCTGCGGCAGCCGGGACCTGATCGAGTTCCTCTACCATCGCGCCCGGCCTTTCCTGTTTTCCACATCGCACCCGCCCGCCGTAGCCGCCGCGTGCCTGGCCGCCTTCGACGTGCTGGAGCAGGAACCCGAACGCATCGACGCGCTCTGGGCCAACACGCGCTACTTCAAGCAAGGGTTGGCCCAGGCCGGCTTCCGCACGGGCGAAAGCGAAACGCCCATTACTCCGGTACTGACCGGAGAAGCTCGCCTCGCCTACGAACTGTCCCGCAGGTTGTTCGAAAACGGCGTATTGGCCACCGGTATCGGATTCCCCACCGTGGCCAGGGACAAGGCCCGCGTGCGTACCATCGTTACCGCTACGCACACCCGCGCCGAGTTGGATCGGGCGCTCGAAGTATTCCGGCGTGTGGGCAAAGAACTGGGCCTGGTTGGGTAGAAAAAACAGAAGCTTCCGCTACGACTGGATGATCCCGTGAACCGCGTGGTTGGCGTTCGGGCTGCCTGGCCATCCAGGGAAGGAGTACGCGCATCTCACCGCAGAACATAACCCGCACCGCGCAACAGCCGACGCGGACCCGCTTCGTCATCATGGCGCTGCTGTTTGGCTCCGTCGTAATCAACTATCTGGATCGCGCCAACCTGTCCATCGCCGCGCCGCTGCTGGCGAAGGATCTGGCCATCGATTCCGTCAGGATGGGGCTGGTGTTCTCGGCCTTTGGCTGGAGCTATGTGATCTGTCAGGTTCCAGGCGGCTGGCTGGTGGACCGGATGCATCCGCGCAAGCTCTACGCAATGCTGATCGCACTCTGGTCGGTTGCCACGGCGCTGCTGGGATTCTCAAGCGGCCTGGCCATGCTGTTTGGGCTTCGGTTGGCCATTGGCGCGATGGAGGCGCCGGCGTTTCCCATCAACAACCGGGTGGTGACCACGTGGTTCCCCGAAAGCGAGCGCGCCACGGCGATCGGATTTTACACCTCCGGACAGTTTGTTGGCGTGGCCTTTCTGACCCCGGTACTGCTGTTCCTCCAGGTACATTTCGGCTGGCGCAGCGTATTCATTTCCGTGGGGCTCGCGGGCATTGTTTGGGCCGCAGCCTGGTACATGATCTATCGCGGCCCGCTGCACGGTAGAGGCGCCAATCCCGCGGAGATTGAAATGATCCGCCGCGGCGGCGGCCTCGTGGACCTCGGCGAACTGAACACGGCCGGCGCCAGGCGGGGGTTCAGTGCCGGAGATCTTGGCCAGGTGCTGAACAAGTCCAAACTTTGGGGGCTTTATATTGGCCAATACGGGTCCACTTCGATGCAGTGGTTCTTCCTTACCTGGTTCCCGACTTACCTGATACAGTCCCACGGACTGAGCTTCCAGCGAGCAGGCTTGCTCGTACCGTTGCCATTCCTGGGGGCATTCTGCGGGGTTCTTTGTTCCGGCCTGCTTTCGGATTTTCTGGTGCGGCGCGGCTTTTCGCTCGGCGTCGCGCGCAAGACGCCGATCGTGACGGGCCTGCTGCTTTCGACGAGCATCATTGGCGCCAACTTCGTTCGGACGCCGAACTGGACCATCTTTTTCATGGTTTCGGCGTTCTTCGGAAACGGGCTTGCATCGATCACCTGGTCGTTAGTATCCGCGGTTGCGCCGAAGCGTCTGATCGGGCTGACCGGCGGGGTATTCAATTTCATCGGAAACATGTCTTCCATCAGCGTGCCGGTTATCGTTGGCGCGCTGGCGCGAAACGGCGACTTCTCGCTGGCTATTAGCTACATCTCGGGGATAGCCCTGATCGGGGCTCTTTCCTACATTTTGGTGGTTGGCAGAATCGAACGGCTTCCGGACGTCCGGTAGGTACTTAATTTCTGGGCTCGTCCGGGGAATCGTCCACGAGGCGGCAGGTGAAAAGCCTGGCCGAGCAAACCGAGCCCGCCCGGAGATACCGTTAATGTCCAGCGGCTATCAACACCATCCAGCGGTGCTGGCGCGGCGCGCGCTGGATGGGCGACTCCGCACTCAGTGTTTTGCCTGAAGCCGCGCCGTTCCACCTAGTGTAGACTCTGGAGAGGTTTGAGGGGATGAATCGCGAGGCTGAAATTCTTTTTCACGAGCTTGCCGACCTCTCCCCGCCGCAGCGGGAGAGCTATTTTCGGGAGCGGGTGGTGGCGGCGGAGTTGCGCGCGGATGTGGAGCAGCTTTTGCACTTCGATGCCGGGGGTGGTCCTTCGCTGACCGAGTCCGTGGCGGAATGCGCGGACCGGTTATTCGATCCTTCGCCCGAACCCCCGGCGGGCGGCCGGTGCGGGCCGTATCGTTTGACCACCCTTTTGGGTCGCGGAGGAATGGGGTCGGTCTACCTGGCGGAGCGGGACGATGGGGAGGTGGAGCAACGCGTCGCGATTAAGTTCCTGCGCCATGGCGGCGACGGACCTGTGTTCCGGGAGCGGTTCCTGCGGGAGCGCCAGATTCTGGCGCGGCTGAGCCATCCGGGAATCGCGCGTCTGCTGGATGCCGGGCATACCAGGGAGGGGCAGCCTTACCTGGTGATGGACTACATCGATGGAACGCCCATCGATGTCTATTGCGAGGAACTGGACCTGCGCGGGAAGTTGAGACTGTCGATTCAGGTCTGCGAGGCGGTTTCGTATGCGCATCGCAATCTGATCGTGCATCGCGATCTGAAGCCTTCCAATATTCTGGTGGAACGCGGCGGGCAGGCCCGGCTGCTGGATTTCGGAATCGCCAAGATGCTGGACGCGACCGAGGACCAGACGCAGACCGGAGACCGCATGCTGACGCCTGACTATGCCAGCCCCGAGCAGGTGCGCGGCCAGGCCCAGACCACCGCCACCGATATCTATTCTCTGGGCGCAGTGCTCTACCAACTTCTTACCGGACAATCGCCGCACGCCTTTCCCCATCGCACGGCGGAAGCCATAGAAGTCGCAATCTGTAGAACCGATCCGGCACCGGCCCGCCGGCTGAATCCCGAATTGCCCCCGGATCTCGATTTCATTCTAGGTAAAGCCCTACGCAAGGAGCCGGAGGAGCGGTATCCCTCCGTCGAGGCGCTGGCGGGCGACATTCGCGCGTTCCTGGAATGGCGGCCCATCCGCGCCCGGTCGGGAAACGCTTGGTACCGGACGCGCAAGTTCGTACGGCGATACTGGATGCCGGTGAGCGCCGCCGCGGTGGTGGTCTTCAGTCTGGCGGCCGGCTTGTATGTCGCCGAACGCCAGCGCGCGGTGGCGGAGGCGCGCGTGGTCCAGTTGCGCCAACTTTCCCGGCAACTGCTGGATTTCGAAAAACAACTGAGTGCACCGGACGCCGGCACCGACTTGCGGTTGCACCGCAAGATCGCGGCCACCTCCATTCAATACCTTGAAGGCCTGCGCCCGGAAGCGCTACACGATAAACAACTGGCGCTCGAAATCGGCGCCGATTATGTGCACATCGCGCGCATGGAGGGAGTTCCCGAGTGGAACCAGTTAGGCCAATACGCCGAGGCCGAAAAGAGCCTGAGCAAGGCGGCGGAGATCGCCGAGGCCGTTCTCGCCGCCGATCCAACCAACCGGGAAGCGCTCTGGCAGGTGGCCAATGTGGCGCATGATCACGCGGTGATCGCGTATGCCCGGGGCCGCCCGGAAGAAGTCATCGTCTGGTCCCCGAAGGCCGTGGAGGGGTTCGAACGGCTGGCGCGGTTGGGCAATCTGACGCGCCGCGAGATTAACGGCGCGACCTATATCTACGGAGATCTGGCGGAAGTCCACACCGGGATCCATCGGTTCCGGGATGCCGTCCGCTACGCCCGGCTGGCCATCGATTATTCCCGCAACACTTCGACCGTCCCTGGGCCGCGTGCTCAGGCATTCAACATGCTGGCCGGCGCCTTGACCGGGCTGGGCGACTTCGAGGGCGCGCAGGAAGCCGTCCGCGAGGCGCACAAGCTTTGGGAACAACTGCTTCATGACGAGGGGGACAGCAAATACACGCGGCTCATCCTGTACCAGACCCGCTGCCGCGAAGGACTCCTTCTGGGAGAAGACGCTGGCGTCAATCTGAACCGGCCCAAGGAGGCCGCCATCCGGCTGGAGGAAGCTTTCGACGCGCTCGAAAACCTCGCCCGGACGGATCGTTACGATTACGAGTCCCGCACCACAATCGCGACAGCTGGGCATTACCTTGGCGATCTCTTGCGCCATACGAATCCGGCGCGCGCGCTAACGGTCTACGATCACTCGCTCGCGATGGTCCGGGAGGTTCCCGACGATGTGGCCGCACGGCGAATGGAAGCGCTCCTGCTGGCCGGTTCTTCCTATGCCGCCCGCCGCCTGCATCGCGGCACCGATGCCATGGTGCGGATTGGGGCGGCCTTACGCCTACTGCGCAACACTGGCGATTATCCCGTCGCGGTCCTCAAGCCTGGAAGCGAGGCCGACGTCGCGGTGCGCGCTCTCGCCGACCAGCAGGCCGAAACCGGCCGGCTCGACCAGGCCATCCAGAGCTATCAGGAGTTGCGCCGCGCCCTCTTGGCATCCAATCCCGACGCGCGGAGCGACTTGCTGAATGCCGTCTCTCTTACGGCGCTCGACGCGTCTTTGGCGGCGCTGCTCCGCCGCGCTGGCGCCGCCAGCCAGGCCGCCGCTCTCCAGGCTGGCAACCGGGAGATCTGGCGTCAATGGGGCCGCCGGTTCCCCAATAATCCGTTTGTGCTGCGCCAGATGGCGGCGCGATAAGCCGGGGTTACTTTGCCATTTCCCGGCGGAGCCAGGCCTGGGCAAAGCGCAATTCGCGGCGAACCAGGTGCACGGACAGGGAGAGGGCCTCGGCGGACTCTTCCGCCGTCATTCCACCGAAATAGCGCATCTCGATCAGTTGGACTTTCAGCGGGTCGGTGATTTCCAGCCGTTCCAGGGCTTCGCCCATGGCGAGTATGGTGCTGCCCGGCTGTTGTCCCAGATCGGGAATCTCGGCCAGAGAAATTTCCGCCGCGCTTCGTTTGCCCGCGGCTTTGGCCCGTGCCGCGTCGACCAGGATCTGGCGCATCAGGCGGGAGGCAATTCCGTAGAAGTGGGAGCGGTTTTCATAAGAGGGGTGCCGCGCGTGGACAAGCCTTAGAAACGCTTCATGGACTAAGGCGGTGGTTTGCAGCGGTTCGGCTCGGCCCTCGCGGCGCAGGTGCGCCGACGCGAGTTTCTTCAACTCGTCGTACACCAGCGGAATGACGGCGTTCAGGGCCTCGGATTCGCCCGCGTGGACGCGCTGCAGCAACTCCGTGATTTCCATTTGCGCTTCGGTCCGACGATGAGCATTACATCATGGTTGGCGGGCGCGCGGACTGTGTGAATTATCACCCTTCGAGCCCGGACCGGAAACCCGCCGCAAAAAAGTCTAAATTTTGCCGCGCCATCCGCAGGTGGAAGCAGAGGGTTTCCTGAATGTCCTGTCCGCCGCCTTTCGACGAACCCGCCCCCCGCATCGGCGACGGCGCCTTCAACGAGCTGTCCGATCCGGGAATCCCGCTGTTTCCGTTTAAAGAAAACGCTAGCAAGATGCTGAAAAAGTCTGTGAGCACGTTACTTGTTGAAACAAAAGCACGTCTTGATGTTTCAGCCTATGCGAGGAAATGACACCCAACAGAGTGCGATGTTCAGTTACCTTTCTCCGGAA
>JBEKZL010000307.1:0-8094 GCA_049509915.1 Bryobacteraceae bacterium | reverse complement strand
ATGGCAATCTGGCCCACCACCACCTCGCTGCCGTCTGAATACTGCGCCAGCACGGTGCCGCCGTTGCCGATGCCCACCTGGTCCAGTTGCGCCGCCGGCGTCCCGTTTTGGGTAGTGGCGGAAGAAGCCGACGACTCGCCGTATTGGGTGATCATTCCCGCGGCCGAACTGTTGTAGACGCTCCAGGTGATGCTCATGTCGGCAGCCCCGTCGCTAAGTCCGGGGATGCTGACCGTGATGGGACTGCCGGATGTGGGCGAAGTGAGGTTACCGTTGGAGTCGAAAGTCAGCGTGCCGTCGGCGCCGGTGTCGAAAGGCGTGCCGGCAGTCCCGGCGGTCACATCGGCGCCCGGGATCGTCACCCCGTAGCTCCAGGAGTTGGCCGCGGTTTTCTGGAAATTGGCCGTCAGCGTGTGCGCGGTTCCCAGGCTGTCGTAAACCGTAATCGGCACGGAAAACGCGGAGGTCGCGCCGACGGCGGCCGAAGAGTCCAGATTCAGAGAGGCATCCATGGTGCTGGTGGCAACGGGCGGGTTGAGAGCGCCCACTGGGACCACGATGTCGCCGACCGGGCCGTTGGTATCCACGGTGCCGTCCGCGTTCAGAGCGGTCCAACCCTGTACGTAATCCCCGGTATTGGTCATCAGGTTGCCGCCGCTATCGGTCTGGAAAGCTCCATTGCGTGTGTAGTAGGTGTTGCCGGAGGTGCTCTGCACCACAAAGAACCCGTCGCCCTGGATGGCGGAATCGAGCACGCCGCCACTGGTCTGGATCGCCCCCTGGGTGAACTCCATTTGAGTGAGTGGCGTGGCCGTGCCGAATCCCACCTGGGTCTGGCCCAGACCGGCTCCCAACGACTGGGTCACAAGGTCCGAGAAAGTCACGGTGCTGGACTTGAAGCCTGTCGAGTTCAGGTTTGCCAGGTTGTTGCCCACGACGTCGATGGCCGTGGAGTCTGCGTTGAGCGCCGAAAGCGCCGTTGAAAACGATGTGAACATCTCTTTCTCCCTAAAGGCTCCAAAAATCCTAACTGCTGCTGCCGGTGGCGCCGGTCGTGCCGGTGCCGGTGCTGCCTGTCATCTGGTTTAGATCCTGAAGGATCGAGGAGACGTTTGAGCTGAGGCCCATGGTCTCCTGTAACTGCTGCACTTCGGCGAGCTGCGTCACCATGTTGGTGGTATCCATGGGATTGGTCGGGTCCTGGTTTTGCAACTGGGCCACGAGCAATTGCAGGAACATGCTCTGGGTGCTCCCCGCCGCCGAAGAAGAGGCGGTTGCGGTTGTCTGGCTGGTGGAGCCGCCGGTAAGTGAGGTAACGCCGGATGCCATCGCGAAAAGTCCTCCTAAGTAGAAACCGGTGCCGGGGTATCCGCGATCTGCGCGATCATCTGGTTGATAGTCGATTGCGGGTATCCGTGGGTGTAGATCTGAGCGACCAGCCCGGCATTGACCTGGGCGCCGTTGGGAAGTTGCACCATGAGGTTGGGCTGCGACTGGTCGAAGGGCCCCCCGCTGTTGCCGAGGATGGCGTTGGTGGACACCACCGTGCCGCCCAACATATTGGCAACAGTCTGAGCCGTGGCCGGAGTCGCGAAGTAGTACGGATTGTAGCTATAGGTCAATCCGTTTGGGCCGGTTCCGCCGGGGTTGGTTTCCCAGGGGTTGGCGCCAAAGACCGACTCCGCAGTGGGCGCGGAGCTTCCCGATGCCGACGTGCCGGAGCCAGACGTACTCGACTGGCTGGAGGAAGACGTGGCGGCCGACCCGCTACTCGCCGCAGCCGACGAGGAAGCGCCCGATGTGGTACCGGCGCCGGTCGACGCTTGCGCCCCGGAACTTGCGGCCGTCTTGCCTGCCGTTGGCATCGAGACTCCGATCTTTCGGGATTCCTCGGCCGCCGTGCGCGCGAACAGGCTCTGGAAATCGCTGGATGCGGCGGCCGGTTTCAAAGCCCTGCCGGTGGCTGCGGCCGCCGATACTCCATCGGCATGCGAGCTCATGGAAGTGAGGTGAATAACCATTGAAAGTCCTTTCGATTCGTATCGTTATCCGGCGACGGAGAAGACTGCCTGGGCCGTCGGTCGGGCGGCTGTTGTTGTTGCTGTTGTTGTTGCTGCCCCTGTTTTTGCCCGCCCTGGCCGTCCGCGTTGGCCGAGGCGCTCTTGTCAGCCGCATTCGGCGACAGCGTGGAAGCCGACGCAGGATGCCAGATGGCGGCATGGAAACCGCTCTCGGCGAATCGCGTGGCCAGCGCTGGCAGCTCCTGCCGTAACGCGCTAGTCAGTTGGCTGTCTGGAGTGCGAACCTCGACCCGGACCTCGCCAGCGCGCTCCGTCACGCGCACCGCCACGCCGCCCGCGCCGGAGCCCACCTGCAACTGGATTCCACGATTCACCGTGGCGGCGGACAAAGCCGCCGGGGCGCCGGACTCGGCCGGAGGCCGTGGCGGGACCGGAGAGTCCCCGGCAATTGTCGGAACGGCGGGGCGGAGCGGTGGCTGCATCGGCGCCATCGCCGAGAGCAGGTTGCCGGCCTCGGTGGTAAGCGGTCCCACCGCCGACGCGGCCGTTTCGGCTGGCTCTGGACGGCTGGTTCCGCGCGGATTCGAAGCCGTCTGGGGCCGGTCCGGAAGCGAATCGTCCGCCACCGACGCATCGCGATCGGCGGCTAGCGCCTCCGCCTGCTCTCCGGCGGAGCCGCGACGCGCCGGGCCGCCGGATACCGACGCGCTGACCGCCTGTGGACCAGACTCCCGGTACGGCGCGGTGCGGCTCCGGTACGACGCCGGGACCGGCCCGGCCGAAACCGCGAAGGCGGCGAGGGACTTTGACTCGGGAAACGTCAGTCTCGCCTGAAAGGCCAACGGGGCGCTCGAAGCCGCACGAGCGGCCGGTGAGAACTCTGGACCCGCGAGGCGCGCCGGCTTCACGGAGCTTTCCGGCTGCAAAGATTCATACCGTGGCCCCGCCGGGGAACCGCGATCCGCCCCGGCCGCGAGGTGCGGCTCCGAGGGGATGTTCGAAGGTGCCGACAACTCGCCTGCCGCCGCTTGAGTCGGCGGCAAAACCTGCGCAGCGGCTGAAAGCGGTGTCGCCAAAACGGCCGATGGCGCTGGCGCCGATGGGACATCGGCCTGAAGGGGAAATGCCATGGCGGCTCGATCGCGAGAGAGTTGTCGATCCATGGGTTGGCGCGCGGGACTGGAATCCGATCTCGCGGCGCCCGGATTTATCAGCCCGGCCGGCAGAATGACCGGTGGAGGAGTCAGGGCCGATGTTTCGCCGGCCGACGTGGCGGCCTGGACGAAGGAGTCTTGCGACGCGCGGCGGCGGGATTTCGTGCCCGCGGATCGAACCGTTTCCCCGGGTCCGGAATTGTCCGGCGCCACGGCCGCTGTGAGGCTAGCCGGACTCTGCGGTGTTTGGCGGGGCCTACCGGCCCTCGCCGCCACACCGGAACTGGCGTTTCCGGCCGCCCCTGCATCCGCTGCCCACGCCGCTGTGTCCGGGCCTTTCCGTTGCGACAGCACGGCGTAGCCGGGCAAAAGGGCCGGGCTGGAGGAAGCGGCCGGGTAGGCGGCGCCTTCGGCTGCAAGGAAGACAACCGGAGTTCGCCGGAGAGTGGCGGAAGCGACCGAGTATGCGGCGCCTTCAATTCCGTGGTCGGTAACGGATTCTTGATGGGGAGGGGCTGGCTGGGCGTCCGCGACTGCCGAGCGGGCACTGGCCGATTCCCAGTGCGAAGATGAGGGCGTTATTGCGTCTTCGCGTGAAGTAGAGGAAGCGGCCGGGGAGGCGGCGCCTTCAATTCCGAGGTTGGCAACGGAATTTCGTTGTGGAGCGGTTGGCTGGGCGTCCGCTGCCGCTAAGCGGGCACTGGCCGATTCCCAGGGGGCAGGAGAGGACGCAGTCGCGGCTTCCGGTGAAACAGCGGAAGCGGCCGGGGAGGCGGCGTCTTCGCTCCCGAGGCCGGCAACGGAATTTCGTTGTGGAGCGGTTGGCTGGACGTCCGCTGCCGCTAAGCGGGCACTGGCCGATTCCCGGGGGGCAGGAGAGGACACAGTCGCGGCTTCCGGTGAAATAGAGGAAGCGGCCGGGGAGGCGGCGTCTTCGCTCCCGAGGCCGGCAACGGAATTTCGTTGTGAAGGAGCTGATCGGGCATCCGACACTACAGAGCGGGCAGTGGCCGATTCCGGGCGGGAAGAAGAGGACGCAATCGCGGCTTCCGGTGAAACAGAGGAAGCGGCCGCGGAGGCGTCGACTTCGGTTCCGGTGTTGGCAACGGAATTTCGTTGTGGAGGGGCTGACCGGGCATCCGACACCACAGAGCGGGCGGTGGCCGATTCCGGGCGGGAAGAAGAGGACGCAATCGCGGCTTTCGGTGAAGCAGAGCAAGCGGCCGGGGAGGCGGTGCCTCGTCGGTGAGGGGTTGGCCGGGCATCCGCGACGGCTGAGCCCGATTCCCGGTGGGAAGATGAGAGCGCAATCGCGGCTGCGGACGGAAACGCCGGAGCAGTTGAGGCTCGCGCGGCCGCAAGAACGGGTTCGAGTGTGCTCGGTCGGCTTCGTGGTGACAGTACCAGAGCCGGCCCAGGCGTGCTCCCCCCCTTGGCCGGGACCGTTTCGAGCGGTCCGTCAGCGGGCTCGGATGGAGTGTCGAGAAGGAGCTGGAAGGCACTGCCCCTTGCTGCCGGCGCCGTGCCATCCCCCGCCGTGCCGGTTGAAGAGACGGTCCGCGTTCCGGCGTTGCCCGTGGCGGCCAGCGCCGGATCGAAGAAGCCCAGAAGAGCTGATATCGAAATGGACGGAACGGCGGTGGTCACGCTGAGTCTTATGCAGCGGGCGTGCCAGTCGCGGCAGATCCTCTTTTCAGCTGGTTACCGCGAGTTGCGCGCCAGGAATTTGCCGCGCCGGAAAAGGCAGCGGCAAGATTCTGCCGCGATGGGCGGGCTGGCGCCGGCCAACTCTTCGGTTTTGCAGCGCTTCCGGGGTTTCGCGATTTGGTCTTTCGGTTGCATTTCCCTATGCCGGCATGGATTCTCTTACGGCGATCGCGGCTAGCGGGCTTCGCTCTCGGATGGAGTCGCTCGATCTGGTGGCGAACAATGTGGCAAACGCGTCTACCGGCGGGTACAAGGCTGACCGCGAGTTCTACAGCCTTTATCTGGCTCCGGAGGCCGAAGGGGGCGATCCGGATTCCACCATGCCCGTGATCGAGCGTCCCTGGGTCGATCTCAGCCAGGGCACGCTTCAAACCACCGGCAACGCTCTCGATGTAGCACTTTCGGGAAGCGGCTTTTTTGCCGTCCAGGGGCCGGGAGGCTCCTTATACACGCGCAATGGCAGCTTCCGTCTGGCGGCCGATGGCAAGCTCACCACTACGGAAGGCTACCCGTTGGCCGGTACCGACGGGAAAGCGCTAACGCTCGCCGGTTCCCTGCCGATCGACATCTCCGCGGATGGCACCGTGCGCCAGAGCGGTAATATCGTAGGCCAATTGCAGGTGGTCGACTTTCCGGGAGCGCGCGGTCTACGCAAGCAGGGGACCAATTATTTTCGGCTCGGCGATCCGGCGACGACACTGCCGGCGCCCGCCCCGGCTTCGGTGGAGCAAGGAAAGCTGGAAAGCTCCAATACCGGCACGGCCGAATCGGCCATTCGACTGGTCAGTATTATGAGGCAGTTCGAAATGCTGCAAAAGGCCGTCTCGATGGCTAACGACATGAACAAAGAAGCCATCGAGCAGGTAGCCAAAATTTAAAAAGCGGGGACGACGATGAAGCCGGGGACGTGGAATACAAGGAGGCCGGCCAGCCGACCGGCGTCGCTTGCCGAGGAGAGGTAGCACATGATACGAGCACTCTACAGCGCCGCCAGCGGAATGCAGGCGCAGGAAATGAACGTCGACAACATCGCCAACAACCTGGCCAACGCCAATACGGTGGGGTACAAGTACCGGCGCGCGCAGTTTCAGGACCTTATGTATCAGAGCGTGTTGCAGCCGGGATCGGCCTCGAGCCAACAGACCGTTACCCCGGCCGGCCTACAACTGGGACTGGGTGCGCGGCCTACCTCAAACGAGATCATCTTTACTGAGGGCGCCTTCTCGGAGACCGACAACCCTCTCGACGTGGTCATCCAGGGCAACGGTTTCTTTCAGATTCAGCAGCCCAATGGCCAGTTGGCCTACACTCGCGCCGGCCAGTTCCAGCTCGACATGAACGGCAACATCGTCAATTCCAGCGGCTATCCGCTTCAGCCCCAGATCACCATTCCGGCCGATGCCCAACAAGTCACCATTGCGCAGGACGGAACCGTATCCTATACCCTGCCCAATCAATCCGCCGTGCAGCAGGCAGGGCAGATTCAACTGGCGAACTTTCAAAACCCGGCCGGCTTGAACAGTCTGGGTGGCGGTCTCTACGAACCGACCGACGCTTCGGGAACGGCCACGGTGGGTGTTCCCGGCGGACCGGATGGCATGGGGTCGCTGCTGCAGGGATACGTCGAACAATCCAACGTTTCGATAGTCAACGAGTTCATCAACCTGATTCAGGCGCAACGCGGATATGAAGCCAATTCCAAGGTGGTGACCGCGGCCGACAATATGTACCAGCAAGTGAATAGTCTCGCCAAATGATGCCCCTCGCTCTATTTGCGATGACGGGCTGCCTCGCGGTGGCGCCGAAAGCGGACCGGATCGAGGGGCGGGATCTGGCAGCCGCCTATCCCGAGCTCGCCGCGGCGGCCGGCGACACGGCTTTAGCGCCTGCCCCGGAACCGGGATTTACGCGGATCTTCCGCGGGCCGGAACTGCGGCGGCTGGCGGCCCGGTTTGCGGTGCCGGAGCCGCCCGAAGAGGAAATCTGCGTCACCCGCAAGACGATGCCTGTAGATCCGGCACGCTTGCTGGAAGCCATGAGGCGGCTTCTGCCCGAAGCCGGCATCGAGTTGCTGGACTACAGCCGCCAACCGGTGCCGGAAGGTCCCTTTCACTTCGATCCGCGCACCCTGCGCGGCTCTCCAACCGCGGCGATATGGCCGGGCTGGGTGGAGTATGCCTCCAACCGGCATTTTACGGTGTGGGCGAAGGTGAAGCTTAGCCTGAAGATGCGCCGCGTGATGGCGGTGGCCGATCTGGTTCCGGGCGGACCGATTCCGGCGGCAGCGGTTGCCGAGACTTTGGTCGAGGCGTTACCGTCGGCAGTGCCATACGCCGAATCGGCCGCGGCGGTGACCGGACGCTGGCCGCGGGTTGCCGTTCCGGCCGGTGGCGCCATTCGTGCCGACCAGTTGGAGCCGGCTCGGGCGGTCATGCGGGGGCAGACGGTGACGGTCGAGGTCGCCGTCGAAGGTGCTCGTCTGGTGTTGGAGGCCGAGTCCGAGGCGGCTGGCGATATCGGCGAAGCGGTCGCGGTGCTCAATCCGTCTTCGCACAAACGGTTTCTGGCGCGCGTGATGGGGCCGGGCAGAGTCCGGGTCACGACCGCGCCGGATGGGGGAACGCAATGAACGCACGAGGATCGAAGGGACGTTGGCTGATTGGCATCTTATGCCTCCTATGGCTGCTATTGTGGCCGCTCGAAGCCAAAAAGAAAAAGGACAATCCTCCAGGGCAGAGCCCGCTCGACCGCTATGTGGCGCAATCGCTGGCTCGGCAGGCGGAAGCTCCCCCTGCCACGCCGGGCGCCATCTGGCAGCCCGGGTCCCGGCTGGCCGACGCCGCGCGCGACGTGCGCGCCAGCCAGGTGGACGATGTGCTCACCATCGTGGTTGCCGAACAGGCGTCCGCTGTAGTCACCGGCGCCACTCAGACCAAACGGGTTTCGAGCACCGTGAACTCGATCACCGCGCTGGCAGGCGTCAAAAGCGCTACCGGGGCGCTGGCCAACCTGGCCAACACTTCCGGGGATACCGAACTGAACGGGCAAGGCACCACCAGCCGCACCACTACCATCACCACGACGCTCACGGCGCGCGTGGTCGGCGTGCTTCCCAATGGCGCCCTGGTAATCGAAGCGGCCAGGGACTTGTCGATCAACTCGGAGCGGCAGACGATCACCGTGAGGGGGGTGGTGCGCCCGGCCGACATCGA
>JBEKZL010000306.1:0-13086 GCA_049509915.1 Bryobacteraceae bacterium | reverse complement strand
CATCACGCTTTCCGTTGCAGCAGAAACAGGGTGAGGTATCTCTTCACGTTCCCGGTGATCAGGAACTGCTCGCGCACGTGCTCATGGCCCATCTCTCCCAGCCGCGCGGCGATTTCCGGGTGCGACAGCAAGTAGCGCACCTGGTAGGCGGTTCCTTCCACCGAATGGGCCAACAGGCCGGTGCGTTTGTGGATGACCTGGGTGGGGATACCGCCCACGGCGGAGGCGACCACCGGGCGCTTCTTCCACAGGGCTTCGGCCACCGTCAATCCGAAGCCCTCGCGCAAACTTTTCTGTAGCACCACGGTGGAGGCGCGTTGCAGGGCGTTGACTTCGAGCGGGGCCGAGGCCGGCAGCTCCAGAATGTGAATGTCCGGATCGGCGGCGGCCTCCTGGCGCGTCTGCTCCAGCACCGCCGCGCCTTCCGGATCGTCGTCGGCGCCGCCGCCCGCCAGCACCAGTTGGCAATCGAAGTAGCGCTTCACCAGGCGATAGGCGCGCACCACTCCGAGCGGGTCCTTCCAGCGGTCGAAGCGCGAAATCTGGGTCAGGATGGGCCGCCCGGGATCGATTCCGAAGCGGTGCAGCACGGACTGCACAAAAGCCGGATCAAGCGGCCGGTTCTTCTCCGACAGGGGATCGATGGAAGGGTAGAACAGGTACTGCGAAATCGGCAGCCGCTGCGCGAATTCGGGCGACGAAAAAATGGACGCGTCGTATTGCGATATCCATGGCTCCAGGAATTGCCAGACTTCGGAGCTGGGCCGGGACAGATCGATGTGGCAGCGCCAGGTCCAATGGGCCGCGCCCTGGCGGCGTCCGCCGATCAGGCCGGCGGGCTGCGGATCGTGAATCACCACCTCGTCGGAATCGAGGTCGAGGCGCGCCAGGTTCGATGCCGTGTAGGCGCGGAAAATGTCGAATGCCCCAGCGGGGAGCGGCACCGGCGCCCCTTGCAGGGCATTGTGGAAGGCCTTGGTGACCTCGAAGAATTCCTTATCTCCGGCCATGGTTTCCCAGCGTGAGCACAGGCCCAGGTCCGCCAGCAGCGGCACGATGCGGTTCAGCATTTCCGCCACGCCGCCGCCCGCCCGGGTGGAGTTCACCATCAGAACCCGGCGGCCTTTGAGCCGCGCCGCCAACGCACGTAACTCCTCCACTTCCCGCCCCAGCAGCGGGACGTAGCGATCCAGCGTGACCGCTTCGTTTTCGAGCTCCATGCCGGTCATTGCGCCACCTCCCAATCGATCAGGCGGACCATGGCGTCGCGCGCGGTGTCGAGTGTGTTGGTGTATATGTCAATGGCATTGATGCGGCGGGCCAGCGCGTTGAGGCCCAGGGTTTCGAGCCAATGGGAAAAATCGTTGGTGTTGAGACGCAGCCGCAGCCGCGAGGCCAGGAAATGGTAATAGAGCGAGGCATGGCTCAAGCTCTTCAAACCCCGCTCGAACTCTTGCAGCGAAACCACCGGCGCCCCCAACGGTACGGTGACTTCGGCGCCCTCGCAGAAATGAAACGGCTCGAAGGCGGATATCCGCGCCTCGCGCGGATGAGCTTCGCAATATTCCCCCATCATGCGGCTGAGATCGCCGCGCAGCTCGGCCAGTTCCACGTAGTCGCGTATGTCGATGCCGCCCACCCTTTCGGCCAGTTCCCGGAGGTTCAGCCCGGCCAGAACCCATTCGGCGAAGTCGCTGGAGAAACCCTCGGTCAGAAAATGATGGCGGCCCAGGCTCTGAAAGGTGTGAAAGAAAATGGATGCGTCGGAGGCGCTGTCCAGGCACTCGCGCATTTCCGCCAGCGTGCACGCCCTCTGATTGTTAATCCGCACCACATAGGCAGCGGTGTAGAACTGAAACCCTTGCGAGGTAGTCATCGTATCTCCTTTTCCAGTCTTTCGAGAAATCGTCCCACCTCGGCCGGGCCGCGCAGGAAATAATGCGCACGGGTGGAGCCGCGTCGTCCCACGCGCGCCGTAATGCCGCCTGCCAGGGATTCAAACGCCGGCTCGTCGGTGGCATCGTTGCCGAGGTAGATGGGGAGCGCGTCAGGCGCATGGAGCCGCCACCACCAGCGGCGCGCCGCATGGCCCTTGCCGCGAATCTCCCGCGGCAGCACTTCCATCACGCTATCGCCGGGGACCGCTTGCAGGCGAAACCGCGCCAGCACCTCATCGAGCTCCTGGCGCGCGCGACGCCCGGTCTCGCAGTCCGCGCCGCGATAATCGAGCGCGAAGGACATGCCCTTGTCTTCCACGCGTACGCCCAGGGTTCCATTCAACCGCGCCGCGACTTCCAGCCGCGCCTGACGAAGCCGCCGCAGCGTTGCCGCGGGGAGGCGTTCGGCCCCGCTATCCCATCCGAACGCGCCGAGGCAGGGCACGCCGGGCGCGGCCACCCGGGCTACCAGGTCCGCGCGTTTGCGCCCGCTGATCACGAAAACGCGCACGCGCGGATGGGCGGCTAGCCGTACCAGCGCCGCACGCGTCGGGCGGCTGATGCGGGCGTCCTCCGGCCTGGCCACCAGAGGCGCCAGCGTACCATCGAAATCGGTGAACAAAACGATAGAGGCCGCGCTTCGAATCCGTCCGGCCACGTCCATCCAACGTTCGAGCAGGGGTTCAATGGGTTTCATCTGGCGGCCTCGGCGGCCGCATGGGCCGGGGCTGGCTCGGCTGGCAGGTTCTCCTGCCGGACCGACGCCAATTCCGCCACCAGGTTCCCGGCCCAGCGGTAAATATTATGCTCGCGCACATAGTTGCGCATCCGGACCATGCGCACCCTGCGCTCCTCGGGCGGCATCTCCAAGGCGCGATGAATCATGCCGGCCGACGCTTCGATGTCATACGGATTGACATGGAGCGCATCCACCAACTCATGCGACGCCCCAGCGAATACGCTCAGGATCAGCGCGCCGGTTTCCCGGCTTTGCGCCGCCACGTATTCCTTGGCAACCAGGTTCATGCCGTCGTGCAGCGAGGTCACCAGGCAAAGGTCCGCAGCGCTGTAGTAGGGCAGGATCTCGCGATGGCTGCGATGTTCAGCCACCAAAACGATGGGGCGCCAGTCCGAGGTTTGAAAACGCCGGTTGATGCGTTCGGCTTCGGCCTTGACGGTATCGAGTAGGTCCTGATAGTGCCGGATGCGCGTGCGGCTGGGCGCCGCCACCTGGACGAAGGTGAACTGGCCGCGATAGAGCGGGTACTTCTCGAAGAAGCGCTCCAGCGCCAGGAAACGTTCCGGCAGTCCTTTGGTGTAATCGGCGCGGTCCACGCCGATACCCAGCATGGCCGCGCGCACGCCGTGTTGCGCCAGTAGGGCGGCGCGTTCGGTGTAAATGGATTCCGGGTCCGGCTCCGGCCACCCGTCCTTGGAGGGAGCCACGCTGATCGGGAATGGATGCACGCTGGTTAGATGGCCGCCGCGGTTGACCGCGAAACGCTCCCAGTCGATACGCGATTCCAGTACGCGGTCCACCGATTCGAGGAAATTGTTGCAGTGGGCCTGCACGTGGAAACCGATCAGGTCGGCACCGAGCAGGCCGTCGAGCAGCTCGCGCTGCCAGGGGCAAATGCAAAACGCTTCGGGGTTGGGCCAGGGAATGTGCCAGAAGATCGCCACGCGCGCATCGGGGCGAGCTTGCTTGACCATCTTAGGCACCAGCGCGAAGTGATAATCCTGCACCAGCACGGCTGGACGATCCTCCGTCGCGACCTCTTCCAGAACCGCATCGGCGAAGCGGCGGTTCACGGCCTCATACGCCTCCCAATCTTCCGCGCGGAAGACCGGTCGCGTGTGGGCGATGTGGCACAGAGGCCAGAGCCCTTCGTTAGCGAAGCCGAAATAGAAACCGCGTTCTTCTTCGGGCGTGAGCCAAACCCGCCGCAGGGTATACTCGGGGTGTTCCGGGGGCACCACCAGGCGGTCGTGCTCGTCCACGGTTTCCCGGTCCGCGTCGCCGGTGCCTTGCGCGATCCAGGTTCCATGGCAGGCGCGCAGGACCGGCTCGAGCGCGGTCACCAGGCCGCTGGCCGGGACCGAGCACTCGATGGCGCCGCCACGCCGGGAATGTTCGTAGGGCTCGCGATTCGAGACCGCGACCAGGCGGCTGGCGCCTAACCTGGTCTCGGTGGAGATACGCAGACGCTCTGGCGTCCACAGCGATTCGGCGCGGTCGCGCAGGCGAGCTTCGCGGTCGGCCGCCGCCCGCGCCGCGGTTAATGTAGTAGCCAGACGCTCCGCTTCGTGCCGCAGCGGGAGAAAGACGGCCTCCCTGGGGAGGCCCGACGGCGGATCGGGGCCAGCCGAGGCCGCGCCGGTTCGGAGGTCCCGCAGCCATCCGGCCAGCCGTGCAACTGGGAGCCCGAGGCCCCAGCGCAGCATCAGCAGAGTCACGCACACGATGAGCAGGGTTTCTACCACGACGCCCGCCAGCACGCGTCTCCAGGTGGCCGCCGCCTGGGTGGCGATGTATGCGGTCCGCTGATATATGGCCAGCGCGCCCAGCACGCCGTGGTCGCCCCTGAGCGGAATGGCGGTGACGTGCATGGGCTCGGCGCCGGCCTGGAAATATGTCGCTAACGACGCGCCCCGCTCCGCAACGTGCGCCACTGCCGGAGGGTTATCGCGCAATACCGGCGCCAGGTTTGGCGTGGCGGCGACCACCCGGCCGTTGCTGTCATAGACAGCGGCGGAGGCGCCACCTTCGCGAAAGCGCTCCACCATCCGCTGCAACTCACCCAGGGAGCGCGAGGCCAACAGCGGCTCGGCCGGCTTTTCCATCCCCTGCGCCAGTTCGACGGCGTGGCGCTCCAGTTCCCGCCGCAGCCCCCTTGCCTCGCTATGGGTCTGATACAGCGCGAAAATCAGGGAAACCGCGGCCACGCCAAAAGCCAGACACAGACTGAGCCGTGTGCCGAAATGCACGTGCATCCTCCCCCCCGCGGACTCTTGCCGCTAATGCCAGTGCAAGCCGCCCTCCATACGGCTTTGTGGCTGTGTGACAATGGCATCCGGGGCTGCGGCGGTTCGAAATCGGGAAAAATTTGCCAGCACGGGTATTCTTTCCCAAGCCGCGGTTCAAAAATCGGCGGCCGCACGTGCCGGCCCTTTTGGCTGGGGCACCGAGAAACTGCCGATGTCGACCTCGGGACTCTAGTAGCCTAGGGCGTTGCGTTGTACGGCCAAGTGGCCCGGCAGATCGCCGGGGTCGGTTTCCGATATGCCCACGTATCGGGAGCAACCGTAACGGATGGGCGCTGCCCCGGTCAGGTTCGAGAGCCTATGGCTAATCGTCGCGCCGACCCAAATCCATGGAGGCTTGACGGTGAAGGTGCGGCGTTTGCCGGGTGAGTGTCGAGGCCGACTTCACCCTTGTGGGTTCGTTCACGTGTTATTTTTTGCCGGACCGAGGGAACCTCGGCCGGGTATTTTCAGTATTGGTATCAGGTACAATTATGCGCTTCCTCAAGTCTGCCGTCCGTCAACTCAGACGCAACCCCGCCTTTGCCGGGACTGTGACGGTCACGCTGGCGCTTTCCGTCGGCGCCAACACCGCCATCTTTTCGATTGTCGACGCGCTCCTGCTCAAGGACCTTCCGTATGCGCAACCGGAGCGCGTCGGGGCGCTGTTTGCGCGAACTACGGGAGACGAGTTGTCCGACATTCGAAGGAATGTCGATGGCGAACAGTGGGAATTGATGCGCGATCAACTGGATATACGAGCTAAAGCTCGATGGCTTCCGCGCCCAGGCGGTCAAGACTGGCGGCCGAGTTCACTTTCGGTCGGGCAACGACAAGGATCTCGACTCCAAGTACCCGGTCATCGTCCAGGCTCTGGCTGCGGCCCGGCCGAATTTGGCCAGGGCCGGGCTGGGAGGGCGTTAAAACAGCCCATTTTCAGAACCATACCGACCAGGTTCCGCCTGGGACGTGCCTGACCTCGAACCGCGCCAGATCAGTCTCTGGCGTCCACTGGAAAGTTACGTCTACACCTCGCCCGTCGGTCACCTTCTTGACCGGCTCCGGGCTGTAGACCACAAAACGCACCAGCGCCCCCTCGACGGCTTCCACCGACAGTTGCAGCCGCCGGGCGTCCTTATCGAAGGACTGCATGGCCGGCTTAGCGGCTCCCAAGGCAGACAGCAATCGCGGGCCGGCCGGTTTCGGCTGCAAAACCACATGGCGGTAAGCGCCTCCGGCTAGTTCGAGGTTCAAAGAACCCCGGCTCGCATCCAGCAATCGTTCCGCCAGCGGTTCCCAGGCCAGCCAGCCCTCTGCAATCGGGAGTTCCGCGTTGACAGAGGAATCGCGGGTATTGATCACGGTCACCAGCATTGCCCCGTCCCGCTCAACCACGTTGGTCACGATTCCAGGCGGATTTGCCTTTAGCCTCTCCTGCCCGCCGATACCCAGAGACCAGGCGCCCTGGCCGTCATCGAACGAGCGGAAGACGTCGAAATCGTCGAACTCCTGCCGCGGCTCGAAGCGCGGCCGCTGGTAGTATTGCGGGAGGAAATTAACCAGCGTCGCGAACGACGCCCGCTGCGCCCGGTTCCAGCCGGTGTCGGCCCACAGAAACTCCGTCGGTTCGCCGAGCCGGTAGGAGGTGTAGAGCCACTGCCGGCTGGGCGCGTCCATCTTGGCCGCATCCGTACTCTCCCCGACCAGGCGGATGTCCACCAGGCTGGTGATCAGCGCGCTGGCCAGCATGTTCGTATTGGCCTTGATGATGGCATGCGGGTCTTTCGCCTTCAGCAGGTTATAGGCGTACATCAACATCTCCCGGGAACCGAGGATGGTTGCCCGGCGAAAGCGGCCGCCGCAGCCGTGCCGCGCGTTCTCGCAGGCCATTCGTCCGTACCAGAAATCGAAGTAGATACCATCGAAATCGTAGTCCCGGATGACGCGGTCGACCTGCTGTTTCCAGAATGTCCGCCACCCTTCCGCCCCGGGACACATGAGCGTGGTCTCCCGTTCGTCGTTGTTGCGGTATGCCATCTCCGTTTGCAGATCCGGCCGCCCGTCCATCGGCAGCTTGGCGTATTCGGTGGTTGGCTCGATGGCCCACTCCTCACCGTGCTCGCGCCAGGCTTCCGTCGCGTGAGAAAGATCCACCAGGGTCATATAAGGAATGATTTTCATCCCATACTTGTGACAAAGAGCGATCGTCCGCCGCAGGTCCGCTTCATTTAGCGGAACGTACTCCCCGGACCGCCAGTTGGCCATGCCCACCACCAGGTTGTAGCCGTCCTGCGCAAGAGTGCGGATCTGCTGCTCATCGGGCAGAGTGAGGCTCGGAACGTGCTGGTGCGGTCCGAGATGCGCGCCTTTGAGCGTGGCATAGTATGGGTCGAACTTCTTGGAGGGCGTCACCGCCAGGGCGAACTGGCCGCTCCTGGTCCATCCCGGCCTGGCGAAGACTCTGGTTCTGCGGATGAGAAAGTTGTCCCAGCGCACACCCCCACCCGCCCGCTGGACAACGAACATGTCAGCCTGGTCCCGGCGGCCGCTGTTGTCCACCTGGTTGAACGTCTGCGAGCGCACGTCCCAGGTAGTCACTTCCAGGCCCACATTCTGGTTGCCGAGCCAGAACCATGGAATCCAGGTTCCCGCCAGGAGTTTCTCCCCGGCAATCTCCGCCACGGTACGGAACTGGTAGCGCGTGGACTGTGAGGTGGATTGCTCGGGCATCCAGTTGAGGAACTTCACCAGCTCCGACCGGACCGCTCCCCCGGATAGCGTGAGCCAGCGAAGCGAGCAGTCGTCCAGTGCGGTATTGGTCACGGCCACCAGCACGACACCGTCGATGGAGATTTCGTACGAAATCGAATAGCGGAGCGGGAAGAGCTTTCCGTCCTCCGCGGTGTATCGGCCCTCCGCAACCACCACGACCTGGGCTGGCGCCGCCGAGCGGATTCTCAGGGCAGCGCGCTTCTCGCGCCGTGCCGCGTACGGAGAAACATCCGGGTTCAACTGCGTGCCGTCGGTGACCTCCCGGCCCATCACCCTCACCGCGCTGATCAGCCCATTCTCCCGGCTGAAGCTGTAGGCGAAGGTTTCGCCGGAGACAGTCACCGAACGGGCATCCTCGGTCACCTTGAGCTCCTGCTGCGGCGAAAGCGGCCGCTTCGGCTCAATCTCCCCAAAAGCCAAGATTGGAAGAGTCAAGAGGAAGAAAACAGCTCTGATATGGATGTATGTCATTGGTCCCCAGTCCTCCGGATACTAACCCGTCACGCTCTGTATCTTCGCACCTTTTTGCCTTTTCTGGCCGTGGCGGCACGGTGAGCGAAATGATCAATCGAACGGCATGGAGCTAATTTTGTTCCCGAACGGGAATGGTCTCCTGGGTGCGTGTTCGCGCGTTGTCCAGACGACGCCCCTTCGCCACAGGCCCAGCGACTTTCGTTTATTCCCGACGCGCTCCTTCGGCGCACCCTGGGGCGCTCCGGGCCATACTTGCTGAGCGTGATGGGCGCTCACGACGTGCACGAATGCCTCAGGCCAGCCGAATGGATGCCCGCTGTTAGGTAAGGCCGCATAGGACCCAAGTGAGACGGGCAGCGCCGAGGGTTGGAGCCAGCGAACGACCTGTGTATCGCGATCCACATGAGGAGCACGGCGCCGGACGATCATTCCATCCGCGGGAATCAGGGCAGTCGGCGCAAAGCTCAATAGTAGCGCCGGCGGTCAGCTTCAGCTGGGGAGAAAGTAGAGTCTCGTATAGAGTGGGTACTGCGTCCTGGCCGATGGCTGGTTTTCTTTGACTACAAGACCGGCGGAAATGCTCTCGTTCTATCCCGGCGTCAACATGTAGGTTGATGACGCGCTTAACCCGCAGACGGTCACCCCGCAACGAGCCTCATGTGGTCTTTCTTCGCCCAGCATCCGAAGCCGTAGCGGTGCACCGCAAATCGCCCTCGCGATGCTGGCAAGGTTAGTCCCGCCTCCCGCGCGGTATGATGATTTCTCATGCGGACAACAGACCATTGGCCGCAGGTCGCGGTAGTGGGCGCGGGCGCCGTCGGGTGCTATTTCGGAGCGATGCTGGCCCGCTCCGGTGTGCGCGTCAAATTAGTCGGCCGCGCGCCACACGTAGAGGCGATCGCGCGCGATGGACTGCTGCTCGACGGGCTGCACGTTCAGGAGCGCATTCCTATCGCAGCGACAACGAGCCTCGCAGAGGGCGTGCGCGATGCCGGCGTGGTCCTCTTCTGCGTGAAGACGGTCAGCACCGAATCCGTCGCCCGCGAACTGCAGCCCTTCCTTTCGCCGAACACAACCATCCTTAGCCTTCAAAATGGCATCGACAATCCCGACCGCATCCATTCGTCGATTCAGGCTTACGCCGTCCCGACAGCCGTGTACGTGGCCGCTGAGATGACCGCGCCCGGCCGCGTGACCCACACCGGCCGCGGCGACCTGATCATCGGCTACCACGCCGGATGGCCCCGCCAGCCCGATCTCGAACCACTGGCCGCCATGTTCGAACAGGCCGGCGTCCCCTGCCGGATTTCGCACGACATCGCCGCCGAGCTGTGGACCAAAATGGTGATGAATTGTGCCTACAACGCCCTTTCGGCGCTCACACGCGCGCCGTACGGCCGAATCGTCCAATCCGAACCGGTGCGCGAATTCGGGATGCGCGCCATCTCGGAGACTGTGGCGGTGGCGCGCGCCGAGGGAATCTCGCTCTCGGAACAAGTCGTGGTGGAGGCGACGGCGCGCCTGGCTGAAAAGATGACCCGGGCGACCTCTTCCATGGCGCAGGATATCGCCCGTGGCCGGCCCACGGAAATCGATTCGCTCAACGGCTACGTGGTCCGGCGCGCCACCGCTCTGGGAATCGCCACACCGGTCAGCGAGATCCTGGTCGCGATGGTGAAGCTGCTGGAGGAGTCCGCCCTCAATCGGCGATCAGGTTGATCTGGCCGATGCGCGCCGGCCCGACGCATAGACGCCGAGATCGCGGGGCAGGCGGAAAGTGGCTTCCCCCATGCCGCCGCGAATGCGCGCGTGAGCCTTAATTTGGAATATCGGGAGCCATCCAGCTCCCAGGAACTCTTAACATCTCCTAACCCAGTTCCTGGTCGATCATAAGATATGCGAGGACTCCAGGCGGTGCGCGTTCTTCTTTTGGTTGTTTCGGCTGCGAAAGGCGGCAGCGGTCAATAAACCCCTTCTGCCTCCCAGGTTTCTGCCCCTGATCTCGTGCTCGATGGCGTGGTCCTCGGGACCCAAAATCAAACCTACATCCACGTGCCGTTCGTCGTGCCTTCCGGTATCGAGCGGGTTACGCTGACTTTTGCCTATACGGGCAAGGAGTAGCATACAGCACTGGACTTGGGGTTGCTTGATCGGCGTGCCTAACATTCGCCCGCACGCGCAATCGCACTATACCGTGCACGTGTATTTCTCGTCCGGTGGTACGGTTGCGCGTGAGCCTGCAATCTTGCGTGAGCCGCTCAGTGCGGGGCGGGCTTGGTTTCGCGCAGGTCTGTGTGAGAAGGCCGAGAAGCGGCTTGAGGCGCCTTAGGGCTGCCGCAAAAACAACTTCACAGATTGGGTGAGATGGTGTAGTTCCACTCCGGGAGGACCTCGTGCGGTGTCAGTCGAAGGGATTGAAGCTGGTCGGGTGACGGTTCGGTACCGGTGGGATAGTTGCGACGGTCGAGTTGAGCGGTGACCGACAAGCCTGTTTCCGTTCTGGTTGATCGGATGAAGTTGAGGATCTGATAGCTGTCGAGAGGTTCGCCTGCCCAGTTTTTGGAGATTTCTGAAAAGAGGCGATGTTCAATGGGGTTCCATTTGGAAGCACCCGTCGGGTAGTGGGCCACGGTGAGAGTCAGACCTAGGGAGTCGGCGAGTTGAGATTGGACCTCAGTTTTCCAGGTGCGGTGTCGAGCGCCATTGCGGCCACCGGTGTCGCTCAGGATGAGGAGTTGTCGGGAGCGTGGATAGCGGGTCGACCCTTCTTGTCGCCACCAATGTGCAATGGCGTGCGCGGCAAAGGCGGATGTGTCGTGCGAGACGCCGACCATGACCGACCCCCGATTGGCGAGCAGATCGTAGATGCCGTAAGGAATTGCGACACCGGTGGAATCAGAGCGGGAGTCATGGTCGTTGACCAGGCGGGGAGACAGATCCCAACGCGAGCCGGGATTCCTGAAGTTGCCCACCAGTTCGCGTTTCTTGGTATCCACGCTGATGATGGGTAGGCCCCGGCGTTGGAAGCGCTGGCGTTGATCGCTCAGATCGAGGAACTGATCATTGCGGTCGTGGCTAAAGTCGGTGGAGAGTTTCTTGTGATTGACGCGCAGGGAATAGCCCATCTGGTGAAGAAGACGAGCGACGGTGTTAGGGCTAACACTGACACCGAAGTCGCCCAACGCCATGGCAATCTTCTCGGTAGTGCGCCGAGACCACTTCAGCCCGGTGATGGGATCGCCAGCGGTATCGTATTCGAGCAGGAACTCGATCAGCGTGACGATGTCGGCGGTTTTTTTTCGACGGGTTTGCGTCCGCCGCCGGAACGGCGGGTGCGGCCCGTCGATACATTCTGATCGAGGAGTTGTTGGCGTCCGCGAGCGACAGTGTGCGAGTCCAGGCCGAGGAATTCGGCCAGAACGCTATCGCCACCGCGTCCCAGCTTGATGGATTCCAGCCCGGCAAACAAACGACGCTGCTGCTCGTCGAGCAGGCTGTAGAAAAGCAAGATGGCCGCCTTCAGTTCATCGGGAGATACCTGGAGAGCGGAGGCGTCGGTCAGTAGAGGAACCGACCGGGCGGTTTGCCTGGTGCGGAGTTGATCGCGAGCTTGCCGGCCATCGGCGGAGGTGTAAAGGAATCGTCCGGCCACTTCGGAGCGGCGCAGACGCTCGGCGCGCACGAGATCGTGGAGGGGGTCTTGAACTTCGGCATGAAGAACGTCGGCCAGTTCATCGGCGAACCACCCGCTCGGGGACTGCTTGACGAAGGATTCGACGGTGGAGACGAGGGTGCCGTAACGGGAAAACCAAACAGCATCATGGGACCACAGGCCGACGTCGTCGAAGCGGGCGGCTTCGCGGAGGGCATAGTAACGGCCGCGATGGGTATAGCTGGAGAGGTAATCCAGGAGCTTGAGTTTTCGAAAGACGGTGAGGTCGGCGCTGGTGCCGAGAGCGGCTTTGAGTTCGGGCAGAGTGGCGATTTTGTGGCGCAGGAGATGCTTGCGGAGATCTTGGGGGTCGAAGGAGAGTGGGCGCATAATGTTATAGTTCCGACTCATTGCGTCTTTCACTCGTAACTATAACACAACGGGCAGAGGTGTGGGGAGGGGGACGGTTGGTGGGAGCTCACCTGTGCTTACGGGGGTTGCAGGCAACGCAGGAATCCGCCGAGGGCCACCCACAAAGGGCCTCGTAATGATCGCTTTCCTATTACGAGAGATCAGTTAATATTGCGTCGGCCCGAAGGGTCGTGCCGATTGATGACGGAGGGAGCTCATTATGTCCATGCTCCTGGAGGATCTGGCTGCAATAAGGCACGAGATCTCCAGGCTTCTCGCCTAGAGAAGATGTCACGGAGGAAGTCCGCCCCGTCTACTACGGAACCTATAAACGACTGCTGCTTCCGCCCGTCATAGTGATCGGTCTCGGACGATTTGGATCCAGGGTCTGTGACGAGTTCTTTACCGAATTGGATGCGACGCTTCATCCGACAGCGCGAGGTGACGTACCGGCGGGAGTGCCTCGAGTATTGCCAGATCTGATTGGCCGCGTTGCCATCGTTCGTCAAATGGACGCAGAGAGGCTTCCACTAGGTTGGGCAAGCGAACATCGTTTTTGCTGGGACGCGGTATTAGACGAAGATGACGAGAACCAGAGCCGATATGATCTGGACCTCGATCTGAATTCGGCTCTGAGCAGGAATCTGTAATATAGTCGCGCATAAATAATTCGACATCACAATCAAAAAGAGAAATTCAGCAAGTCTTCAATCTCCTGCGGATGGTGTCGCACGTAATCAAATCTGCTGAAGAGCGCGTCCCACAAATCCTGCGGTTTTTCGAAGAACCAACTGTGAGTGACATACTTGCGCGTGT
>JBEKZL010000305.1:0-8179 GCA_049509915.1 Bryobacteraceae bacterium | reverse complement strand
GCGCGCACAAAAGCAAGGAGAGAACGGCGACCCTGGCTGGTGTCATGCGAGAAGCCGGAACCAGCTTCCAGGCGATGGACAATTCCATGGAGCAACTGGTCCGCTGGATGAAAGGCTCCAAACACTCCAGCGAGAAGGTCTCGAAAATCATCAAGACCATCGATGAAATCGCGTTTCAGACGAACATTCTGGCTCTAAATGCCGCCGTGGAGGCGGCCCGGGCCGGAGAGGCCGGCATGGGGTTCGCGGTGGTCGCCGACGAGGTCCGCAACCTCGCGAAACGCAGCGCGGACGCGGCCAAGGAAACTTCCGCCCTGATCCAGGAGTCGATCGACAAAACCGCGGAAGGGCAGGTCACCGTGGATCGATGCGCGCAGGCCATGGCCACGAATTCTCAGCTCGCCAAGCGCGTCGTGCAACTGACCGATGAACTGGATGGGGCGACGGTCGAGCAGGTTCGCGGCATCGATCTCATCTCGCAAGCCGTGTCGCGGATGGAGCAGACCACTCAGGAGACGGCCGCAAGCGCGGAAGAGAGCGCGGCGGCGAGCCAGCAACTCACCGCTCAATCCGAGTCGATGCGTGGAATCGTGGCCCAACTTCGCACGCTCGTCGACGGCGAGTCTTAAGCGACGGCGCGGAATTGACTTCCCCTCCGCCGCCGTGGCGCACGCACTTTTGCCAGCAGTCCTGCCTGACCAATTATTTATTGGGCACTACCCTAGCTGACTGGTTTCGAAGCTGGTTCCCCACGTGGGGCACACGATAAGGAAAAGTCACCTACCCTTCGAAGCGCAAACACGCCCGCCCCAGATAAATCTCATCTCCCGGCCTAAGTCGTTCGCCGCGGCGGTTGCCGGCGGGCACTTCTATGGAGCGGCCGTCGCGGAAAACGCGGGTGCCGAATTCGCTGCCGTCGTCGGCCACGCGATATTGGCCATCTTCGCGGCGAATGTGGGCGTGCTGGCGCGAGACGGTGCCATTGGCTTCGTGAGCGTTCTCTTCGAAAACCACGTCATTGCGGCGCACCACCCGCTGTTCGCTATCGGTGAGCTCGCTCAAGCGGCCGATGTTGGTGCGAGGTTTATCCAGAACATACGCGTCGCATGCGGCTTTGCCCTTTACCACCACCAGACGGCCGACGGGTGTTTCGGCAGCGGGTTTGGCGGGGTCGCGCTGGTAGTCGATGAAAAACGGTTTATCGCCGGCGGGGGAAGTCAGAATCTCCACCGTGAAGCCGCGCGGGATCTGGCAGCCGGCAGCCTCCAGCGCCTCGCGAATATCGTTTTCCAGGCGCTTGTCTTCGCCGAATGCCGCGGCCAGCAAATTGCGCCGGGCCTCTTCGGCGGCAACCAGGGTAACTTGGACGCGCGGAAACGGAAATACGCGCCGGCCGTGCGCCAGCACTTGCACCTGCTCCTCGACGGATTCGAGCAGAGCGTGGTGGAGCGTAACCAGGTCGCCCGATTCGGCCTGCCCGAAAAGGCGCTCAGTGGCGCTTCGAAAGCCGCGTTCGATGGTTTTTTCAATTTCCGAAAACAGGCTCATGGATGAATCAGCCCCAGTTTCACGGCTGCATTGACGATTTCCGCCGCGGCGGGAGCGGCCGCGGTGCCGCCATACACTCCATTTTCCACCAGAACCGAAAACGCGATTTTGCGCTGGGTGGCTGCAGGCGTTCCGCTGTAAGGCGCGAAGCCGATGAACCAGGCGTGGGAAGGCGCGTCGGCGAGTTCCGCCGTGCCGGTTTTGCCGGCAACCGGGACGGCGGCGCCGGCGGCGCTCCGGCCGGTGCCGGAAGTGACCACCTCGCGCAGGAATCGCCCCAGGGTCTGAGCGGCATCGGCACTGAGCGCGGTTCTGGGCGGGTCGGTGCGGAGGTTGGTTTCATCGGTGATCCAACGGCCTTGCGGCATGGCGCCGCCGGCGGCCACGGTCGCAGCCACGCGCGCCATCTGGAACGGCGACGCCACCACCTGCCCCTGTCCGTACGACGATTGCGGCAGCGACTTTTTCAATTGCGCGGCGGTGTTGGGAGCGCCGGTGGCAATGCCCAGGATGCCGGCCGCGTCGAACAGCGCGTCGGCCCCCACGTCGTAGGCGCCGAGTTGCGCGAAGTAGGCGTTGCAGGAGACCACGATGCCGCGCTCGAGGTCGAGCGTGCCGTGCGGCTCTTTATCCTGCACGTCGTCGCGGATGGGGCGCTTCGAACCTTTTATATAGTTGCCGACGCGGCCGTCGGGAAGGCGGATGCACTCGTAAGTTTTGTGAATCAGCGAGGGGTCCTTGCGCAGCGCCGCCATGGCCGTCACCACTTTGAATGTCGAGCCGGGCGGATAAAGGCCGAAACGGGCGCGGTCGAGATACGGATTGGCTTCCGGATTCTCCGCTGCGTTCGCCTGGGTCGTATCGGGAGCCAGCGGCAGGCTCACCGCCGCGAGTAAGTCTCCATTGGCGGGATCGAGCACCACGGCGGCGCCCTTCTGCCGGCCGGATGTTTCGACGGCGTGGCGCAGAATCACGGCGACGCGGACTTCCAAGCGCGCATCGACCGAAGTGTGTACATCGCGCGGACGGTCGAGCACGCGCCGCACGGCTGGGTCCTGCGGATCGAAATGATGGCGGATGAGCGGCACCAGCTCGCGATAATCGTAGCGAATGACGCGTTCGGTCGCGCCCGAGGGTTCTTTCACTTCGACCAGGGTGGGACGGTCGTCGAAACCGCGCAGGCGGCGGGCCTGGTCGCGCTCGATGAAGGCCGTATTGGATGCGCCCCAGCGCGTGCGCGTGCGCAAATCGCCCAGCAGATCGAACAGCAGGCCGCCGAAAGGATAATGCCGGTATTCGGTGCGGGAACAGGCGGCGTCGATATCGATGCCCAACTCGCGATATTCGGCGCGGTGTTTTTCGAGCTCGTTCCAATCGCTGGTGGCCAGAGGCAGGCCGTTGCGGTCGTAGATGGAGCCCTTGGGAATGCGTTCGATGGCGTCCAGAAAGCGAGGATTGTACTGGAAGCGCCGCATGCCGTCGGCCTGCAAGACCAGCGTGCCATGGCCCATGATGGGGCCGGACTCGGCCACCTGCACATAGGCGGCTTTGGCGGCTACAACGGCGAATGCGGCGGCAAAGACGATCGCCAGCCGCTGGGCGGGGACGCGGAAAACAGCACGCGGTTCCCGTCCGCCACGCGCGGAGATGGCCAGCAGAATTCCGACCAGCAGGAAATTGGCGAGCATGGCAGTGCGGCCGTAGCTGAGGAACGGGGTCACCACGCCCGACAGAGGCGCCACCCCCAACGCACCGGCCGCGATCAGCAGCAATTCGAGGGCGGTCGCGGCGGCAAGACCGGCGGCCAGAAAGAATTCGTAGTCGGAACGGGCGCGCAAGCCGATCCGGAGCGCCCGCCATACCAGGAACGCGTACAACCCGAACACGGCGGCTACCCCGCAGAAGCCCATCTCTTCGCCCAGAGCGGAAAGAATCAGATCGGTGTGGGCCGCCGGAACCAGTTGCGGGTCACCCATCCCCAGGCCCATGCCGGAAACTCCACCGGTCGAAAAAGCCCACAGAGAGTGCGCCAGTTGATCGCCGCCGTGAACCAGGTTGTCCCACGGCGAAAGCCACATGGAGACGCGCTCGCCAACGGTATGCGGCACGCCCAGGTAGTAGCCGGCCACGAATCCGCACACTACCAGCGCGAGCCCGATGGCCGGCACCAGCGCGCTGGCGCGGGCGACGCCGTAGAGCGAAAGAAACAGGCAGGCGAAGACCAGCGCCGGCCCCATGTCTCGTTGCAGAAAGAAAAAGACGATGGAGAGTGCGACGCAAACCGCGACCGGCAGCGTAGCCTCCAGCGGCGGAATCGCCATCCGTCTGGTGAGCGCGGCCAGCTTGGGCCGGGTCTCCCGTGCGTGGCGCAGCAGGTCCCAGCGGTGCGCGAAATATCCGGCCAGAAAAAACACCAGCAGCAGGCGAATGATTTCGACCGGTTGAAAACCCAGCAGATTCACTTTGGCATCGCTCGCGCCCGGGCCACGGCCGAACGCGATCAGCAGGGCCGAAAGGGTGAAGCTCGCAATCAACGGGACAAAGCTCAACCGCCCCATCAGGCGCTCGTAATCGATGAGCGCGGCGGCCGCCATTAGCAGCGCTCCGATGGCCGCGCCCTGGGCGAAATCGGCGAACAGCAAATTGTCGCGCACAGGGTCGCGCAGTGACACCATCAGCATCATTCCCGTTCCCGAGAGCAGCACCACCACCGGCAGCAGCGATTCGTCGCCTGAAAATCCGCGCAGGCTCCAAAAGACGTTCACCAACAGGAATACCGCGAAGAAGATCGCGATCCACTGCCGAAACTTGGCGCGAAGCTCGGCCGGAGTGCGGACCACGAACATTGGTTTGAGCAGGTGAAACTGGTCGGCCGAAACCAGCGGACGGATACGTCCGACGTTAGAAAGGTCGCCCGAGGCGTCGTAGATTTTGCGCGCCAGCTCGGCGCGAAGGCGGCCATCGGCGACGATACCGAGCGCGGGCAGCAGGTCTTCGCGGGCCGAGAGCCCGTTCAGATTGGCGATGCGGTGCGCGGCGAGATCCTGATCGATCGACGCCATGCCCGTCGTCTTGGCATTCCAAACCAAGTACAGCCCGGCGGCGACCAGCGCGCTGGCGGCGAGAGTCCAGGCGAACTCGCGAACGCGCCAGCGCGGCGTCGGGGGGCTTCGCCGCAATTGGGTCCGGTCGGCGGCCGTGCTGCGAGTAATGGCCATGGTCAGCGGGTTTCTTCCCCGTGCAACCGCTCCCTCGCAGTCGCGACTCGGAAATGCGCGAGTTCGGGCCGCGCCTGTGAGGGAGCGATTGCCGGCGACAGCGGCACCCACTTTCCGCGCCGCATCAGTGCGCCGCCTGATCGGGTTGCGCGATCGCGGAAAGGCGGAAGTTGACGCTGTCGAGGCTATCGCCTAATCGTTTGATCATGGTGTTGGCGTTGCCCCAGGGCGCAACGCTCTGGTAGAGGGACGCGGCGCGCTGGTAGTCGTCGGCGGCGCGCTGCACCTGGTCTTTTTCCTGGGGCAGGCCGCGCACGTCGCGCGAATCCCAGAATTCCCGGTCGCCGCGTACCATGTAGGCGTAGGCGAGTTGCAGCTTTTCGCGATTGCCGGGCGGATACCCGCGCTTGCCGGCTTCGTCCAGCGCCGCGGAAGCCTTGTCGATATCGAGCGTGCTGGAAAGGTAGACTCGGGCCAGGCCAAGCTCTGGATCGGGCGATTTGGGGAGCAGGCGCGCCGCTACCTCGAATTCTTCGATGGCATCGCGCAGGCGCGCGGGGTCCTTGTGTAGCCCTCCTTCGATGCGGGCGATGTGCCCTTCCGCCAGACGCAGTTCGCCGCGCACGGTATCGTCGGGGTCGAGCGACATGGCGCGGATCAGCATGTTGCGCGCCCGCTGCCAGTCTTTCTCCGCCACCGGCTGGCCGTCGCTGGTGCGATAGGCGGTAATTGTTCGTTCAGCCGATTCCCTCAGCTTCTGCTTTACCAGGTTGCGCGTCCCCCGCAAGCTGAAAGACGAGGTATCCCCATGCGAAAGTTCCGTCCATTGGGACCAGATCTGTTCGGGATCGGTGATTTGCTCGGACTGAATCCGCCGCGCCAGGTTCTGGCCGCTCTGATAAGAGGAGGTCCAACTCCAGATGCCATAGAGAAAAACGGCAATGGCGAGCAGCGCTACTGCCTGGATGGCTCGGCGGAAGAAAGCGCGGCGGTTTGGCCGGGCGGAGGCTTTCGGGGGCCAAACCACGGGCGCCGGGGTGCGGCGGGTGGCATCGGCGTCGGCCGGCTTGACCGATTTGCTGCCTGGTTCCCGGCTAAGTTCCAGATCGGCCACCGCTTGGCGAGCGGCCTCCGGCCGGGTACGGCGGGTGGCGTCGTCGCCTGAATCGCGGCTGGCGGTGCGGCGGGTAACGTCGGCGTCCCGCTTCGATTCCGGTGCGGCATCCGCCTGAGTTGCGGGCGCCGGCCCATAGCGCCGGCCGCTCGAATAGGCGGCGCGAAAGGCGGCCAAATCCTGGGCAAACGCGCGCGCCGATGGGAACCGCGCGGCCGGATCGCCCGCCATGGCGCGCACCAGGATACGGCGCAACCCCTCCGGGCAGGGGTCCGGCGCGGGCGGGGGCGGAATGCGGGAACGGATCATGCTCTCCAGCCGTTCCGTGCTCGCGGCGTGATACGGCTGCAGGCCGGTGACCATTTCGTAGAGCATCACGGCCAGCGCCCACAGGTCGGATTGCACGTCCACGTCGCCCGAATCCAGCCGTTCCGGTGAAGCGTAGGGTACGCTGCCGAACTCGTTGCGCGTCAGCCGGCGAGAGAGCGATAAGGCTTTGGCGATGCCGAAATCGAGCACACGCACTTCGGCCCGGTTGCCGATGCGGATGTTCTTGGGCTTGATATCGCCGTGTACGATGCCGTGATAGGGCTTGCCGTCGATCTCGACGTCCAGGTTATGGGCGTGGTCCAGGGTTTCGGCCACGGCCTGCGCCACTTCGGAAGCGAATTCCGGGGTCAGCGGGCCGCCGCGCATCCACTCATGCAAGTCCCGTCCATCAATGAACTCCATGGCCACGAAGAAGAAGCCGTCCAGGTCGCCGGATTGATAGACGCGCACCACGTGGGGATCGATGGCGGCTAGGCGCGCCTGCAGTTCGGCGCCGCGGCGTTCGGCTTCGATGGCGTCGCGGGTGTCGGCGTCGGAGCTGTGCTCGATCAGCTTGAGCGCCACGGTCTGGGCGGTTTCGCCGTCGAGGGCCAGGTACACATCGGCCATGCCGCCGCGCCCCAGCTTCTGGCGGATCTCGAACTTCCCCAGACGCCGGCCAGCGGGCGCAATCATATCCGAACTCCTGAAAGTTGGCTGAGCGCACCAAGGTGGGGCAGGTTGGCAACCTGCGGACCGATTGTCAATCGGTCCTTCTTCAGCGACGGCGAAGCGGTTCCCATCATCGGCCGGCCCTCCGCTCCTCGATAAAGAAGTTCCGTTCGCGGAGAGTTTTCATGTCGGCGCCGGGAAGCAACTGCAGGGCGGCCTTCTCGAACACGTTGCCCACCAGCGCCGGCTGGGCACCATCGCGGGCGCGCACGCCGCCTTTGTCCCGCTGGAAACTGTTGTGCGAGATCCAGGGCGTGGACGCGCCGCTGACGAGGAGGCCTTCGGCGCTGCAATCGTGCAGGGCGTTACCGACCAGCGCGGGACTGCCAACGCCGCGGATTTCGATTCCGACCTTAGCGCCATCCACTTCATCGTCTTCCAATCTCACGTTGGAATCCAGCAACAGGATGCCGGTCGCAATCGGCATGTCAGGAGCGGCGGCGATGCGCAGGCCGGAAACGCTCGCGCCCTGAACATGGTCGGCCGATATCGCCGGGCCATCGCTCATGGGCGCGGCGCGCAGCACGGCTTCGCGAGGGACGGCGGCGCGCAGGCTGACGCCGCTCTTGAGCTGAATCTGCTCGCGATACTCGCCTGCCAGCACCACCACGGTATCGCCGGCCGCCGCCGCCGCCATGGCTTCGCCGATGGATTGATAAGCGGCTCCGTTGCCAACCATCAGCACCCTCGGCAGATGAACGACTGGCGCCGGCGGTGGTTTCGGCGCGGTGGCGCGCCCTCCGTAAAAGGCCGCGGCAAGAGCCGTCAGAGCGATCGCGCTCCAGCCCCAGGCGCGCGAGGGCGCCGCGGATGGGGCGGGTAGCTGAAAATCTTCGCCCTCCACCACGATCACCGTGACGTTGTCCTTGCCTCCGGCGATATTGGCGGCGCCGATCAGCGCTCGCGCCGCCGCCTCCGGGTCGCCGGCGCGTTGCTCCACCAAAGAACGGATGGCTTCGGAGCCCACCAGGTCGCTCAGCCCGTCGCTGCACAAAACCAGGGCGCTCGCCGGATCGAAGGCCAGGCGCTGGATCTCGATGAAATCCGGGTCGTCGGGCGCGTGTTCTTCCGAACCCACGTCGCGGAAGACCTCGTTGCGGCGCGGGTGCTGCATGGCTTCGGCTTCGCTTAGCTCGCGGGCGTCTTCACGCTCTCCCACCGGCGAATGGTCGTGGGTGATCTTGCGGATTTCGCCGTGGCGCACCTGGTAAAGGCGCGAATCGCCCACGTGCCCGACGATCACCCAGGCGTCCTCCAG
>JBEKZL010000304.1:0-8212 GCA_049509915.1 Bryobacteraceae bacterium | reverse complement strand
TGATTCCGGAGCAGGTCCCAGGCGGTTTCGGCGGCGTCCTGCGCCTGCACCTCGGCGACCTCCTCGGGGATTGTCGGTTCGCAGGTTCTGATGTCGGCCACGGCAACCATTTTCGCCATGCCGTCGAGGTGTTTCGCGATCACGTAGGCCTGGTAGGCGGTCAGGGTGGGGCATACGCCGTATCCACGGTTGGAGCCGGCGTCCGGATGCCGGCGCATGCCCACCAGGGTGGCCAGCAGGGTCTTGGTGTCTGCCGTGAAATCGAGCGTGACGGCGCCGGAACTGGTAAAGATGCCGACCCGGTCGCCGGGACCGAGATCTGCGACCATCTTCCCGGCGGCGTGCCTGGAGCGGTCGAAACCGGCGAGTCCGGAGTGGGTATCGTCGAAGAAGAGGGCAATGTAGCGAGGCGGGGTGACGGTGGCGCCTGCGGCGACGACGGCCCGCGCGGCGGAAAGCAGCGGGTCGGAGGAGCCGGCGGCGGCCGCCCAGGCAGGCGCCGACCCGGCACGCCGCTCGGAGAAGGACGTGACGATTTGCGGCTTGAGGTTATCGAAGACCTGAAAATCGGAGGCTTGCAGTCCGCCGATCGGCGCTCCTTGGCGGTCCCGCACGGTGACGCCAATTTCGACGAAATTGGTTTCGACGGAGATAACAGCCGAGGGAGGGCGGTACGGCGCGTAGCGGATGCGCACCTCGCCGGGTTCGGCCGCTCCGGTGGGGCGGTTGAGGGCGCAGAAATGCCGAGAAACCCGCCACCGACCGCCTGTTCATGGAGTTTGGCATCCCCGAGAGTTACTACATATATGTGTGATGCTACTACAAAAGGAACACGACCTTGCAAACGACGGTTTAGCGGCTGGAAGGAAAAGACGCGGTCCGGCCCTTCGCAGCCTGGTGTCCCTGGCCTGCCGGGCATCAATCGCTCAGAAACAGCGGTCGAATGTGACGGTCGAATAGGTTCTCGGTCACATTCCGGGCGATCGAAGGCTCCGCGGCCACCAGCATGTCCGTGTAGCGGCTGCCCATCTTGGCCGCCACCTTGTAGGCGACGTGCAGAAGTTGACGGAAGTGGGGATTGAACAGGGGATTCGCCGGGGCGTGGCGCAACGCTCCGGCATATTGTTCCCAGCCCCAGCCGTCTACCGCGCCCGGAGTGGGCAGACACGCGGGATCGATATCAATCACGCTGGCATACGGGGCGCAGAGCTCCCTTTGGTGGGCATGTGCTTGGGCGTAAACCTCCTTGGCCAGCGCCAGCCCTTCCGGACCGGCCTCGGCCAGGCCAATCAGTTCCTCCAGCCACGTGGTGCCCGCGGTCTTCACGTGTACGCCGGCCCCGAAGCGCGCCAGAGAGCGCCGAATCGGCCCGTAAATGGAAAACTTGTCGCTGCCGGAGTGTACGCTCAGCTTCAGGTTGGAGGCCATCCGGTAGCGGCTCACCGCGAAGTCGATCACTGCCAGGTCCGCGCTAAACTCCTTCTCGAATTGCTCCACATTACCCACGTAGTCCACGCCTTTGTTGAAGCGTCCGGTGAACTTGGGGGCGATGGTTTGAATGGGAATAGCAGCATCCGCGATGGCGGCCAGAATCAGCAGCAGTTCGGGCGGGGTTTGGGGCGAATCGGTTTCGTCCATGGAAACCTCGGTGACGAAGCTCCCCGCCGGCTTGTGGGCAGCGATCTTGCGATAAATCCCGGCGGCTTCCGACACCGCGCTCAGATACTTCGCCGCGGCCCGGCCGGCTTCGTCCGCGGTCACCTGAAATGGCTCGGCAATGCCCGGAATCTCGATCCCTCCCTGCAACTCCGGATGCCGCCCCAGGAACTTTTCGACCGCTCCCGCGGCCGGGGGTTTGCCGATGGCCTCGGCCACGTCGAGAGTAAAGAAATCGCAGAACGCCAGGAACCGGCCGACCGTGCCGAAGGTAATATGATCGGCGTCGAGATAGTAAGAGTGCTCCCAGCCAAGGGCTTCGACCGCGCCTTCCGCCGCCCGCCGCGCGCTCTCCGGCTCGGAGCCGACGGTAGTGTGCTCGCGGTTCGATTTATTCCAAACCGGTATTACCACGCGCCCGGCTTCGGCCGCTCGCACACACGCCGCCAATTGGGCTTTGGCTTGATGGGCGAAGCGGTCGCCCACTCCAAGGGAGTATTTTTCCAATACGACACTACCGGGTATTTTGCTCACAAGCTCCTGACCTGCCTGTGACTATAGGCGGTGACGCAGTTCCCAGTCAAGCCGTTCTCATTAAACCGCATTTTTAGTAGTGCTAAATCCAGGCGCGCCAGACGGCAACTTAGCCCAAACGTGGCGTACGCACTTTTGCGTAATGCCCGCATGCTTTTTCCAATTTCGGAAGATGCTGCAAGAATGGTGGGGCAGACGCCCTCGTCCGCGCGGGTCCCCTGGACCCGCTCTTCGCCCCAAGTAATCAACCCCTTGCCGTCAGCGAAGCGCGACCAGGGGGTCGCGCGCGGAGGAGGGCGTCCGCCGGCGGTCGGTTCGCTTCACCGGCATCGCGAGCACGCGCGTGGCGAGATTGACGCTGGCAGGATCGCGCAGGGCAACCAGACGAAAAAAGCTACGAATCGCCGACAAGCGCACATTGCGGGACCGGGTACTGTTGTGCCGCTCCTTTTCCAAGTAATCGAGGAACTCCAGAATGGAGGGAGCGTCGAGGTCGCTCACGCAAGGAGCCGACGGTGCCTTGCCCTTGGTGCGCCGCAGAAATTCCTGCAGTAGCCGAAACGCGTCACGATAGCCATCCACGGTTTGACGGCTGGCGAGTCGATGCGAAATCAGGTGTTCCGTTAAGAATGACTGGAGCAGTGGCCCCAACGTGGCTGGCTCAGAAGATTGCTGAATCATTCTGCCCCTCCTCCATTGGCATAGCCCTCGAAGATCCCGGCCGCGGCACTGAGCAGCTCCGGTGCAGCTGTCAGATAGTGGTATGTCTGAGCGGGGCCAAGATGTCCCAAGTACACGGCGAGATTGGGGAGCAAAGAACGGACGTCGGCCCCGGCGCGATACCACTCCAACAGGCGCCGCACGGCAAAAGTGTGCCGCAGCGAATGCCACGCTGGCCCGCTGCGGCCTGGCGGATTCTTCGGAACGCCTGCCGCGCTGGCGAGTTGCCGGAAATAGGCTTGCGCGGGCGGATATCGCAGAGGCTTCTTGGGGCGTAGGAGAAACAGCGCTTCCGGCTTATCGCCAACGATACTATGCCGACTGTCCAGATAGAGCCGCAGGTGCTGGGCGGTAGTCGCGTGGACCGGCACGAACCGCGACTTGCCGAACTTGGCGTTGCGGATTTCCAAATGCGGCGGGTCGAAATCCAAATGAACGTCACGCAAGGTCAGACGCAGTGCTTCTCCAATGCGAAGCCCCGTGCTGGCGAGCAGGCCGATCAGGGTTTCGAAGGTGATCTGTTTCAGGCATCCGGGCTCCTACAATGCCCGAGTCGCCTGCTGCATGCCCACAATCTCCTCATCGGAGTAAAGGTGTGGCCTCGGCCGCCGTTCCTCAGTAAGCAGTCCCGGCACCGGAATCTCGGTGTCCGGCAGAAACGCTTTTAGGTACATCAGAAAGTGTCGGGCTACGGTCAGACGTCGGACCTGCCCACAACGTCCGCACGCCGGAGAAGCGGTAACTTCCCACTGCAGCGCCATCGCGGCACGGATTGGGCCCGCGCCATCCTGCGATTCCAGAAAATGAACGAACTGCTGTACCAGGCCGTCCCGAAACTGGAAGCCCAACGCTTTGCGCCGTTCGCCATATCTCTCCGCGTGGATTTGCAGGTGGAGGTGCTTCATTCGACGCCTCCCGGCCAGGCGATGGCGACCTGCGCCAAAGAGGAGAGATCCAGTTTGGGGTAAATAGCCGTCGATTCCAAGGCCCGATGCCCGAGGATATCGGCCACCTCTTTAAATGTCGTGCCCCGACAAACCATGTGGGCGGCAAGCGGGTGACGGAATACGTATGCGCCGGGGCGATGGCCGTTAATGCCGGCTTTTCGAAGCTCGCCTTGCGCAATGCCCGAGAGGATCACCGCAGAAGCCAGCGGTTCGTGGGGTGGGTACAGGTTGAGGAAGATCCGGCGATGATGGGTGGTCGCGCGGCCCTCCTTGAGATAGCGCACGAGAGCCTCGCCCGCATCCTGGGGCAGGGTAAAAACACGTTCGCGGCGTGTCTTGCCGGCGCGAATCAGAATGGTGCCAGCACGCCAATCAATATCGCCCAACTCAAGCCGCACGATCTCGCCAGCCCGAAGGCCGAAGCGCGCCAACAGCAGAATCATGGCGCGGTCTCGAAACCCTTTGGCAGTCGCCTCGGTGGGGAGCGCCAGTACACGATTCAGATCTTCTGTAGGCAGAAACCGCAGCAATGCGGCATGCGTCCACTGGCGCACCCGCGGAACGGCATACTGCAAATGATCTGGAACCACACCCGCCGCAGAGAGGAAGCGAAGGAAAGCCAAGACCGCGTCGCCGGGGTCCTTTCGGCACTTAGGCGCCCGCTTAACCGCACGGGCCTGGACGAACGCGGTACGTGCTCGGCTCGGAGTTGGGTGAAGTCCGGACTGCTCTTCCCGAAGGTGGCCACCAGTAGACCGCGCGCAAAACCAAGGAGGTTCTTGCGAGTGCTGGCGGCAAGGCCGGCCACAGATTCCAGGCGCCGGTCGAAGGCTTGAATGCACTGCTCTGCGCCGCCGGAAGGAGGCGGCACGATCTGCGCTTGTGCCGGTACCACACCCTCACGCCGAAGCAACTCCAGCAGTCGGGGCAAGCCACGTGAATTATGAGGACGGTAGCCATGAACCCGCGAAGGTCCAGGACACCTTGCGCATCGGCGCTGTGTAGCGCGCCACCACCGATTCAGTGACATCGGCGGTAGGAATCTTCTGTTCGGTCAGCCAGTGCCCAAAGGCATCGCTGTTCCGCAACTGGCGTCGGATGCTATAATCTCGTGCTTCGAGTTCCGCGGCGAGCGCCTCCAGGTAGGGGCTGACAATCCCGTCCCGCATCCGTCGCAGGCAAGCGGGTTGGGTGAAGTAGCGTTCGATCAAGTCTTCTCCTGTCGGCCTAGTTGGCCGGACAGAGAAGGATTGCAGGATTATGCCGAGATTTCGGCCCACCAGGGCGACGGCACGATGTCGGCCGTCCTGTTGTCCCCGAAAGACCCACCACAGAGACTCAAGGTTGGAAGCTGGACGCTCGAAGCCTCGTTTATGATGCCCCGCACGCAGCCTCCAGCGGCGCCGCCGCTAACGCCCATCTGGAACGCCGCGGCGATTTTCATTCAGACCGGCCCGGAGGAGTTCTATGCTGCTGGTACGGGTGTGAACGTGCGTTTCATTCCCGACACGCCGGGACCTCGGCTGGCTAGCCTGGCCACTGTGGAACTGGCCACTGTGGAAGAAGGCGTTTTGGTGAACGGCAGGTGGGTTCCAGGGCGGCGTATGGCGGGAGACGATACTGGTTCGCGCAGACTGGTATTGCCCAGACTGCATGTCGAGCCGGTTGAGCATCCGGCCCTATTTGGACCGAGTCAGAAAGGCATTGAGCGCGTGACGCCGTACCGCTTCGAATAGCGCGCATGGGAAAGCGTCTGGAAGATTGGCGCGGGGCGCCGCCGTCGGAGAACTTCGCGGCGGCCATGGGCAGGGGCAGAACCTGTCTCTGCGGAGCCATCCGGCGGATGGCGAACCAGACCGCTTTGCGGGCATTCAGCGCTTCACTCTGTACCGTTACGGAAAGGTCGGATCGTGAGAGGAACCTCCGGTTGTCTGGCTCTCGTATTCGCGTTCACTGCCCTGGCCGCAGTTGCGCAGGTCAAAGAGCGGCCCGTTCCGCGCCTCGTGAAGAAGGACGGACGCTGGGCGCTGTTTGTGGATGATGCCCCCTATTTCATTTTGGGGGCGCAAGTGAATAATTCGAGCGGATGGCCGGCTCTGCTCCCGAAGGTGTGGCCCGCCATGGAGTTCATGGACGCCAACACCGTCGAAATTCCCGTCTATTGGGAGCAGTTCGAGCCCCAGCCGGGCGAGTACGACTACAGCGTGGTCGACGCTCTCCTGGCGCAGGCTCGGACTCACCGGCTGCATTTAGTCCTACTTTGGTTCGCAACCTGGAAGAATGGCAACCCGCACTATATCCTGGAGTGGATGAGGCTGGCGCCGGAACGGTATACGCACGTGGTTGATGGAAACGGCATCCCGCTGGATTCGCCGTCGCCCTTCTGCGCCGCCTCGCTCGACGCGGACGCCAAGGCCTTCGCCGCTTTGATGCGTCACCTCAAGGCGGCGGACGCCCAGCGAACCGTGTTGATGGTGCAGGTGGAGAATGAGCCGGGAACCGGGGGCAACCTCCGCGACCATTCGCCGGAAGCGCAAAAACTCTTCGACGGCCCAGTCCCGGCCGATGTCCTAAAAGCCATGCACGCGCCATCCCGAACGCCTTCCCCGAATTGGCGGGACGTCTTTGGCCCGGACGCTGAAGTCTGCTTCCACAATTGGTCCGTGGCGCAATATATCGGGCAGGCGGCCGCTGCCGGCAAGGCCGTATATCCGCTCCCCCTCTATGTCAACGCTGCGCCGGGAACGCACCGCTGCGCCGTATTGCCGGAATCCCTCCAACCCGGAGCGCCCACTCGTTATGAAGATGGCGGTCCGAGCGACAACGTGGTTCCTATTTGGAAGATCGCCGCGCCCGCTCTCGACATGATCTCACCAGACGATTATGCCGCCGACTCGGCGGGTTACATCAGAGCGCTCGCTAGCTATCGTCGCGGCGACAACGCCATCTATGTGCCTGAAACCGGCGGCAGCCCGCGGTTTTTCTTTTTTGCTCTTGGCCATGGGGCGATCGGGTTTTCGCCCTTCGGGGTGGATTTCACCAGAATCAAAGCCATTCCGGACGCCGCCCGGCCCAAAGAAGAGTTGCTCACTCCCTGGGCGCGGACCGGGACCAAGGAGTTCGTTGCTCCCTTCGCGCCCACCTACGCCTTGATTGCTCCCATGGCTCGCGAGATCGCTCGCCTGAATTTCGAGGGCAAGCTCCAGGCCGTCGCCGAAGAACAGGGAACACCCACGCAAACGCTTTGGTTTGGAGCGTGGGATGCCACCGTTTCTCATGGAGTGTGGGCGCGATACGGCCACCCCGCTGCTAATCCTCAGCCCATGGGCGGCGCGCTCGTCGCCCAGCTCAAGGACGACCAGTTTCTGGTGGCCGGGTTTTACTGCCGCGTCGATTTCCGTGCCGCCGCGCCGGATAAGCGCCGCCAGTTTCTCCGCGTTGAGGAAGGAACCTATAAGAACGGTGTTTTCAAGTTCATTCGCCTGCTGAATGGCGACCAGACCGACGGAGGTCTGGACTTCAGCTCCGAGCCGTTGGTTCTGCGCGTCTCGGTCACAACTTATTGATGCCCATGGAGGGGATTATGAGAACGTCACTGACGTTGCTGGTTTTCGCGATCGCCTTGGTGGCGGCGCCTACGCACCGGTTCGTGTGCTCCGACTGCATGCAAGGCAAAGTCTTCATCGTCGACGCTGAGGGCAAGGTCGAGGGGAGTTACGATGCCCCGAACTCCAATGATGTGTGGGCGCTGCCGAACGGGAACCTACTGTTCAACGCCGGCAACGGGGTAAAGAAAGTCACGCGGGACAAGCGCGTGGTATTTTCCTACGAATCCAGCAGCGAAGTCTACGCCTGCCAGCGGCGGCGGAACCGTCGCGATCTTCTCACCCGCCCAGTTACACGAGGTAAATGATATGAAACTGACTGACTTTGCAGTGACAGCGGCTCTTCTCTTTCTCGCGCCCGCCGCCGCATTCTCTCAGGCGAAGGCCGCCTCCGTGCCGCACATCGTCCAGAAGGACGGACGCTTCGCGCTGTTCGTCGACGACGCCCCATTTCTCGTCATGGGCATCGAGGATCTGACCATGGGCGACTGGCCCCCGCGCCCGGCCATCTGGCCCGCTCTGCAATACATGGGCGTCAACACCGTCGAGATACCCGTGTATTGGGAGGATTTCGAGCCCCATCCCGGACACTACGATTACAACGTGATCGACCGGCTCCTAGCCGCCACCCGTCAGCACAACGTTCGCCTCGTGCCGCTCTGGTTCGGGACCTACAAGAACGGCCATCCGCACTACATGCCCGACTGGATGAAGCTCGACCCCGTCCGCTATCCCCACGCGCTCGACCGG
>JBEKZL010000303.1:0-8399 GCA_049509915.1 Bryobacteraceae bacterium | reverse complement strand
CCGATCGGAGAAAGGCCCGGCGTCACCCGCGTCTCGGCCAAACGTTGTGAAAAGCTCCGCTGGAAAGGCATGTTCATTGAAGCGCCCTGGGATCCCACCGTGCAGCGCTCCAACGACCAGGCTTTCTGGTGCCAGCATACCTTCAAGCCTCTCGGCCCCGACGGCAAGTTCGTCGACGAGTTCGAGTGCAGCCCCGCCCGCAAGTGCTACGAAGAGCTGTAGTAGCGAAAGCCGGATGGCCGCCGATGACCGCGAGAATTCTCACTCCCGGTACTTTTCCATGGTGCGCGGATTGTATCCCCAGTGGAACTCCAGCTCGTAGCCCATGGAGCGGGCCAGGCCCTCCATATCGGGGAAGAGTGTGGCGAAGGTGATGTTCATGCGGTACAGTTCGCGCATGGCGACGTCGCGGACGGGGCCGGCAAGGACGAACTTGGCCAGGATGTTTTCCTGATCCGTGTCGCTCAGAATGTCCTCGATCGGTACGTCCAGCACGCTCGGGACTGCGAAGGTGCCGGACTGCGCGATCAGGCGGCGGTTCATGGTGTGGGGCTCTCCCATCCAGATGAAGCGGCGGCGGCCTTTCAGGAAATACCGCCGGAAATGCTCCTGTACTCGCGGGTCTACGCGCACCGGCCGCTGCGCCCGGCTGCTATCGATGCGGGCCGGGTTGATCGCCCAGACGACCCCATCCAGAAGCGAGCGCTCCAGGGCGAAGAACGCCGCCACGTACGGCGACCAGGTAAAGTCGAGCAGGCGCGTGGGAGCGCCATGGTGCTGCATTAAGGCCAGCCACTGAAAATCGTCCTCCCAGTCCGGCGGTTTGGGCAGGAACTGGTGCGCTTTGCGTTTGAAGATGCGCAGGATGCGTTCTTCCTGCAAGGGCCACGCCTCGCGCGCGATGCCAAAATCGCGCAGGTAGCGGGATAGCGAGCTGAACAGGGGCCCGCGCTCGCTCCGTTCGCCGCGAAACGCCCAATGCGAATAGGGCGGCTGGGTTACCAGCTTGAGAAAGGCTTCCCACGAATCCAGCCGGAGGATGCGGTACGAATGCCGGTCGAGCTTGCCTGCTGCCATGCTCTATCCATGGTACTTGGGGAGAGGCACGCGATTGAAACCCGCGCGCGGCATTCCATCCTCGCCGCCGCCGCTTGGTAACCTTTCGGGCGTCCCCGGCGAATTCATAATTATATGGAGGATACGGGCCATCGGCAGGATGACGGGCGGCGCCGTGGGAGGCATAATGGAAAAGCCGCGGCAACATGCTCCCAGACGTGCTCCCCGAGGACCCGATCGAAGCGCTCATGGCCGGATATCAGCAGGGCGACGGCGAGCGCACGCGCGCGCTCATCGAGCGGGTCAGTCCGCCCCTGTACCGCTTTTTTCTTGCCCAAGTCCGCAGCCGCCGCGACGCCGACGATCTGCTGCAGGAAACCTGGATGCGGATCCACCAGGCGCGCCACACTTTTCGGCCGGGACAGCCGCTGCTTCCCTGGGTGTACGCCATCGCCCGGCACATCCGCATCGATCATTACCGGCGTAGTCTGCGCGCCGAAGCCCGCGAGGTGCAGGTGGAAACCCTGCCCGACCCGCCAGCGCCGGCGGGTCGCGCTTCCGGTGCCGATCTGTCGGCCATTCTGGGCGACCTGCCCGAGAGCCAGCGCGAGGTGCTGGTCATGTTGAAAGTGTCGGGCATGAGCCTGGAGGAGGTCGCGCGCGCCACCTCCTCCAGCGTGGGGTCGGTCAAACAGAAAGCCCATCGCGCATATCGGAAATTGCGCGGTGTGCTGAGGGGAGACGGCGCATGACGCCTCCCGAAATCGATCGCACTCTGAGAGCCGCAGCGGAATCCCAGCCCGGCCCGGCCCCGGGGCTGATCGAAGCGATCGCGCGCGGCATCGTGCCCGGCGTCCGCCCGGTGCGCGCCATGATTTCGCCGGCGCGTCTATCCGCGATCCTGGTGACGGGCGCGATGGCGATTGCCCTGCTGGTATCGATACTGGCTGGCCAAAACGGTCTGCGGGCCTTGAGCCGGTTCCAGGCGGCGCTGATCTTCAGCGAACTGGCCGTGCTGCTGTGGCTGGCAAGCCGGGCGTTATATGCCGAAATGATCCCGGCCGGAGGCAGGCTCACCAGCCCGGCGCGGCTGGCGAGCTGGGCAGCGGTGGCGTCGATGGCGACGTTCGTCGAGCTCTTTCCGGATCGCTCCGCAACCGATTTTGTCCATCGCGGTCTGGCCTGCCTGGTGATGGGTTTGGCGGTGGCCGTGCCCGCGGGGGGGCTGTCGGCCCTGTGGCTGCGCCGCGGGCTGGTGCTGAATACTGCCGCTGCCGGCGCCGCCGCCGGCTTGGTGGGAGCGCTGACGGGCGTCTTCGCGCTGGAATTGCACTGCCCATATTTGCAGCCGCCCCACCTGCTGTGGCACGCGCTGGTGATTCCCGTGGCGGCATTGGCCGGCGCCGGGATCGGCCGGATGGAGCGCTTCCGCGGCTGAATCCGGATCGAACATCAAATGGCACCGGGCGACATCATTTATCAGGATTGACATCATTTGGAGGTTCTGCCATCATGGAAGGCATGAGGACGACACTGGCGTTGGAAGACGACGCGTTGGGCGCGGTGCGGGAATTCTCGGTGCGGCGCCGGATCTCGTTGGGGAAGGCGGCATCGGAGCTGATTCGCCGGGGCAGCCGGTACCAACTCGGTGTCCGCAAGGTGAATGGGTTGCCGGTCCTGGACGCTTTGGGCGACATTCCGGCGATCACCGCCGAACGGGTGCGCGAGTTGCTGGACGAAGAATGACCCGCCACTTGGCGGACGTCAATATTCTCTTGGCGCTGGTTTGGCCGAGGCATACCGGGCACGCGGCGGCGCAGGCCTGGTTCGCCAAGTCCGGACATCGGGGGTGGGCCACCGATCCGGTGACGCAGCTTGGTGTGCTGCGGCTGCTGACCAATCCGGCGGTCACCCACGGCGCGGTGAGCGCCCGCACGGCACTCGAACTGCTTGCCGAGGCTACTACCCACCCAGGGCACGAGTTCTGGCCGCTCGAGCGCGACATCCCCGCTTTCCTCAAGCCGCTGGCCGGGGAACTGAAGGGGCACCAGCAATGGACCGATGCTTTGCTGTTGGCGCACGCCGCCGAACGCGATGGGATGCTGGTGACCTTCGATGCCGCCATTGGGAAACTGGCATCCGGTAAGTTCAGCAGCCGCGTATTGGTCTTGAAGCAGGGATGAGCTCTCAGCGGTCAGCTTTCAGCGGTCAGCCAAAACATGCTCCCTTTGCAAGAACTCGGTTTAGCTGACGGCTGATCGCTGACCGCTGAAAGCTCCGCCGCGCGCCATGCGATAATCGGGGTACTCCATGAAAGCGCGCGTGTTGGTTTCCTACAAATCGACGGTACTCGATCCGCAAGGGCAGACGGTGCGGTCCGCCCTGGAGGGGCTGGGTTATCGTTCCATCGCCGACGTGCGGCAGGGCAAAGTCTTCGACATCGTTCTGAGCGAGGGCACCAGCCGGGAGCAGGCGGCAAGGGAACTGAATGCCATCGCCCACGAAGTGCTGGCCAATCCGGTGATCGAAGAGTACCGGGTCGAAATCCTGGACTGACGCCGGTACCGCCCAGTACGACAAAACAAACGCCCGGTCCCTATAATGTAGCTATGTGTGGAATCGTAGGCTACATCGGCAACCGCAAAGCGGTGCCGATCATTTTGGATGGGCTCCGCCGGTTGGAGTACCGCGGGTACGATTCGGCGGGCCTGGCGGTATACGACGAACAGGGTGAACTGGCCATACGCCGGGCCAAGGGCAAGCTGCGCAACCTCGAAGACGCCATCCGCCTGAACCCGGTGGACGGCTCGTTCGGGATCGGCCATACGCGCTGGGCCACGCACGGCCGGCCCACCGAAGAGAATGCCCATCCGCATCGCGACTGCAAGGGCGACGTGGTGGTGGTGCACAACGGGATCGTCGAAAACTATCTCGGGCTCAAGCACCAGCTCGAATCCGAAGGCCACAAATTCAGGACCGAGACCGACACCGAAATCATCGCCCACCTGGTGGAAAAGTACTTCGCCGGAAACCTGGAAGAGGCCGTGCGCGCGGCGGTTAAGGAACTCGCCGGGGTGTTTGCGCTGGCCGTGATCTCGCGTTCGGATCCCAATAAGATCGTGGCGGCACGCAACGGCCCCCCGGTGGTGGTCGGCATCGGCGACGACGAATACTTCATCGCGTCCGACGTGCCGGCGATTCTCAGCTATACCCGCGACATGTTCTTTCTCGCCGATGGCGATATGGCGATCCTGCAGCCCGGCGGCGTGCGCTTGTGCGACTTCGATGGCCGGCCCGTGAACCGGCAAGTCGCGCACGTGCTGTGGGACCCGATCCTGGCGGAAAAGGGCGGCTACAAGCACTTCATGCTCAAAGAAATTTACGAGCAGCCGCGGGCGGTTCGCGACACCATGCTGGGGCGCGTCGGCCAGGAAACCGGACGCATTTTTCTGGACGAGATGGATATCGCCGCCTCCGAATTCGCCCGTTTCCGCACGGTGCGCATCATCGCCTGCGGCACCAGTTGGCACGCGGCGCTGGCGGGCAAGTTTTTCATTGAGAAACTGGCGCGCATTCCGGTGGAGGTGGATTACGGCAGCGAGTTCCGCTACCGCGATCCGATCATTCTGGAAGACACGCTGACGGTGGTGATCTCGCAATCGGGCGAGACGGCGGACACGCTGGCGGCGCAGCGCGAGGCCAAGCACAGGGGCTCGAAGACGCTGGCCATCTGCAACGTGGTCGGCTCCATGATTACGCGGGAAGCGGCAGGCGCCATTTATACCCATGCCGGGCCCGAAATCGGCGTGGCCTCCACCAAGGCCTTCACCTGCCAGTTGACGGCGCTGCTGATTCTCGCCATGCGGTTGGGGCAGGCCAACCGGCGGCTGGACGAGATCGCCTCCCGCTGTCTGGTGCAGGAAATGCTCCGCATCCCGGGCAAGCTCGAAACCGTACTGCAGCACGACGCCATCTACGAGCAATTGGCGCGCGACTTCCATCACGCCACCAACGCGCTCTACCTCGGGCGGGGCGTTCACTATCCCATCGCCCTCGAAGGCGCGCTCAAGCTGAAAGAGATCTCCTACATTCACGCCGAGGGCTATCCGGCCGGCGAAATGAAGCACGGCCCGAATGCCCTGATCGACGAGAAACTCCCGGTGGTGGTGCTGGCCACCCAGGACGCCTCCAGCGATGAGAGCCGCGTGCTGTACGAGAAGACCCTCTCCAATATTCAGGAGGTGAAGGCGCGCGAGGGTATCGTGATCGCGGTCGTCACCGAAGGTGACCAGCACGTCCGCAAGACTGCCGACCACGTCATCGAAATTCCGGCCACGCGCGAATTGTTCAGCCCGCTGCTGGAGATTGTGCCGCTCCAGTTGCTTGCCTATCACATTGCCGTGCGCCGCGGCTGCGACGTCGACCAGCCGCGCAACCTGGCCAAGAGCGTCACGGTGGAGTGACCCGCTTGCAACAATTCCAGGGACGCCTCGAGGTCGCGACTCGCGGCAAGGGTCTGTACGAAATCGGCGGGAGGGTTGCCGACTGGCTGGATGGCCACGGCGCCGGCCAGGGTCTGCTCACGGTGTTCGTGCAGCACACTTCGGCTTCCCTCACCATCCAGGAGAACGCCGACCCCGACGTAATCGCCGATCTGAACGCGTTCTTCAATCGCCTGGTGGCCGAGGACCCGCGCCTGTACCGCCATACCATCGAAGGCGCCGACGATATGCCCTCCCATATTCGCGCGGCCTTGACGCTGACCCAGGTTTCCATTCCCGTCCAGCACGGGCGCATGTCGCTGGGCACCTGGCAAGGCATTTACCTGTTCGAGCACCGCACATCGCCGCATCCGAGGAGTGTGGTCCTGCATTTCATCGGCGACCAGGAATAGGCCCTCGGCCTGGGTCAGTCTCCAACGGGAAAACGCAGTGTGCTCTGTTCCTCGGGCGCCAGCGATTCCCATAGGGCGTGCGGAATGGGGTTTACCTCGCGGCTGTTGTCGGCATACCAACGGCGCACATACCGGATGGTGACAAGGGGACGCGGAATGGCCGTCGTGTTTGGCGTGCCTCTGTGCAAGGCCCAGGGATGACGAATCAGAACGTCTCCCACCTCCAATGCGACAGCCTCGATTTCCGTTTCACCCGATTCAACGGATCGGAGTGCTTCGTTCCTCGGCATTCGGTGCGTCCCAGGTGCGATGTCGATAGGGCCGTTTTCGGCCGTTATCCGGACCAGGCCGAAACTGGCGGTCAACATGTAGGGGGGCAATGGCAGATCGGGCGATTCGGCAAACAGGGGACGCTGATAATCGGCATGAAATTGCTGGTAATCCGAGCCCCGGAGCGGCAAATCGCAACCCCATTGGTCGGCCACTACTCGGTCGTCCATTGCGCCGCGCACAACGCTGAGCACGCCGGCGTCGAAGAAGAACTCCGGAGCAAAGCAGGGCGGATCGGATGGCATCGGCAGAAAGTGGCGATTCGGCCCGCGGTTAGGGCTCTCACCGTGGCTATCCAGATACTCCAGGAGTTTGGGCCAAAAGGCGTTTCGGCACGCATCAATTAGCGGTGTCGGAAAATGCGCTCGCAGCACGCAGAAGCCCCTGTGCTGAAGTTCGGCGATTTTCTGCCGGACGATCATCGGCGTGTCATCCGCTCCCTGTTTCCTTCGGCTCATCGACGCCGTCGCGATTCGGGAGCCGCGCCAACACTTCGCCGACGGGCACGTCGTTCCAGTAGCGGTTCAGATTCTCCATGGTGGTAAGCGAACCGGGCCGCATCCGGTCCACATAGAGCGTGCCGTTAAGATGGTCCATCTCATGCTGGACGATCCTCGCGTGCCACCCCTCCGCCTGGAACGTCAGCGGCTCGCCGCGATGGTCGAGACAGCTCACGCCGACCTTGAGCGGCCGGGGAACCATGGCGCTGAATCCGGCCAGGCTGAGGCAGCCTTCGAAGAATTCCGCCTGCCCGGCAGCGCTGTCGATGCACGGATTGAACAGGACCTGGAAAGGTACGGTCCGGCGCTGGCGCTCGGCCACCCGCTCCGGCGGCAGCGACGCAAATAGCTCCGGCCGGTCCTCGATGACGGCAAGTTGGACGGACAGCCCCACCTGGGGAGCCGCAAGGCCGACGCCCGGCGCGTCGCGCATGGTCTCGCGCATCCATTCGATGAGCTGCTGCATTTCCCGGCTGCGGATCTCCTCCCGTGTCACGAGCCGCGCTCGCAGGCGCAAAACCGGGTCACCGGCCTGGACGATTTTGAGTGTCCCGAATGGCATGGATGAGAGCGTTCCTTGGCAATATCTTTCCATCTTGCCGGCGCCGTTGACAACAAGACCGGCTGGCTTTGATGGGTTGAAGCCACCGGCGCCTCATCTCCGGCTGCGGTTTTCCTACTGCATGTGGAGGATGGAACTCGGAGCGGCGAAGCGCTATTCTCGACTCTCTGGGAGGGTGACGCCATTTGGTTACGACGAGGCAACACCCGGTCGAACGGGGAACCGAATCCCAGCGGCCGGAACGAATCGAATGCGTGTTCCTGACATGCTTCCGTTCGGACTACTCCTTTCTGGCTACCGTACTGCAGTATTCCGGGATTCGAATGCACCGGGCGGAGACTCTGGAGGAGGCGGATTTTCTGTTGACCGTTACCGGCGCGACGGCGTTCGTTTCCGACGTCACATTTCCGGACGGCACCTGGCGGGACGCGCTGGCGATGGTAGCGGAGGTGCACCCACTCACTCCCGTTCTGGTCGCTGCCGAGCCGGTCGACTCGCAATTCCTGTCCGACGTTTACCGGCGCGGCGCGTGCGGCGTCCTATGGAAACCGATTGACTTCACCACGGCGCTCGGAATGATCCGCACGGCCGACCAGGCGGCGCGGGACCGGGCGTTTTTCCGCGACGAGGCTGTTGTCTACGTCGGCTTGGGGTCTGACGCGCCAACCTAGGATTTCCGGTGTCCGCGCCGCTCTCACTGTGGGGGCAGACCTGGGCAGACCATCGTTTTCGTGGTCTGTCGAATCAGGGCCTTCGGCTCTCGTCAAGCTCATGAAAATGGACCCGAGCGCGACCCCCTGGTCGCGCGTCGTTGGCGGCAAGGGGTCGATTTAATGATCCAGCGGCGACGGCCCGAATTTGTTTTTTCACCGCCGCTCGGGGCCGCCGCGAAAGCGTGCATCTGCAATCACGATGGCGCTCTTTGCGGAAGTTTCGAATTCCCCAGTCACAGCCCCCGCAAATAATTCCCGCCCAATCCCTTCAACCACTTACAGCCCTCGCCACCCCCTCCATCCCCCACCCCCATCGTACAGTGTAGTCGGAGGTTCACTAATGT
>JBEKZL010000302.1:0-8471 GCA_049509915.1 Bryobacteraceae bacterium | reverse complement strand
TAACGGATGGGAAGATGAGCAGCGCTCTTTCGATTCCACCTGCCGCAAGTTTCACCGCTTCCTCACTCAATCTCAGCGCTGAGACCCGCATCTTACCCACAGATTCCCCGGACGAACCACTTTCTTCTCGCCCGCCCTCATGGCCGCATGACGCTCGGCAGTGAGTTGCGCATTTCGCTACATGAGATCGCCGCCGCTGTCGGCATTAACACTCGCATTGTCCCGCACCAGTTTCGGCACTCTTTTGGAACGGAGATGCTTCGCGCCGGCGTGAGTTTGCCGGTCCTTATGAAGCTTCTCGGCCACAAGTCGCCGAACATGACCATACGCTACCTCGAAGTCTCCCTGCTCGATGTAGAGCACGAGTTTCACCTGGCACGCCGGCAGCCCCGCCACCTCTTACCCTCACGCGGAGTCCCAACGATTCTCACAACGATCAGCACAAAGCGCGGCGGTGAGATGTTCAAGCAGGTCCAGGCGGTCTTTCCCGATCAGGCGCCGATCGACCGTACCTTCATCAATTCCTGGGAGGATCTCGGCAGGAATTATGCTCGCCGAGGTCGCGGAGGAAGCCGGCTTCCCCGCAGGCGTCATTAATGTTGTGACTCATGCGCCCGGAGCCGCGGGGGCCATTGCGGACGAGTTCTTCGATCATCCCGAAGTCCGGGTCATCAATCTCATCGGCGGAGTCAAGACGGCACGCATGCTGGCGGAGCGAGCGGGGAGGTTTTTGAAGCGGACCGTGATGGAGCTTGGCGGTTTCAATCCGATGATTATCCTCGACGACGTCGATATGGACTACGCGGTCCGCACGGCGACGTTCGGATCTTTCTTTCATCAAGGCCAAATCTGCCTCAATACGCGCCGAATCATCGTTCAACGCAAGATCTAAGAAGAATTCCTGGGCAAGTTTGTAGCCCGAACCAACAGCCTGCCGGCAGCGATCCCCTCAACCCGAAAACGATTATCGGTCCCGTCATCACGCGTGATGCCCGAAAGCTGATTGATAGCCGCGTGAAGGAGGCTGTCGCGAGGGGAGCCAAGGCCCGCACGAGCGCAAAGTACGATGGACAGATTTATTACCCCACGATTCTGACGGATGTGCCCCTGGATGCTGCTATTGCCAACGAGGAGACCTTCGGGCCGGTCGTCGTGGTTGAGGTGGTGGATTCGCCGGACGAGGCGATTGCCGCCGCCAATCGCACCATGCACGGCCTCACGTCTTCGATTCTGGCCGGGAACACATACAAGGCATTCGAGATGGCGCCCAAGGTTCTCGCCGGAATCGTGAATGTGAATTCACCAACCGTCAACGACGAGATTCACGCGCCGATGGGCGGAGTTCGCGACAGTGGCTGGGGTCGCACGGGTCCCCTCCGGCTGGATGATTTCAGCGACGTGGTTTGGATCAACTCCCACACCTGCACCGTCGCACCGATGAGCCGGGCGTACTCTCTCCGGCCGTCTGCCGGAGTTCTCACTTCGACCGGCAACTGGCCGGATGCCACTACCAGATTGAGCATCGAGTCCCTGATCTCGGCCGACCTGACGCTGCCTTCCAGGGCGACCCACTGGCCATCTTCAAGCCCGGTTGAGAGCCGAGCGAGGCTAATCTGCCGGGCGGGAGGCACGGCGCCATCGCCCGGAATGGTACTCTCGTCGACTATCGGCGCGAACTCGCCCGGACCCGTGACGCCTTCGATGTCGAGCAGCGAACCAGGGTGGATCGCCCCAGTCAACAGGACTTGGCCCTTTGTCTCCACGTAGACGCCTGTGGCCCCGTTCTCGACGAAGAAGCCGTGCCACCCTTCAAAACACACCACGCAAACGGCCCGAAGGTGCACGGGATAATGCCGCTTAGACTCACTGGTTGTAAGACGGTGGACCGCCGCGGCGGTAGTCAGCGCAGGGAGAAGTGCCCGCTTGCCGGGTTGCTCACCCGCGAGGCAGCCGCTTGCCATCGATAGGGCCGCCACGCACCCTTGCTTGGGGACACAGTTTCGCTTCCTCCCTATCCGTATCGGCAAATTGGAGAATTTGTTTCTTCCGAGGACGTCGGCTCGCAGGAAAAAAGGATGTGCCCCAAATTCTCTATCAGATAGCCCTGGAGGAGCCGGCGACAGGGTACGGCGGGCGGGCGCACAGGGAAGCGTGAACGGACTGAACTCGGAACGATGGCATTCGATGACCGGGACGGGAGCCAACGCCGGTGGCGCGAATATCGAATTGACCCTGGCACCGTACGAGTCGCGCCAAAGTCACCTACGAGGTCACCGCGACGGTTCCACGCGACCTAATTGCCTCCACGGGCACGGCCTAGCTGGATTTCGGCCTCGCGGGATTGGTTCGCGTCGTTCTCGGCAAGCCGACGTCGATAACGAAAGCCATTCCTATGGTTTACGATTCCAGAACGGGGGCATTGCCGTCCGCCGAGGATTTTCCTCGAACCAACTGCGGTTGCATAGGGTTATGAGCAGCGTCACCAGGGAACAAATGCTTTCATGTCCTCAGGCTCAGGGGCAAAGTTCAGATCTTCACAGAGCGTGTTCATTGGCGTCTGCGGCTTGATCGGGCAGCCGGTTCGAGTGGTGGTCGAAGGTCCGAGCGGGTGCGTCAAGCCACTTGGCCAGTGTCTTCGCGAGCCGGCTCAGTTCGATCGGTTTCGAGAGGTAGTCGTCCATACCGGCATCCAGGCAGCGCTCCCAGTCGCCAACCATGGCATTGGCTGTTACCGCGACAATCGGAATACCTGGGCAGCCAGACTTGCGGATTCGGCGTGAGGCCTCGAAGCCGTCCATCTCCGGCATCTGGCAATCCATCAAAACCAGGTCATATTTCCCCCGTTGGAGGGCTTCGAGTGCATCGACTCCGCTGGAAGCGGCGCTCGCCTGGTAACCGAGCTTGTCCAGTTGGGCCAAAAGAACGGCCTGGCTGGTCCGATCATCCTCAGTCACCAGGATTCGGGCGCCACGTCGCCGAGAGTCCGCCCCAGGAGTTAGGAAGATCCCGCGGTTCGCGGGTTGGCGGGGGGCGGGCCCCTCCCGGCTCTCCGGAGATTGGAAGGCTGATTCCTCCGGCATATTGAAAACAGCCGTGAACCAGAACGTTGAGCCGTTGCCTTCCGTGCTGTCAAAGCCGATTTCACCACCCAGCATCTCGACCAGTTGTCTGGAGATCGTCAGCCCAAGGCCGGTGCCGCCATATTTCCGTGTCGCGGAATTGTCCGCCTGGACGAACGGCTCCCACAATCCCAAGGCCTGGTCCGACCGAATTCCAATACCGGTATCGGTAATGGCGAAATGGAGGGTTGCCTTGCCGTTGTGTTGATTTTCTCCTCGCACGCGCAGCGTCACCTCACCGTGTTCGGTGAACTTAATGGCATTCGAGACCAGGTTGATCAAAACCTGGCGCAGGCGGTTGGGATCGCCACGCAGAATCAGTGGTGTTTCCGGACTTGCCAGCCAGCCAAGAGCGAGGCCTTTGGCCTTGGCCTGGTAACTTAGGGTTTGGACCGCGTCTTCAACCGTGCGCCGCAGGTTGAAGTCCGCGGTCTCCAGCGCGACCTTTCTGGCCTCTATCTTGGAAAGGTCCAGGATGTTATCGATGAGGGACAGCAGACTGCGCCCGCTGGATTCAATCACATCCGTATATTGCCGCTGCTCCGCAGTGAGGTCGGTTAAGCACAACAACTCAAGCATGCCCAGGACGCCATTCATAGGGGTGCGGATTTCATGGCTCATGTTAGCCAGAAAACAACTCTTGGCCGCATTGGCGGCGTCGGCGGCCTGGCGCGCGAGGACCAGTTCCTGCTCGTAGTGTTTCCGCTCCGTGATATCCTCGGCGATACCCCCGACGCGAATTATCTGCCCATCCTGGGCGCAGATCGGAAACGCCCAGTTGCGGATCCATTTCTCCCGTCCTTCGGGCGTTTGTATGCGGAATTCCGCTTCCGTGGGCTTCCTTTCGGCTTGCACCACCCACAATTGCCGGGACTGTTCTCTGTCATCCGGGTGAACCGAGTCCAGCCAGGAATCCGGGTTCCGGTAGGCGCTGTCGCGGGTCCTGCCCCAAACCTGTTCGTACGCCGGGTTGAGATAAAGCGTCTGGTTCGTTCGCGCGTCGACCAACCAGAAGACTTCGTGCATGTTCTCGGCCAACTGACGAAACTTCTCTTCGCTGCTCTGCAAGGCTTGCTCGGTTTGCTTGCGCTCGGTGATGTCCACACAGAGGCCCACGTGCCCCAGGAACTCACCAGACGGTGTGAAGCGCGGCTCTGCATAGGAAGCGACCCATCGCCACTCGCCATCGAACCGCCGCCATCGCGCCTCGGCCCTGAAAGGCGTGTGCTCTTCAACCGCGCGCCGCGCGGCTGCAAGGTAGGACGCCGCATCGTCCGGGTGAAGGCGCGACTGCCACTTGTCTGCAGCCGTCTGTTCGTAGCCTGTCCCTAAGAAATGCCGGTACGCCCGGTTGATGAACTGTTTCCCACCCTGTGCGTTGGTCACCCACATCGCTGCCGGGCAACCATCAGCCATGATCCGAAAGCGCTCTTCACTCTCCCGTAGCGCCTCCGCCGCCTGCTTGCGTGCAGTGATGTCCTCCACGTGGACCACAAAATATGAGGGCCTGCCGGCCCGATCGCGGACCAGCGAGACCCTGGTGTGCGCCCAGACCACGCTGCCAGTTCGGTGAAGATAGCGCTTCTCTGCGTTTGCCCATTCGGATTGTCCGCTTCTCAGCCGCTCGGCCCATTGCTCGGAAAGCCCCCGATCATGGGGATGTGTCAATTCCTGCCAGCGTGTAGCCAGCAGTTCTGCTTCGGTGTACCCGAGCATCCGGCAAAGCTCGGCGTTCACCTGGAGGAAACGGCCCCCCAATTCCTGCAACGACATACCGAACGGGGCGTTCTCGAAGGCGCCCCGAAAGCGCTCTTCGCTTTCGCGCAGAATTCGCTCGTAGCGAACGCGCTCGCCTATGTCGCGATAGATGGCGGAAACGGCAAAGATCTCGCCATGGGAGTTCCTGACTGGCGAGAAGGTGGGAGCGACATGGATCCGACGGCCGTCTTTGTGCAACCGGACAGTATCCTCATGGATGACGGCGCCGTTTCGCAACCCATCGATGTGGCGGAAGTGATCGTCGCGACAATCGGGCGGCACCAGTGTGTCTACATCCCGCCCGACCATCTCCCGGGCGGTGTACCCGAAGAGTGCTTCGGCGCCTCGGTTCCAACTTAGGAGCGTGCCATCCAGTGTCCCGCAGATCACCGCATCGTTGGAAGATTCGACGATGGATGCCAACAGCGCTTTCGACTTTTCCGCCTCTTTTTGCTCCGTGATATCGCGGATGATGACTGCCCGTGCTTCGACTTCTCCAGCGAAGTGTGGGAGTCGATTCGACATCATGGAGACGTTGACCCTGCGGCCGTCCTTCCGTAACAGCACATGCTCGCGTCGACCACCGATATTCGTTTTCAATACCCGCTCGACCGCCGACGCTGCCCGAGGTTGCTCCTCCGGCGGCATCATGGTGAACATGTTGCGCCCAATGGCTTCTTCAGGGGAGTAGCCAAGGAGTGCCTGGGCGCCGCGATTCCAGGTGAGGATAATACCCGCCGGCGTATGCGCTACGATGGCGTCCTCGGAGCATTCCACAATCGAAGCCAGAAAGCGTTTGGATTCCTCAGCCACCTGGCGTTCCGTTACGTCCTTTTGGATGGCAATATAGCTCGCGATCTCTCCATCGGAGTCCCGAATGGGCGCGATGCTCATCTCCTCGGTGTAGCAGGTTCCATCTTTGCGCCGATTGATCAGCACGCCACGCCAGACACGCCCGGAGGTGACGGTTTCCCAAAGTTCTTTGTAGAACTCCGGGGATTGACGGCCCGACTTGAGGACGCGCGGGTTTTGTCCGATCGCTTCTTCGCGCGTGTACCCGGTCATGGTGGTGAAGGCGGGATTCACGTATTGGATTCTGCCGGACGTGTCGGTAATCACGACCGACTCGGCGGATTGCTCGACGGCTGCGGCCAACCCGGCGCGTTCAATATCGGCCCGACGGCCTTTGCCGCCGTCAGCCCGATCGCGGACACGATTTTTCCAATTCAAGATTCGCCTCTGAGGTAGCAGCCTCTTTCAGACATATCGGCTGTGCGTCGCAAAAACCCGCGCGATGTCATCTCACATTAATCGGGTATCGGCGGCTAAGGTTCACGGTGGAAGTACCGGCCGAGCCTGCCCGATGAAATCCGGCCGGCACGCTTGTCGACTTCCGGCATTCGCACGATTGAATTGAAAGGCGAGTGCGGACCCAGCCGCGTCGCTGGGCCGTAGGTCAGTTTCCTCGACAGCGAGGCGCCCTTTCCAGGCTGTGAAGTCTGCTTGGCTATATGATCGCCCCCAGGGTGGAAACATACCGGACCCACTGGAGTAGACTAGAGCCAAGACAGTGAATCCAACTGGGGTAAATCAACAGTAGAGCGGGAGGGCCTCAGATCACCGACGACACCGTGAGTGAATTTTTCTTGCAAACTGCTGTTGGAACCGTTGACGCGCTTCCGGTAACGCCGGCTTTGCCAGTTCCGTTTTCGCTTGCCCGCCGCCGTGGTTCGGTAAAACAGGTTGCCGCCGATCGTTTCCGCGGCCGCACCGCGATGAGAATGGACTGCGCAACGGCGAAACTATAATCCTTCACAAAGCTTACGGCCCGAGTTGCTTGTGAGTCGCCGTTTGGGTTGCGCGAAACGCCCTAAAGGCCAGTACCCAGCCGAGTATGGCCAGCACAGTCAGCAGTGGGATGCCAAGAGCATAGAGTGCGTGCTCGAGGGTCGGCCAGGCGGAGCTTCTGAGCACAGTGATGTCGCGCGACGAGCGCAACAGGAGTTGAAACGCTTTAGGCACACGAAAATGGCGCACCGCCATTGTTTCAGAGATCATGCAGATGCCGGTCAGTTGAATTTGGCTGCCGTCGCGGAGACTGTCCAGAGCGTGATCCATCGGGTTACCCGGAAGGATGGCCGAAAAAACGGAATCGTCCGCCTCTAGCAGGAATGTGCGCTGGTCCTTTGCCCTCTGCTGCTCAATCAACCGCCCGTCGATCCGAACCAGGTCGCTGTCAAAATCGCCTGAGAGCGCCTGCTTGACGTCGATGGATCGCGGCGCCGGAAGGGGCCGGCGGCCGCGCCGCCTGAATATCGCGTCCTGGATCGTGCCCGTATAGTTGTCGAGAACTGGAAAGCCGACAGCATCAACCACATCGCCCGACTCGAGTGAAATGCTCTCAGCGCTGAGCAGGCTGGCGCCCTGGATGCCGTCGGTGACGAAAATGGCGTAGCCCCAACGGGCGGTGACTAGGGCGTGAATCCGCACTTGGCGATCCAGCCCCGCACCCGGAACGTACTCGAACAGGTCTCTCAACTTTCTTTCCGGGAGGGAGAACGCATCGGCGGGCGCAGGTTCGAGAACCTGAATCGCGTCCGAGCCCGGCGAATAGACGTTGACCGCAATGAGTTGCCGCCGCTGATTTAATACGGGGCCTACCGTGCCGCGAACCCGTACCCGCGCGCCGATGAGCTCGCTGTACTCCTTCCGATCGTCTATGGGCGTCATTACCTCGACTTGCGAGCGGCCGGAGGCCACCAGGCGAACGCGCATTGAGTCCCGGATTTCGGCCGATCGCACCGTGCCCTCAAACGCGACCCACTGGCCATCCTCGACACCGGTTGAGAGACGATCGAGGCTGACCTGCCGGGCCGGCGGTATGGCGCCTTGTCCCAAGACGCGCAGCGTGCCTTCGTCAATGATCGGCGCGAACTCGCCCGGCCCGGTGACGCCTTCGATATCGAGCAGCGTGCCCGGGCGGATCGCCGCGGTCAAGGGGACTTGATCTTTAATCTCGACAAAGAAGCCGGTGAACCCATCATTGGCGAAGAAACCGTGCCAACCTTCAAAGCAAACCACGCAAACCGCCCGCAAGTGCACCGGCTGGCGCCGTTTGGATTCCGAGGGCGTTAGGTTATGAATAGCCGCGCCGGAAGTCAGGATGGGGAGGACCGGCTCTCCACCGAGGATTTCCCCCGCGCCGAGGTTGCCCGCTGAGAGAAACAGCAGGACTAGTCCAGTGCCCACATTGTTTCTGGCCACGCTCAGTACCCTTAATTCATATCGGCCGGCCAGACAGTTGTTCCGTGCACTTTATTTCTCGCCGTTGATCGTAAGGAGCGTCGCCTCGCTCGCATCAGCGTGGTTAGATCCGCAGAGGGAAGTGCTGCCCCACAGGGATGTTGTCCCCGATACCGGAAGCGCATAGCACGCCGCGATGGAGGAAGACCTGGAGACGTAAGAACGGCCATACGATCCGCAACAACCAGTGGTGTGTCTGGATGAGAAGCCGGTCACGCTGCATGCCGGCGTCCGGCCCTTCTCAGTCGCCCAACCGGGACGGGAAGCGCGCCGGGATAACGAATACGAGCG
>JBEKZL010000301.1:0-8484 GCA_049509915.1 Bryobacteraceae bacterium | reverse complement strand
AGCAGCCACTCCATGCTTTCGCATGGGAGTTCTAAGAAGAAGGTGGGGGCGGAATCCGTCAGCGTGGGTCTTTGCGTTGGAAGGGTGGCCCTACGCGAATACCGCGTAGCGGTTTAGTCCAATTTAGAGAATGATGATCTAGGACTAAATACACAGCTTCATAAGTTCGCTAACATATTTCCGCCCAACCGCTCCTCGACGGTCGCGGCTCGGAAAACAAGCGAAACCGAGCCGCGACCGCCAGGGAGTGCCATAATGCGCCTGCGGCCCACCAAAAGGGATGAAGACGCACGCGGCATCTCCTTGGGGGGCAGGCGGTTCCGCCTGCCCGACGGTTGTCAACCGGCGCCCAGGCGGACGGTGCGAAGTCAGCAACCTGGAGAGCGTCTTCAACGGAGCGGTTCTCCTTGATACCCTGAGCTGATTACTGATTACTACTTTTTCACACTGCGGCCAACGCTCGCTCCAAATCGGCGATGATGTCCGCGGCCGATTCGATTCCGGCCGAAAGGCGCACCAGGTTGTCGCGGATGCCCATTCGCTCGCGGTGTTTGGGAGCAACCTCGCGGTGCGAGGCCATTACCGGATAGAGCACCATGCTGTGGACGTCGCCCAGCGAAGTGGCCGGCACGACGATATCCAAGGCGTCCAGGAAACGGAAGACTTCGTCGCGGCCGGCGCCTCTGATTTCGAAGCTGACCATGGCGCCGTAGAGATCCGGTGGGAACAGGCGACGGATGGCCGCGGCGTCCGGGTGCGCCGGGTCGCCGGGGAAATGCACGCGCTCGACTTTGGGGTGCGCCGCCAGCCAGGTTGCGAGCCGGCAGGCGTTGGCGCACTGCCGTTCCATGCGTAGAGGGAAGGTCTTGATGCCGCGCATGGTCAGGTAGCTTTCAAACGGGCCGAGCACCGTGCCGATGGTGCGCGAGAGGGCGCGCAGGCCGGCGAAGTGATCTTCATCGCAGACTACCGCGCCCCCCAGCACGTCGCCGTGGCCCGCCAGGTACTTGGTGAGCGAGTGTACGCTGAAGTGCGCGCCCAGCTCGAGCGGCCTCAGCAGCAGCGGCGTGGCGAAGGTGGAGTCCACCACGAGGGCGGCGCCGGCGGCGCGGGCGATGGCGGCGATGCGGTCCACCTGGGGCACCCGCAGCAGCGGGTTCGAAATGGATTCGATCAAAATGCAGCCGGGTTTGGCCTCGGCCACGGCGGCTTCGAGCGCAGCCAGGTCGCAAACGTCGGCAAAGCGCACCTCGATGCCGGAGGGTTCTAGCACGTTCAGCAGCAACCCTACCGTGGCGCCGTAGAGCGCGTCGGCGGCTACGATCGATTTGCGCCGGTCGGCCAGGGCGGTCGAGATGCCCACTTGCAGGGCCGCCATGCCGGAGGCGCAGGCCAGCGAGCCATAGCCGTTTTCGAGCGAGGTAAGCAGTTCTTCCAGCGCGGCGTTGGTAGGGTTGTCGTAGCGCGCGTAGGCGTAGCCCTCCTCCTCGCGGCCGAAAATGCGGTCGAGCTGCGCGCTGGTCTCGTAGAAGTAACTCGAAGCCGTATGGATAGGCGTAGTGACCGGTATCGCGGACGAAGGTTTGCGCCGGTCGCCCGCATGTACGGCCTTGGTGTGGATCTGACAGGCGCCCGCGGCCGGGCTGCCGGGTTTGGTGGCTCTCATTTTCGTTTCCAGCGTACGCCGCTCTTGGTGTCCTCCAGCAAGATGCCCTGGTCGGAGAGTTGCCGGCGGATCTCGTCGGCGCGGGCGAAATTCCTGGCTTTCTTGGCGGCGGCCCGTTCGGCAATCAAAACTTCGATTTCGGCATCGCTCCAGTGGCCGGCAGCGGCGGAGGGTTTCAACACGTCGAAGACCGCGTCGAAAGCGGCCAGCAACCGGAGCGCGGCGGGCGCGTTGCCGGCGCGAAATTCGCCCGAGTCCATAGCCGTATTGGCGTCGCGCAGGTACTCGAATACGGCAGCCAGCGCCTCGGCTGTGTTCAAATCGTCGTCGAGCGCGTTCCGAAATGTCCCTTGCGCGGCGGCGGTGCGCGCGCTCCAGACCTCACTGGCGCCTTCGGGGAGGCGGTCGGTTTCCAGCCGCAGCTTGAAATTGCGCAGCCGGTCGATGGCGGTGGCGGCGGATTTCAACCCGTCGAAAGTGAAGTTCAGCGATTTGCGGTACGGCACCGACGCCAGCAGGTAACGGACGGCCTCCGGAGTATAGCCTCGCCCCAAAATGTCACGCAAGGTAAAGTAATTACCCAGCGACTTCGACATTTTCTGGCCTTCCACCAGCAAAAACTCGGCATGCACCCAGAAGCGGGCGAACGGCTTCCCGGTCAGCGATTCGGACTGGGCGATCTCGTTCTCGTGATGGGGGAACACCAGATCGATGCCCCCGGCATGCAGGTCCAGGGTCTCACCCAGGTACTTAAGGGCCATTACGGAGCACTCGATGTGCCAGCCCGGGCGCCCAGGACCGAGAGCGCCGTCCCAGAACGGCTCGCCCTCCTTGGCGGCCTTCCAGAGCGCAAAATCCCTGGCGTCAGCTTTATCGTAAGTATCCACATCCACACGAGCGCCGGCGATATTGCCGTGGAAATCGTTATGCGAGAGCTTTCCGTATTCCGGGAAAGTGGCGATGCGAAAATAGACGCTACCCTCCGACGCGTATGTATGGTGCGATTCTCCCAACTTCCCAATTGCCAGCAGCATGTCTTCGATGTGCTCGGTAGCACGCACCAACCGTTCTGGAAGCTCCAGGCGAAGAGTCGCGCAGTCGTCCAGAAAAGCCTGGGTGTAGACAGCGGTGTAGCTGGCGAGAGTCTTCCCTTGCACCACCGCATTGCGGATGATTTTGTCATCCACATCTGTAATATTCATCACATGTTCGAGGGCAAAGCCGTTGAGGCGCAGGCAGCGGCGCAGGATATCGACGAAAGTGAAGGTGCGGAAATTGCCAATATGTGCGTAGTCGTAAACCGTGGGACCGCAGGTATACATGCGGACCGTGTTGCGCTCGGACGGAGTGAAGACCTCGACCTGCTGCGAAAGGGTGTTATGGAGACGCAATGCCATGGATTTGCTAGGAAAACCCATGGTAGCAGAACCACGCCGCCGAACCACGGGATGGTGTAATTGTGTACCGTTCCTTGAAGACGGACCCGTAGAAATTGCTCGGTGCGTAAAAAATTCGGAAACTTTTCGCCGCTGCAAACACTTTAGTTGCAGCGAGACACCGAAATGGATTCAGAATTGCAACCAATCGAGCCAATCACGAAAAGGCCTCCGGTTTGCCGCCGTCGTTACGCTAACAGTTCAGTCTGGAGGCAGAGGAGCAAGAGTTTGGATCAAACCAAGAATGACCGGCGGTCGCGCCGGAGGTACGAAATTCACCTCCCGGTGCAGTATCGGGTCTCGCAGCGGAGCTCGGTGGCGATTACTGGAACAGGGATGACCTGCGATCTGAGCACTGGGGGCCTTGGCTTCCGCTGCCGGAGAACTCTTCCCGTTGGTGCGCACATCGAGCTTTCGATCGAGTGGCCGGCTTCCTACGGGGAGGGCGTGGCAATGGAGCTGCAAGTGACCGGGTTCGTGATTCGCGCGGAAGGTAACCGCGTCGGGGTGCGCGTGAACTCGCACCGCTTTCGCCTGTTACCAAGCGAGGATCAGCCCTATCGCGTTAGCGCATAGGCGTTTGGAAGCAAGGGCTCCCCGGGGAACCGCCGTCGAAGCGGAGGCCGGGTGAAGCGGACCCCAGGGGCGATGGCGGAGCGGGCCGGAGTCTCCAGGGAGTCGCAAGCCGAAGGTTTGTCCGCGCCCGCTCAAGCTACGGTCCGGTACACGCTTCGGAAACTGCTCCCTGACGGAGACGCGCGAGGATGAAGACGCACGTGGCATCTCCTTGGGACTGGCGGTTCCGCCTGCCCGCCGGTTATCAAAAAGCCTGGAGAGCGTCTCATTCAACGGAGCGGCTGCCCGATACGCGCGGTAATTGCGAAAGCGAGTACTTCGCTGTGCTACTACCCCCTCCGTCTTTAAGGAGAAGATAGCTCCCAGGAGTCGGGTATCCACCCCCAGTTCAGCTAAATTGCATGAAGTCGGGCGGGAGAATTGCCAACCTCGACGGACCCGCGCCGCCGCAACCGGATTCCCTGCGAGCAGAGTTAGGTAGGAACTTAGCTAACTCATCGAGTTAAATGCACGTGCGATTTCACAAGGGTTCTTACTAAGTTATCTCGGAAAACCCGGTACTAATTCGCGACATTTCCCTTGACGCCTCATTGAAGTTGTTTCATACTCCAGTAACGATTGCGAGGGGTACAGCAATCGTCAAACGGGGCGGGGTGCCCCAGCCCTATCGAATGCGCGGGACAGCGGCTGCCTGAAATACGACAGACTCCGCCGACTCGTCTGTGTGCCTGAACTGCTTGCTTCCAATCCACGTCTGAACGGAGATTAGAATATGGCTGAAAAGCCGACGAATTACAAAGAACTGAGTAAAACGGGAAGGCGCCCGGTGCGCGGCGCTCGCCGGGTTGGACCGGCAGATCCTCAAGAGATATTGTCTGTAAGTATTCGAGTGCGACGGCGTGCCGATGCGCCGCCGCTGCCCAACCCGCAACAGACCGGCCCTTCCGCCCTGCGGCGCGGCCCGGCTCTCTCCCGCCAGGAGTTTGCCGCCCGCTACGGCGCCGATCCAGCCGACCTCGAGCAGATTGCGCAATTCGCTCGCAACAACGGTCTCCGAATCGTCGAAAGTAGCGTTCCCCGCCGCACGGTCGTCGTCTCTGGCACAGTGGCGCAGATGAATCGCGTCTTCGCGGTCGCCCTGGGCAATTACGAGTCGCCCGACGGCAACTACCGCGGCCGTGAAGGAACAGTCCAAATGCCGTCCGAACTCACGGATATCGTCGAAGGTGTGTTTGGTCTTGACAACCGGAGGATGGCGAGGGCGTTCAATGTCCGTGGACCCGCACAAGCCACCACGCCGCTGACGCCGCCTCAAGTCGCCAAGCTCTATGATTTTCCGGCGACTCCACCCACAGCGGCCGGACAAACAATCGGCCTGCTGGAATTCGGCGACTCGAACATCGGCACGTGCGGTTTTATCCCGAGCGACGTCACGGCATATTTTAAGGGCCTGGGCCTTACTGCCCCCACGGTCGTCGCCGTTGGCGTCGACGGGGCGACGAATTCTCCGGGCACTGCCTCCAGTCCGCACGGGGACGACACTGAGGTCGCCCTGGATATCAGCGTGGCGGGCGCGGTCGCCCAAGGCGCTAAGATCGCGGTGTACTTCGCGCCGTGGACCGAACAAGGCTGGGTGGACGCTGTCACGACCGCCATCCACGATACGGCGAACCATCCCTCGGTGATTTCCATCAGTTGGGGTTGGGCGGAAGACGAGATCTCCGTTGCCGGGGGCAGCGTTTGGACTCAGGCGGCCATCGAAGCAGTGAGCGCAACCTTCCAGGAGGCCTCCGTGTTGGGCGTTACCGTCTTTGCCGCCAGCGGCGACGACGGATCGAGCTGCCAGATTAGCGATGGCCAAGCTCACGTGAACTATCCAGGATCCGACCCCTGGGTTACCTCCTGCGGCGGGACCACCATCTCGAACGTATCCGGAACTACATTCACCCAAGACACCTGGAACGATAACGGCGCCACCGGTGGCGGCATCAGCGTCGTCTTTCCGCTGCCTTATTGGCAGAATTGGGCCGGTGTCCCCGCTTCCGTGAACCCTGGGGCGCACGTCGGCCGCGGCATTCCGGATGTTGCCGGGAATGCGGATCCGGACAGCGGTTACGAACTCGTCCTGTACGGCTCCCCCAACGGTCCCTGGGGAGGAACCAGCGCGGTCGGTCCTCTGTACGCCGGCCTGGTGGCGCTGCTCAACGCCAACCTTGGTGAGCCGGTCGGCTATCTGAACTACAACCTCTACGCTTTCGCCGGCACCAACGTATACCGCGATGTCAACGATGGCCAAAGCAACGCCACCAGCGGAGCGCCCGGATACAAGTCGGGTCCGGGTTGGGACGCCTGCACCGGGTTCGGCAGCGTGGACGGAACGGCGCTGATGTATGCGCTTGAAGGCGTCGGGCTCCCGGTCGCGCTCGCCGAATACAACGGCAAACTCTTCATGGCCTGGAAGGGCGAGGAACGCGACGAGCGCATCTGGTACAGCACCTTTAACGGCACCACCTGGGCCGCCCAGCAGCAGGTCCCCGGCGTGGGAACTAGCTCCGGCGTGGCTCTGGCGGTCCTGGGGAGCACGCTTTATATGGCCTGGAAGGGCGAAGGACAAGACCAGGGCATTTACTACACCACCTTTAACGGCACCACCTGGGCGGCGCAAAAGCTGGTTTCGGGCGTCGGCACCAGCACCGGTCCCCGGCTGGCTGTATTGGGAAGCAACCTATATATGGCCTGGAAAGGTGAAGAAGGTGATCAGCGCCTGTTCTGGAACAAATTCAACGGCACAAGCTGGACGGCGCAGGCGCAGATCCCCGGCACCGCTACCAGCGTCGGGCCGGCGCTGGCAGTCTACAACGGCGTCCTTTATGCCTCCTGGAAGGGCGTCTACGGCGATCCCGGCATCTGGTACTCCAGCTTCAACGGCACCAGTTGGGCGGCCCAAAAGCAAGTGGCCGGCGTGGGTACCAGCGAAGGACCGTCTCTGGCTACCCTCGGCGGCGCCCTCTACGCGGTCTGGAAGGGCGAGTTGATGGACCAGCGTCTCTGGTATTCCAGCTTCAACGGCACCGCTTGGGCCGCGCAAAAACAGATCGCCGGTGTCGCCAGCAGCGTGGGGCCTGGCCTGGCCTTGTTCGGCAGCGCCTTGTACGCAGCATGGAAAGGCGAGTCCGGCGATCAGTCGATCTGGTATTCCAGCTTCAACGGCACCACCTGGACTGCGCAACACCAGGTGCCGGGAGTCGGCACCAGCCCCGACTTGGCTAAAGGAGTCGGCACAACCTAAACCCGCGTGGTGGGGCGGACCCGTTGTGTCGTCCGCCCCTTTTCTCCCTCGCAATACCGCCGAATCTGTCCCGCCCACTCCGGACGATACTGTTGCACTTGCGTCTGTCCAGCCGTTGCTATGCCGTTACGGGCCTGGGATACTCGCTGCCGTGGTGCGTGAATTCCGGGTTCATCGTTGGCGAGGAGTCGACGTTGGTTGTGGATACGGGCGCAACACCACGGCCCGATCACCCGCGGCGGCGAAGTTCAATCGGTGATGGATTCCGTGCGGAGCGTGCTGCGGGATTCCATCGCTCGAGGCTCATCGCCGGCGGCCTCCGCCCAAGCGATCGGCGGCTGACTACCCTCCAAGATTTACTTGCCTTTTGCAAGCAGTCTCGTTATCCTACCCAAGGTCCCGACGGCGGTGGTGATCGTGGATTCCGCACGATTCCGGCTTCCACCGCCGCGAGTCGGAGTCGCGACCGTCGGGGACCGGTCGCCGGTGATTGGAAGAGCTCTTCTTTGACAGGCCGAGAGCGAGCGGTCCTTGAGCTCCGCGACCGAAGGCAGCCGTGTTCATCGCGGGAACCAAGGAGAGGAGTTGGGGATGAGTGGAGTACGGGTATTGGTGGGCACGCGGAAAGGCGCGTTCGTGCTCACGTCGGACGGAAAGCGTGAACGATGGGAAATCGATGGTCCGCACTTTGCCGGGTGGGAGATCTACCATGTTAAAGGCTCACCCGCCGACCCCAACCGGCTGTATGCCTCGCAATCGAGCGCCTGGTCCGGGCAATTGATCCAGCGCTCCAGCGACGGCGGCCGGACGTGGGAGGCTGTGGGCAACAAGTTTGTCTATGACGGTGTTCCCGGTACGCACCAGTGGTACGACGGTACGCCGCACCCCTGGGAGTTCAAGCGGGTCTGGCACCTGGAGCCGTCGCTCGACGATCCCGATACAGTCTACGCCGGAGTGGAAGACGCCGCCCTGTTCCGTTCCACCGACGGAGGCCAGAGTTGGCAGGAACTCGCCGGATTGCGCGGGCACGGCTCGGGGCCGCACTGGCAGCCCGGCGCCGGCGGAATGGGCCTCCATACCATCCTTTTGGACCCGGTCAACCCTGGCCGTATCTTCATCGCCATCTCGGCCGCGGGCGTATTCCGCAGCGACGACGCTGGACAAACGTGGAGGCCCGCCAACCGCGGACTTCACTCGCCATTCCTCCCCCAACCTGCCGCCGAAGTCGGCCACTGCATCCACCGCGTCGCCATGCACCCCGCGCGGCCGGACGTGCTGTTCATGCAGAAGCACTGGGATGTGATGCGCAGCGACGACGCCGGCGCCGAGTGGCACGAGGTCAGCGGCAACCTCCCCACCGATTTCGGCTTCCCCATCGACGTCCACGCTCACGAACCCGACACCGTCTACGTGGTGCCCATCAAGAGCGACTCGGAACATTTTCCGCCCGAGGGGAAGCTGCGCGTCTACCGCTCCCGGACGGGTGGTAACGAGTGGGAGCCCCTCACCCAAGGTCT
>JBEKZL010000300.1:0-10195 GCA_049509915.1 Bryobacteraceae bacterium | reverse complement strand
CCGATTCCGCCCTCGACGCTCCTCAGCTCCAGGTTATCGACGCCCTCTTGAACGGCGCCAACCTCAATGCCGCCGCCGACCAGGCCGGCGTTCACCGCAACACCATCGCCAATTGGCGCCACTCCTCGCCTGCCTTTGAGGCCGCCCTCCGCGACGCCCAAAACGACCGCGCCGACATGCTGCGCGAAGGTGCCGTAGCCCGCGCCGAGCTGGCCTTCCAGGCTCTGGAGCAGATCCTCCAGGACCCGAAATCCTCCGTCTCCGCCCGCCTCCGCGCCGCCATCTTCATCCTCAGCCACGCTTTACCTTCTCCCGCGAAGGAGCGCCGCGCCACTCCCACCCTCCCAAAATCCGCCCCGGAACCCGGCACCCAAAACCCCGATTTTATGCACAAAAATGCACAAATTCCCCCACAACCCTATCGCCGCCCCGACCCCAAAACCGGCCGCAACGACCGCTGCCCCTGCGGCAGCGGCAGGAAATTCAAACAATGTTGCCTCAATAAACCCCAAACCGCCGCCTGATAAAGCCCGAACCCCAAAATCGCTCCGCGGCGCTACTACGGAAGATTGATTTCTTCACAAGCCGAGACGATCTGTCCCACCCGCCTAATACGCCAGCGTGCCGGTGCGCGGCGTCTCTTCCGGGTTGGGAAGATAGAGCGTCTTGCAATGTTCGCAGCGGTAGATTTCGACATCGGCGCCGAACTTCCGCTTGACCTCGTCGCCGAAGAAGTACCAGCGTTTCAGGTGCCCCGCGCACAGCTTGCCCTTTTCGTCTTTCTCGTTGCAGGCCCGCATGCGCGGAATGCGCCGTTTCACTTTGGTACCGTCGCTCAGCGTGTCGACCAGTTCGGCCACCGGTATCGGCTTGTCGGAAACCGCGTACTTCGGATTCGCCATGTGGAAACCACGAGTATATCAGCCGGCGGGCAGGGCATAATACCCGCGCCCCGATTTGCTATCCTTTCCCCAAGAGTGCGTCTTCGATCGGCACTGGCGTTACTTCTTGCCGGCTTCGGCGCGTGGAGTGTGTTGCGCGCCCAGAAGCCCTTTCGCGAATACGAAGCGTTCGAGTACGAAAACTTTCCCCTGCCGTCCGATTATCTGGAAAAGCACGAGTGGACCCGCGCGCGGCTGAAGTGCCCCGGCATCAACCGCGGCTACCGGTCCAATCTGAACTGGACCATGGACTATCCGCGCTCGGACCGGCATCTGCTTCAAGGCGTGCGGCGGCTGACGCGGATCGATACGCGGTCGGTGGAGCAGGTGGTGGATCTCGACGACTCCGGCGACTTTTACAACTGGCCGATGATGTATGCGGTCGAGGTCGGCCATTGGTACTTGCCGGACGATCAGGCGGCGCGATTGCGGGAGTTTCTGCTGCGCGGCGGTTTCCTGATGGTCGACGATTTCCACGGCTCGGAACAGTATCGGGGCATGAACGAGTGGCAGGTTTTTACCGCCAGCATGAGCAAGGTTTTCCCCGACCGGCCCATCGTGGACATCGACAACAGCGACCCCATCTTCCACACCATCTACGATCTGGACGACCGCTTCCAGGTACCCGGCTGGCAGTGGACTTACAGCGGGCTAACCTATGAGAAGGGCCCGACCGGCAGGCCGCCGCACTGGCGCGCGATCTATGACGACAAAGGCCGAGTGATGGTAGCGATCTGTCACAACATGGACCTGGGCGATGCCTGGGAGTGGTCCGACGACGCCCGCTATCCGGAAAAATGGGCGACGCTGGCCTACAAGGTCGCGATGAACTATTTCATTTACGATCTGACCCATTAGGGCCATGAGCGAGGCTGCACTCCCCCGGCCGGCACTTGTGTCATATTGTTAGCTATGGGGATGCGTGCGGCCGGCTGTGCGGTCGTTATGGGATGGACCGCTCTGTGGGGCGCCCGTGTACCGCGACCGGCGGACTGGGTTCCGGCCCGGTGGCAGTGGAGCGACCCGAAGTCGCTCGATCTGTTGAACGGCAGTCCCATCAACTGCCTGCTCCTCAAAACTTATTCGGCTTATCTGGAGGCAGCCGCGGCCGAACGCGGCCTGGTCACTCTGGCGGTGTTGACGCCGGGCGGCGATGCGCTGGCGGAAGTCCACAAAGCGCTGGCCGCGGAGCTCACCGGCATCGTGCTAGAGGGCGACTTTCCGGCGGACGTGGCAGCCAGCGTACGAGCCGCGGCGGGAGCGGCGCCGGTGATCGAGATCACTTCGCGCAGCCGCATGAAGCTGGGGGCCGGCGTCCCCATCATGGGTACCTATCAGGGCGTCTGGCCGGGCATTGCATCGCTCGATAGCGGTCACGCCAAATCGGGACCAACCGGTTCCACTTGGATCGACACCAACACCGGCTTCATCCAGGCGGTCCGCGCCTGGGGAGACGCACAACTCTGGATCGCCAACCAGCCGCCGGAGCACTCTGTGGTCACCGCCGAGCGTTATCTTCAGGTGATTGCCGACGCAGCCGCGTCCGGGGGGCGCTGGGTAGTGAGCCTGGACAGCGACCTGGCGGCGCGCCTGGCCAAACGCGACGCCGCCGCCATCGCGGACTGGCAGCGCATGAGCGCCATGCTCGCCTATTTCGAGCACCACCCCGAATGGCGGACGATGCGCGAGCTCGGCAAGCTGGCGGTGGTGCAGGATCCGGCCAAGGGCGGCCTGCTCAGCGGCGGCATCCTCGATATGCTGGCGGTCAAGCACACGCCGGTACGTCCCGTTCCGCCCGGGAATCTCACCCCGGAAGCGCTCCAGGGTGCCACCATGGCGGTGAATGTGGACGCCGACGCTCTCACCCCGGAACAGAAGAACGTGCTGCGCGGCTTTACCCGCGGCGGCGGCATGCTGCTGACCGCGCCGCCCGGATGGAAGGACGAAACACCCAAGGCGGACAGGATCACGCTGGACCCGGCGGAGCTGGAGCATCTCAACGACGTTTTTCGCGACGTGAATTCGATGGTGGGCAGCCGCAACCTGGGGGTGCGGTTGTTCAACGTTTCGTCGGTGCTTTCGAACGTCCTGGTATCCGCCGACGGCAAGACCGAAGTGGTCCACCTCGTCAATTACTCGGACTACCCGGTGGAAAACGTCACCCTGCATTACCTGGGAGATTTCAAGCGCGCGAGCTTGATTACACCGGAGGGTATCGAAAAACCGCTGGAGATCTACCGGACAGAGGAAGGTTCGGGCGTAGACATCGACAATGTAAATGTCTGCGCCACCATCAGACTGGAGCAGTAGCATGACTCGAAGAGAATGGCTGGCAATCGTGAGTGCGGCGAGTGCGGCGCCATGGGCGCGCGCGGCGGGCAGTTCCGACGCTCCCGAGGCGCCGGTGTCGCCGGTTTCCGTCGCCAAATGCGCCTCCTACGATGAGGACATCGCGGCGAAACTGGGCGTTATGTTCGACCAGTTGGGCGGCCTCGAAAAGCTGGTGCGCAACAAAACCGTCGCCATCAAGCTGAATATGACCGGCGCTCCGAGCCTGCGCGTGCGGGGCTTGGCACCGGCCCGGACGCACTACACCCATCCCAAGCTCGTGGGCGCCGCGGCGTATCACCTGGGCCGCGCCGGCGCCAAACGCATCCGCTTCGTGGAGAGCCCGTGGGCTACGGCGGGGCCGCTGGAAGAGGTCATGCTGGATTCGGGGTGGAATCCGCGGGCGCTCGTGGCGGCGGCTGGCGGGGTGGAGTTCGAGAACACCAACGCCCTGGGCAAGAGCAAGAGCTACGCGCGATTCCGGGTGCCGGGCAGCGCCTATATGTATCCGGCGTACGACCTGAACCGCGCATACGACGAAACTGACGTGTTCGTGAGCATGGCCAAGCTCAAGAATCACGAGACATGTGGCGTGACGCTCTCGCTGAAGAACTGTTTCGGCAATCTGCCGGCGTCGATCTACGGCGACGATTCGGGCGTGGATGAGCCCAACGAGAGTCCCAAGAGTGGGCGGGAAGCGGTGGGCCATCGTGGGCGCCGGCAGCCTTCGAAATCGGCGCCGCAGGAGTTGCATTTCGGCGCCAATCACGACCCCGGCTACCGGGTGCCGCGCATTGTGGCGGACCTGGTGGCGGCGCGGCCGATCCACCTGGCGATCATCGACGGAGTGGAATCCATCGCCGGCGGCGAAGGGCCGTGGATCGGCGGCGTGCGCGTGGTGAAACCCGGAGTGCTTCTGGCCGGCCTGAACCCGGTATCGACCGATGCGGTGGCCATGGCGGTAATGGGCTACAACCCCCGCGCGATGCGCGGCACCGCGCCGTTCAAGACCTGCGACAACACGCTGGATCTGGCCGAAGGCCATGGCATCGGGACCACGGACCTGAAGCGGATTGAAGTGCGCGGCGTAGCCATCGAGCAGGCGTTATACCGCTACGACGCGTAGCGCCGGCGCCCGCTGCCAGGGCGGCCAAGGGAAAATGACCCGATCCAGAGGGCGGGACAGACGATCGTTTTTCGTCGTCTGTCAGGACCGCCCCCACTCCTGTGCCGCGGACGGTAGGTTTCAGCGCGATTTCAGGCGTTCGAAGATGGCAGCCACCTGGATCGCCCCTTCCAGCGGTGGCGGCAGCGGTATCGACGCGGACGACCGATATTGCCTCGTCACGTCGCCCTCGGTGACAGAGACCATTTGCCGCTTGGGATCCACGACCCAGAAGCTAAGACAGCCACTCGTCAGGCAGACGTCCATCTTATCGCTAATCTCGTCAACGGTGTTGCTTGGCGACAGCACTTCGACGACAAGATCGGGCGCACCCATCAAGTAGTCGGTGATTCCAGCCCTGCGATCCTCCCTGACAAAACCAACGTCGGCCTGCCATGCTTCATGCCCCGGAGCTCGGAATGGAAACTCGTTGGTGACGAAACCCCGGTCGCTGGTGAACGGCAGCAGCAATTCCAGGAGAGCTTGTTGGATCTCTGCGTGCAGATGCTTTCTTGGCGGCACTGTAATCACCTGCCCGTGGTGAAGTTCAAGATGCCCGGAGGGAGGGTCCGGGAGATTGAGGAATTCTTCGAACGTTACTACCGCGGTTTCGACAGTGCCCATGGAGTCTCAGCCTTCCTTGATCTTACACCGGCGAATTCAGGCGGCGTGCGACCCGGGTCAGAATGCTGCGCGGGGCGAAGCGGGCGCCCCATATCATCCAGCGATTGCGGGAGCCGGCGATGACTTCGGTCTTACCGGCCAACATCGCCTGGTAGCCGATGCGCGCCACTTCGGCGGCATCCATGGCGGGCCCCCGAAACAGCCTGGAGTTTGCGATGCCGGCGACGGCGCCGAAATTGGTGCGGGTGGGGCCGGGGCACAGGACGGTCATCGTCACCCCCGAGCCCTTCAACTCTTCGGCCACCGCCAGCGAAAAAGAGAACACGAACGCCTTGCTGGCGTAGTACACGGCCATAAACGGGCCGGGAACGAAGGCCGCGGTGGAGGCCACGTTCAGAATGCGGCCGTTCGCGCGCCCGCGCATACCTGGCAGAAACAGCCGGGTGAGATGGGTCAAGGCGCGGACGTTCACCTCGATCATCTCGAATTGCGCGTTGAAATCGCCATCGCCGAAAGCGCCGCGCCATCCGAAGCCGGCGTTATTGATGAGGATCGCGGGAGGCTCGCCCAGGAGCGCGTCAAAAATGGCATTCGGCGCGAACGGATCGGCGAGGTCCGCCGCCACCACCCTCGGGTTTACGCCGTAGCGCGCGGCCAGTTCGGCGCTGAGCCGATACAGTCCTTCGGTGCCGCGCGCCACCAGCACGGGCGTGTAGCCATCCGCCGCGCATAATTTAGCCAGCTCGGCCCCGATCCCGCCGGATGCCCCGGTGATCAGGGCCGCCGCTTGCGCCATGCCTACTCCTTCTTTTTGAGAGCGCTGTCGTTATCCTGGATGAATTGTTTGATATCCTCCGCCATCGCCATCAACTTCTCCCATTGCTCCCGGTAAAGAGTGACCGGAAACCTCCCCAAACCGTACACGGACAGGCCGCCCTTCTCGCTGACCCGCATCGATATCTGTCCGCGCGATGGGCGTTTCAGCGCCTCGTTCTCCTTGCGCAGGCGCTCCAGTTCCGCTCGTAGTTCTTCTTCAGTAGCCATAATTTGCGTTCCGCTTAACAGTGATACCACACCGGCGCGTGTTACGCTCAAATTCTGACGAATCATGCCCGGCCCGGACGCTATTCTCTTCGACTTCGACGGCGTACTGGCCGATACCGAGCCGGTGCATTGCGCCTGTTGGGCGGAGGTGCTGGCGCCATTTGGCGTAACCCTGGTGTGGGAATATTATCGCGACCACTACGTTGGGGTGGACGACCGCGAGGTGATGCGCGAGTTGTCCGCCGATGCCCATCCCCCAATCGACTGGCAGGTTCTTTTCGCGCAATACCCTGCCAAGAAGCTTTTGTTTCGCCAGCGAACCCTCGCCGCGCCGCCCTTTGATGCCGGACTGGACGGTTTTCTGGCCGAACTGCATGGCGATTACAAACTGGCGGTGGTCACTTCCAGCTCGCGCCTGGAAGTCGAGGCGCTGCTGGTGGCCGGTGGCCTGCGGAAGCACTTCGATACCGTGGTAACCGCGGAAGATGTTGCCCGCCACAAGCCGGACCCGGAGCCGTACCTGGAAGCCGCCGGGCGCCTGAGCGCAACCAGCGCCCTGGTGGTGGAGGATTCGGTGAACGGCCAGGCTTCCGGCCGCGCCGCGGGATTTGAGGTTCTGGCCGTCACCCGCCCTCAAGACGTCCCCGGCCTGGTCCGTGCCAGGCTTTGCCGGGTCGCTCGCGGTCTCTAGTGTGGTGTCCCGGCTAATTCTCGACACTCTCCCGGAATCCGTGGGGCAGCCTATTCAGGCTGCGGACCCGGCTGCCCCGCGCCAGGAGTGAAGACTATGTGCCATTGGGCAAGTAGGTTGCCGGCTTTTGTGCAAAATTGTGCATCGGGGAGGCTTTTCCCGGCTCGGCTTTGGGCTGGGACTGTGCATCGTTGGGCACGTTTGTGCAAAATTGTGCATCGGGAGGCGGTTTTGGGCGAGACGGTCGAGGTTGGCCATGCCGACGGCGTCCTCCTGCTCGAAATTGGGCGGGGCGGTGGCTTTATTGATGATGAAAATGGCGGCGCGGAGGCGTACGGAGGGTGAAGACTTGGGGTCGGTGAGGACGGCGCGGAGGGTTTCGAAGGCGAGGTCGGCCAACTCGATGGCGCGCTCGCGGTAGAGGACGGCGCGGTCGTGGCGGACGAGGGCTAATGCCTCGCGGAACTCGGGCGAGTTGAGGCGCCAGTTAGCGATGGTATTTCGATGGACGCCGGCTTGGGCGGCGGCGTCGTTGAGGGTCGCGCCGTTAGATAGGGCGTCGATGACCTGGAGCTCTGGGGGAGTCAGAATGAACATAAGGATCGCTCGCGGCTTTACGAGGTCGCCCGCGGCTTTACGATAGCGGGCGAGCGCGGAAAAACGGGGGCTGGATTCCGGGGACTTGTCGCTAGGGCATTGGAATGGATGGAGTTACTAAAATTTCTTGGGTTTGTGACTCAACTTCACGGGCCCGTGGGGCCGTAACCGGGACGGATGAAAAAGGGCACCGGGCAGGGCGACTTTAATTGTCAAACGTAGGAACTCGTCGGCAACACGGCCGGGCTGGCGCCCGGCTGGACCGGTTGGCAACCGGTCCGCAGGTTGCCAACCCAATGCCGCATAGTTTTCCAGCCCACGCACGCCCGCGTAAGCTGTGCTGCGGGCAAAATTGCCAGGCAATTTTGCCCGCAGCCGCCTTTCTAGGCGGCTCTTTCGGGGTGCAGAGAGTGTTCCTGCCAGGCGGAAGCCGGCTAAAAAGCCGGCTGCAGCCAGAATTGGCTGCCCCACGATCTGTGCGGAGTGTCGCCCTAACGGAAAACTATGCGGCATTAGGTTGACAACCTGCCCCACAAAAACGGGTCGGTTCATGTAATTGAATTGTCGGGTCGGGCTGGGGTGTTCCGAGCGGAACTCTTTGATATGGCTGGGCTTCGAGGGTGCTATTTTTCGTAGTAAAGGCAGGGCGGCAACGGAGGTATGCTCAGAGAAGGAGCGCGGATCATGGCGAATCTCGATTGGTCGCAATGCCCTGCCGCGGGGAGCGTCCATTCCGAGACACCCGGACGTCCGTTTCCGTTCCAGTAGCGGCCCAAGAAGATAAGAGAGGATGCCGATGAACGCTGACGCCCGCCACCACGTGCATGCCCTCGTCGATCAGTTGCCGCCCGTGCAACTGGCCGCGCTGGAAGGGCGACGAATGGCGCAAGCACAATGATCCAATTCCGCTCGAAGCGGTCCTCGCCGACTTCGGCCTGAATATGGACGATTGGGAAAAGATGGGGCAGCCGCCCGCGCCGGACGAACCGAACGGCAAAGGCTAGGGGCGTAGCCTTCACCGATCAGGCCAAGGCCGACCTCCGCGCCATCGATCAACAGACCGCCCTCCAGATTCTCAGAACTGTCGCCCGCTTCGCCCAGTCCGAGGAAGGCAACGTCAAGCGTCTCCAAGGTACCCATCCGCCGCTGTACCGTCTCCGCACACAGGATCACCGCGTCTTTTTCCGCGATCTCGGCCATTCCATCGAAATCACCCGCATCCGCAATCGTCGCGAAGCTTATCGTTGAACAAGGCCGCAGACATTCCTCCGGCCCGCGGATAACGCTCCGTCCGTCGCCTGGCTCCCGTCTTTTGCAAGGGGGCTGGCGCTTTACGCAGCGCTATAGCAACTCGTCATAGCCAATCCCAAAGGCGTTGCAGACCTGTTGAAACTTCTGCACCAAAGAAGGATCGCTCCACCTGCTGCCATACATATTCTTAACAGTTTCCAAAGCGGCAGCCAGGTCGTCACGGTTCGACGTTGAAAACACTCTATCAATGATGTCTTCCCGATTCATCTCGGCATAATTTGGGTCCACGGTTGAGAACATCCGTTTCCAGCTATAGTCGGCAGCACCCAGGGAGTGAACCAGGTTCTTTAGCTTGAGCCGTGCACTCGAAGCGATGACAGAACCGTCCTTCCTGTTTTGCAATAGCTGTACCACTTATCCCTCAACAGCTTCAGGCGAGACGCGGTCAAGTTCGTTGTCAGCAGACTCGTTGAGTGTGCCTGACTGTGGCAGTTTGGACAAAGCGGGGCAATGTTGTCGAAATCGTTGTTAGATGGATCTTCATCGATATGGTGAAGCTGCAGAAACGGAATCTGGCAAACGCAACAACGGTTATTTGATCGACTTATAACCTCCGCCCTGAGTTCCTCAGGCAGCGAAGTTCTGCTTTTCATGGCTCAACCCTCCCTCGGCCGCGGTCCTTGCGTGACCCACACAACATAGTGCCTTATGTTGCACTGTTCAGTCGTCTGGACAGCTCGCGGCGCCGTCGCCACTCGCATGCGCACGGCAGCGGCCGGAATGGTTCGGCCACGGTGGCCTTAGGCTGCTGCGCGCCGCGCCTTATTGTTTGACTTCGGCTTCGACGGCTTCCAGTTCCTTGCCGGCTTCGGACCATTTGCCTTGGGCGGCGAGTTCGTTGTAGCGGCGGAGATGTTCGCGGACGCGGGCCAGCCTGGCATCGGCGGCGGGTGGGGCCGGTGCGGCGGAGGCGGACGCGGGCGTACCGGGCGCGGCGGTCTGTTGGACCGGTAGCGGCGAGCCGGCGCCAAGTTGGGCCAGCGCCTCATCGTATGTATCGGCGTAGATCAGGCGATTGCCCACGGCCAGCACTACCTTCTTTAATTGCGGCATGCGGGCTTCCGTTGCCTGGATATAGATCGGGTCGACGTAGAGGAAGGTGTCGCCGACGGGCAGCACCAGGGTCTGGCCGCGCAGCACTTGCGAGCCCTGCTGGTTCCACAGGGTCAAGTCCTTCGAAATGGTCTGATCCTGATTGATGCGAGCGGCAATTTGCATGGGGCCGAAGATCAGTTCCTGTTTGGAAAGTTGCAACACCACCACTTCGCCCAGGTGGGGGCCGTCGCAGCGCGCGGCCATGAGGCCGATCAGGTTGTCCTTGTTGCGCGGCGTAAAGGGGTAGAGCAGCAGGAACTCGGCTTTGCTCTCGCCGGGGAGGGTAGCCACGACGTAGGTGGGCGACTCGGTTTCGGCGCCTTCGGCCTGGCCGGTGCCTTTGCGGGCGAGGTCCCAGAGATCCTCCTTGTTATAGAAGGACTGGGGATCGAGCATGTG
>JBEKZL010000030.1:0-38694 GCA_049509915.1 Bryobacteraceae bacterium | reverse complement strand
TCCAGCGCGTTGTCGAACGCCGCCGAATCGCTGCCGCCCGGCTCGATCACCGGGAAGAGCTTCTTCAAATCGTCGCCGAATAACGGCGAGCGCAGCACCGATTCGCGCGCGTGCATCCAGTTCACATTGCCGCGCAGGGTGTTGATTTCGCCGTTATGCGCGATATATCGAAACGGGTGAGCCAGTTGCCAGGTAGGGAAGGTGTTGGTGGAAAAACGCTGGTGCACCAGGCACAGCGCGCTGAGCACGTCCGGGTCGCTCAGCTCCGGATAGAAGTGGCCGATTTGCGGCGCCAGCAGCAGTCCTTTATATACGATGGTGCGCGCCGAAAGCGAGGGGATGTAGAAAAAGCTTTTGCCTGGCATGTCGCCGGCGGCAACTTCAGCCTCGGCGCGCTTGCGCACGACGTAGAGCTTGCGCTCGAGCTGATCCTCCGTCATGCCCCGGCCGCGGCCGACGAACACTTGCTGAATGTAGGGTTGCGACGCCCGCGCCACGCGGCCGATGGCCGAGCCGTCGATGGGCGTATCGCGCCAACCCAGCAAGCTGAGCCCTTCTTCGGCAAGCAGACGCTCGATCAGCCCTTCCGCCGTACGGCGCGCGGGCGGCTCCACGGGAAGGAACGTCATACCCACGCCGTACTCTCCGGGCGCCGGCAGAGTAAAGCCCAGTCTGGCGCACTCCCGCGAGAGATACTTGTGGGGGATCTGGATCACCACGCCGGCGCCATCGCCGGTTTCCGGGTCGCAGCCGCAGGCGCCCCGGTGCGTCAGGTTGAGTAAGACCTGGATGCCCTTGACGATGATGTCGTGCGATTTCTGGCCTTTAATATTAGCTACGAAGCCGATACCGCAGGCATCGCGTTCATTTTGCGGGTGATAGAGTCCCTGTGCGTCCGGGAGCCCTGGTCTGAGCGTTGTATCAGGCATAATAAGTGGCTCTCTCGCCGGCATCGGAGGGTAGTCCGGTGGCCAACATCTTTCCAGCTTGGTGGGGATACCTTAAGAGTCAGTGTATCAATGCGAGAAGTATTAGGCAACAAAAATTACTGGTGACATTACAATTAGATTTGCTAATGCTATAATACTTCAGTGGCATCCTCTGGTTTCCTTATTTTCAAAGAGATAGCGGATTCCGGCAGCATGAGTAAGGCGGCGGCGAAATGCGGAATCAGCCAATCGGCGGCGAGCCAACACGTGCAGGAAGTGGAAAGGCGTCTGGGCGTGGCCCTGTTGGATCGCGGCAAGAGGCCGCTGGTACTTACGGCGGCGGGAAAACTCTACGCCGATTTCTGCCGTCACGTGGTACTTCGCGAGGAGGAATTCCAGGCGGCGCTGGACGAGTTGAAGCGCCAGGCTGGAGACACGGTGCGGGTAGCCTCGATCTACTCCATCGGGCTGTCGGAGATGAGCCGGATTCGCGAAGCCTTTGCGGCCCGCTTGCCGGCGGCCCGCGTGGATGTCGATTACATGCGGCCCGATCAGATTTACCATGCCGTACACAATGGATCGGCCGACCTCGGGCTGGTGAGCTATCCCGAGTCCAGCCGTGAGATCGCCGCACTGCCTTGGCGGGAAGAGGAAATGCAGCTCGCCGTCCCTCCCTCCCACCCGCTGGCCAGCCGCGACCAGGTTTATCCCGCCGATCTCAACGGCATCGAATACGTGGCTTTCGACGAGGATCTGACCATCCGCAGGGAACTGGACCGGTTCCTACGCGGGGAGGGCGCCGAGGTGCGCGTCACCATGCACTTCGACAATATTCAGACGATCAAAGAAGCGGTAGCGCTCGGTTCGGGAGCCAGCATTCTGCCGGCGCGCACGATGCAGGCGGAGATCGAGCAGGGCCGCCTGGTAGCCGTACCGCTGGAAGCGCCGGGGCTGAAACGCCCCGTCGGCATTCTGCATCGCCGCCGCAAGAAACTCCACCCCGCCGCCCAGGCGTTTCTGGATCTGCTCACCGAAGACGGGGCGCGAATGCCGGAACCACGGTGAGTGTTCAGAGCCCCTGCGCCAGCTGCAACAGCTTCGCGGCTTCCTGCCGTGGCGGGTCCTCGGGCGACAGCGGCAAACTCATGTAGCGCTCCAGCAGCGTTTTCGCCTGGTCGCGGTTGCGCCCGCTCCTGAGGTAAATGTCGGCCTTGGCGAAAATTAGCCGTGGATTGCCTGGGGCCAGCTTCTCGGCCCGCGCCAGACTCTGGTCGGACTCGTGGAAGCGGCCCTGCCGCGCCAGGAAACGAGCCAGTTCGACGAATCGACCCACCGTCTGGGGCGCGATTTCCACCGCACGCCGCAATTCCATCTCGGCAGTGGCGTATTCTTTGCGTTTTTCGGCCAGCTTGGCCTGCATCCGGTGACCCTCGCCGGCGTCGATTACCGCAATCCGCTCGGCCGTGGCGCGGGCCTTGTCCGTCCCGCCGCCCAGAAAGCCGGGAGCCTCCAGATAATATTCGAACAGGTCGCCCAGCGCGTCCAGGTTCCTGGGATTCAATTCCACGGCCCGTTCGAAATTCTGCCTGGCTCGCGAAGCGTAACCCGGAGCGGTTAGCGGCGAAGAAGTTTCCGCGCGCCGGCCATAAGCCCGTCCCAGCCACCAGGCGTAATCACTGTTGGCCGCGTCGAGCGCCACGGCTTTTTCGAACAGCTCCGAGGAGCGCTTGAAGTCGGCCAGCATATATTCGTTGCGGCCGGCAAGGGCAAGGACGGCGCCATCCTGGGCCGCCACGGCGCGCAACACCGCCAGCGACTGCCGATATTCCGTCCGGCTGTAAAGCTGGCGCGCTTCCTCCAGGTCGGCGCCGCAAAGAGGCCAAACGAGAGCGGCCACCAAGACTAACCCCAATCGATTCATCGGAAACCTACAAAATGATGCATCGTACCTAACCGAATAGATGAACCGGGGATGGAAACGGTTTCACGACGCCCGGCGCTGTTCCGGGCAGGTGGCATAATAGTTCTCGTGACCAGACGGCTATTCGGATTTACGGGTATGGAAGTGCCGGTTATCGGCCAGGGGACCTGGATGATCGAAGGGGCGCGAGCGAGCGAACTGCGCGCCATCGAGGCGTTGCGCGCGGGGCTCGACCTGGGGCTGACCCATATCGATAGCGCCGAGATGTACGGCAACGGGCGGGCCGAGGAACTGGCCGCGAAGGCCATCGCCGGGCGCCGCGGCGAAGTGTTCCTGGTGAGCAAGGTGCTCCCATCCAACGCCAGCTTCGACGGGACTTTGCGCGCGTGCGAGCGTAGTCTGAAGCGGCTGGGCACCGACTATCTCGATCTGTATCTGCTCCACTGGGAGAGCCGGTACCCTATCGCCGAAACCATGCGCGCCATGGAAAAGCTGATCGACGACGGGCGGATCCTGTTCGCCGGCGTCAGCAATTTCGACGTGGACCAGGTGAGGGCCGCGCAGGCCGCGCTGCGGCACCATCGCCTGGCGGCCAACCAGGTGCTGTACCACCTGGGTGAGCGCGGCATCAAACGCAAGCTGATCCCTTACTGCCAGCGGCAGGAGATCGCCGTGGTGGGCTACTCGCCATTCGGGCACGGCGCCTTCCCGCGCCCCAATTCGCCCGGCGGCAAGGCGCTTCTCCAGGTGGCCGAACGCAACGGACGCACGGTGCGCCAGGTGGCTCTGAACTTTCTCACCCGCCTGCCGCACCTGTTCACCATTCCCAAAGCCGGCGACCCGGACCACACTCGGGAAAACGCCGGCGGTGACGGATGGACGATGTCAGAAGAAGACGTCGCGGCGATCGACCGCGCCTTCCCCGCGCCCGCGCACGATACCCCGCTGGCGATGTTGTGAGTATGGCTCCGGAACCTGCAGGACGATCCGGAGGTTGGGCGGATGTACGGGTGATGGCCTACGCCTACGACGCCGGCATCGCGGCTAGTTTCATCTATGACGGGCATCCCGCTAGAGACTGCAACCTGCGTTTATGATGGCTTCGGAACCGATCAACCGTCCGGACTGGCGCTGCCGGCAAGCCGCACTGAAGGGGACCGGTATCCTCTCACGGCGTACCCGACCGCGACAGTTCAGGACTCACGATCCCAGGTTCCCATCCGCGTCAAGCGGACAGATCACCTGCTAATTGGAGCGGACAGATCACATGCTAACAACACAGGGCCTGTGCCCGGTTTGACACTCCATGCTGAAATGTATACACTCACTCTGACCGATGAATCGTCGAGAGTGGATGACGCTGGGCGCGACTACGCTCGCCTCGCGCCGGGTTTCTCAAGCGCAGCAGCCGGGCGCGCCGTCGCGCGCCACCGAGACAGCCGGCACGGACCTTCCGCTGGACCGGTACGAACCCAGGAGCATGCTGCACCTTCCCGAGACGCACGTGCCGCGTTCCCGCTTCCCGGTCATCGATTTCCATACCCACATCACTGGTGTGAGCCGGGACGACCCCAACAGGATCCAGTTCAGCGTGGACCCGGCCAACTGTCTGGCCGTCATGGATCGTAAGAATATCCGGACGATGGTTAGTGTCACCGGGGGATATGGCGACGGGTTGCGGGAAGCGCTCGCCAAACTGCCGGGAGCGCATCCGGGCCGGTTCATCGTCTTTACCGAGCCGGCGTGGACGCGGGCATCCGAGCCCGGTTATGCCAAGCTCCAGGCCGGCCTGATCGAAGATAGCCATAAAGCCGGCGCCGCGGGATTGAAGATCCTCAAGACACTCGGGCTCTACCTGCGCGACCAGGGAACCAACAGGCTGGTTCGGATCGACGATCCGCGGTTCGACCCCATGTGGGACATGGCGGGAGCATTGAAGATGCCCGTCGCCATTCACATTTCCGACCCCGAAGCCTTCTTTTTACCCATCGACCGCTTCAATGAGCGCTGGGAGGAATTGCACGCGCATCCAAGCTGGTCTTTTCATGGAAAAGACTTTCCCGGCAATCGCGAGTTGCAGGAGGCCCGGCGCAACATCATGCGGCGCCATCCGCGGACTCAGTTTGTCTGCCTTCACGTTGCCGATTCCGAGGATCTCCCATACGTTTCCGAGTGTCTGGACAGCCACCCGAACATGCACGTGGATATCGCGGCTCGCATCGGCGAACTGGGGCGTCAACCTCGCATGTCCCGCAAGTTCTTCGACAAGTACCAGGACCGGATCGTCTTCGGCACGGACGCCAGCGCTGGTTCGAGCACGCCGCAACAGAGTTTTGGCGACACTCTCTACGAAATCTATTATCGCTTTCTCGAAACCGAGGACGAGTATTTCGATTACGCCCCCGCCCGCATTCCACCGCAAGGCCGCTGGCGGATCTATGGCATCGGTCTGCCGGAGCAAGTTCTTCGCAAAGTCTACCGGGACAATGCCGCGCGGCTACTCGGGTTGCCCGCACGGGAGGGGGCAGGCGAGTAAGACTGGCCTTGCCCCGCCACCAGATGCGTGCCTTTACAAGTTCGTAAAAAGGAATTTGCCGCCGCTTGCGGCCACGGTGTGCAGTGCCTGTCCGCCTACCAGCCTTGCCAGCCGTTGGACTTGCGGACCCTCCACCACGATGTAGTAACGCGCGCGCCCCGTCCACAATGTTTGAAAATCGCGGTCGCCGATAAACACATCCCGCGGCGCATCGGGCGCGTAGGAGCCGTAGGCCAGGTTGTTCACGCGGCCGTTGAGCAGCAGCGCCCTCCGATCAGTATAGAAAAACACCGACGAGAACGTGTAATACTGATCGTCCACGATCAGCGCTCCCGACGGAGCCGCCACCAGCGCTTCAGCCAACCGCCGCGACGACATGTACGGATCGAACACCACCAGCGCCAGCCGCGCCGCGTGGAAGAAGAGGATCATCATCACCGTCAGCGCCGCTGCCGGAATTGCCCCGCGACGCGCCGCCACCCACGCTCCCGTGGCTCCGATCGCGAACGCGAAGCCCGCCACCGCCAGCGGCAGCCGCAAATAGGCGAATGCCCGGAGCGTCAAATCGTACGTGTGGCCCAGCGAAAGCGTATAGACGGAAACGTCGGCGCTCTGGTTCAGCGCCGCGGCAATGTCACCGGGCGTGGGCAGGCCCCGAACCATCCACAGAATCGCCGTAACCGTCACTGCCGCCAGAGTCGCCAACGCCGCTACAACCCGGGTGCCGTAAGCGGCCATTCGCCGCGACCTCCCGGTAGCGCTTGCGAGGCCAGATCCCAACAGCAACGCCAGGGCGGGATAACAGGGCATGGAATAATACTCCTGGGTCGTCGAAAAGGTGAAGAACACCAGAATGAAGCCCGTCCAACAGAGCGCCAGAAGCCTCAACCGCGCCGCGCGGTCCCGACCGCGATATTTCAGCTTCGCCAGCGTGGGCAGATAGACGCTCCACGGAAAAAGCCATAACAGATGAAAGATCCAGAAGTAGAGCCGCGGTACCGTGTTGTAATCGCGCGGATAGCGCCGGTTCAAGAAGCGCAATAAGTGCTCGTTGATAAAGTAAAACCAGAAAAAGCCATGATAGGACCCCCGCTCGCTGTGCATGGTGAAGTCAAAGTACGGAGGATTCGATAACGTTGCCAGTACGTGCCACGGCGCCGCGATGGCCACTAGAAGCACCATCCCCGGGAAGGGCCGCAAGCGCCTCCATGTCTCCCGTGTCCATAACTGCCCGGTGATCGCCAGGTAGAGCAGTCCCGCCGCGGCGGGAAACACGGCGGCGATCAAACCCTTCAAAAGCAGTCCGGCGCCCAACGACGCCCACATGGAAAGCGCCCATCGCGCCGGATGCGTTTCCTCCTCTTCGAGCGCCCGCAGCAGGCTGAATAGAGCCACGGTGATCGCCAGCGTCAGCATAACGTCCGGGATCAGAACGCGGGTAAACAGGAACATTCCGACGCAGGTACCCAGTGCCAGCCCCGCATACAGGCCGGCGCGGCGTCCGAATGCCCACGCCCCGAATCGTGCCGTGACCACGCACAGCAGCACCGCCGACAGAGCGATGGGGATTCGCGCGGCCCAATCGTGGACGCCGAACAACCGGAACGATACCGCGATCGTCCAGTACTTCAGGGGCGCTTTTTCGAGATAGGCGACGCCGTCGAGACGCGCCGTCACCCAATCGCCCGATTGCAGCATGGTGCGGGCAATCTGCGCCTGTACCGCGTCCACGTCGTCCATCAAAGAGGGTGGACTGACGATGCAGGCGAGAAATACAAAGACCGCTACCAGGGCGACAGGTATGGCATAACCACCGCCTTCGGTTTGTTTATCCATGACCTATGGAACCCGGGTCGGGGCGTGGTTCGGCCTCAGCAAGGAACAGCGGGGCGGGGCCCGGCCGGAGCGGTCCTCGGGTTGCCAACCCGCCCCACTAAGCAGCGCCTTATACCGATTCCAGAGCCGCCTGCATCATGGCCCGGGCATAAGCCACGCTGTAGGTAATCCCGGTGGGGCCCCCGCCGCCGGGATAGCCGCCGATGCGGCCGCCGGGCGCGATGCGGTCCCGGTCCGTGTCGAGCGCACGGGGGTGCTCGGGGTAAATCGTCCCGGTGTACTTATTCCGCACCAGAGCCTTCATCACGCCGAACATGTCGGCCATGCCGGCGTCGATGAACACTTCCTGGTATTTCTCATAGGGCTTGACTACCAGCACGTTGCGGTAGTGGCAATGGTTGATGCGTTTGCGGCTGGCGAAGTAATCGGCCACCTGTACCGGGTCCTCACCCATCTCACGAGTGACGCCGCAATCGAAGGTGATGCCGTTGGCGGGGCTGTTGACGATTTCGATAAGGTGCTTCCAGCCCGCCACGGTTCCCATGATCTGCTGGGACCCGCGGCTGATGGGCGCCGGGGGATCGTTGGGATGGAGCGCCATGCGCACTCCCGCCTTCTCGGCCACCGGAATCACAGCCTTCAGAAAGTAAGTGATGTTAGCCCACATTTCCTGCAGGTTATGGGCGCCTTCATCGGCCAGCGGCGGCAGGTCCTTGAACTTCACTTTCCTGGCGTTGGGGAAGGCCGCCAAAGTCTCGGGAGTGATCTGGCCGCCGGCGTCGCGGTAGATGGGCTGCACCACGCGGCCGTTCTCATCGATCAGTAACTCCAGCTCGTAGTCGAAGCCCGTGTAGCCCGCCCCGGCCCTGCCGACTGTCTCGTAATAGCCCTCGATGGCGCGATGCGCGTAGAAGTTGTACTCCACCACGGGCAGACCGGCCTTGCCGGCAGCCTCAATGGAGGCGATGAACGGCTCCATGTCCTTGGCGCGGCTGTCTCTGCCATAAATGACACTGGCCGGGAGGTTGATCATCGAGTTATAAGCCACCAGGCCGGCGTCCTTGGCGGTCTGGACCGCGCCCCGAATACTCTCTTCCGTCCAGTTTCCCACCGGTACGCCGATGACATGAGTGACACCGATCTGCCGGAGGCGCCGATAGGCGGCCGGGAGATTGCGGACAAAGCCGCCGCGCCCTCCGGATTCGGTTTCCGCGGGCGGGGGCGGCGCCGCGGCGGGAGTCAGAAAGCCGCCGAAGCCACCCGCGCCGCGGCCAGCCGGGACCGGCGTCGCGGCGGGTGGTTGCAGGCCGGCAGGCAAAGGGCCGCCGCCGTCACCGGGCGATAAGGAAAGTTTTGGCGTGTCGGGACCTTCCTCAATCGGCCACTTTCGCGGCGCCGGCGCGGCGGCCCCGCTTGGGAGAGACTGCGCGATGGCCGCGCCCCCTACCCCTTGCATCATTCTTCTTCGTGAAAATTCCATGATATCTTCCCCATCATAACGAAGTGCGCTGCGGCGGGGTGGAGCGGGCTTGGCCGGGCTACGGACGCTCGACCCCGGCGGTCTTCCAGTCTACCAGCTTAGCTTGAGCACGAAGTTCATCAGCGGCTCGCCGGCGAAAGAAGCCGTGGTCTGATCGCCGGTGATCTTGCCGAATAACTGCGGGTTCAGGAAGTCCACCTGCGTGCTCGGGTTGGCGAAGCCGTAATTGTGGAACGGGTTCTGCATGTCGAAGCGGAACTGCAGATTCCAGCGCTCCTTAAATTTGAAATTCTTGGAAGCGGAAGCCTGCGAGTAAATGATCCCCGGCCCGGTCACGATATTTCGTCCCGCATTTCCGGGAGTGAACGCCGCCGGAGCGGTGAAACAGCTGACCTTGAGCAGCGGGTTTTCCAGCGACTGATTGAAACGGTTGCCACCGATGGCCTTACCCAGCCCGAACTCCTTCATAGTAATGTCGCTGCAAGCCAGGTTGGGCACCCAGTTGCCGATGCTGGTGGGAAACTCGTTGTTGGGGTTGTCGGTGAAGCTGAAACTCATGGGATTGCCGGTCATGAAGGTCTGGACCCAGGCAATGTTGTAGCCGCCGATGAGAAAGTCCAGAACGCGGCTGTGATTCAGGAAGTGGCGGCCTTTGCCGATGGGAAGATTGTAAGTGGCGCTGGTGACGAAGACCTGGTGCCGGTCGTACCCGGCGCGGCCCTTGTTCAGCTCGCGGTCGGTAGTGGGCGCCACACCAGTGCACGAGCCATAATCCGAGTCGCAATCGTCGATCGCCTTGGACATGGTGTAAAACGTGTCCAGCACCAGCCCTTGGGAGTAACGTTTCTGGAATTGGACCGTGCCCGCGTGGTAGGTGGAGTGCCCCGTATTGGCCATTTGGGTGACGGTGCCGAACTGCGGATACGGCAGGTAGTTCTGGGTCGCGGCCAGAGCGGCAGACTGCAGGGTGGGATTGCCGGCTCCGAAACTGGTCGGGAACACGTTGATATTCCAGCTCTCGATCAGGTGTATGCCGGCCGATCCCTGGTACATCAGCTTGAACAGGTTATTGGGGCTGACCTGGTACTCCGCCGTGCCGTTCCAGTTCATGACGTAACCGGGGTGCAGGTTGCCGACCATCCAATAGGCGGTCCGTGAGCTGTAGTTCGTGCCGATGTAAGTGGAGGCATCATCGGACAAAATATTATACTGGACCGGCGCCGGGCCCTGGCTGAGTTGGAACAGCGGCCGCGGATCGCCAGGCGCGCGCGCCTGCGCCACCTGGGCCTGGTACTCGTCGAACTGTTGCAGCGCGTTGGGGAAGCGGATATCGATGCTGTTGATTCCGAAACCTCCGCGCAAAACCAACTTATTGAACGGATGATATGCCAGGCCAATGCGCGGCTGGAAATCCCGGAGGCTGCGTGTGTTCAGGTCGCCGGTGGGGTGTACGATGGCGCCCATCATTCCGGTCAGAGGATCCACGGTGGTGGGGCTGAAGTTGCTCTCCAGACCGTGTGCCGTGTGATACGGGCTCTCAGTCGACCAGCGCAGGCCGAGATTTAAAGTCAGGTTTTTCGAAGCTTTCCAGTCGTCCTGGACATAGAGACTGTTGATGGCGTCCCGCGGCAGCCAAGTGGTGGTGTAGGTGGTGAAGTTGGCTTGTGCCACCGATCCCAGCTCGAAAGCGGCCAGGAGATTGCCAGGGGTGGCGGTCGCGGGCGCACCGCTCGCCTGCAGCCCGGCCGTCATGTTGTTGAACTGGAAGATGCCGCTCGGTTGGCCCAACTGCCAGTAATTGGCCCGGAAATCGAGCACCTCGTATCCCATTTTGAAAGAGTGCGTTCCGACCATCTTGCTGAAGTCGTCGCGCAGCGACAACGTCTCGCGAATATCGCGGGAGGGACCCGGAACGGTGAGGCCGTACATGGTGTTGAGAGCGGGAGCGCTGGTATAACCCGAGGCCATGGTAGAACTGAACGACGGCATCAATAGGGGACTGTCATTCGGAATGCCAAGCTGGGAAGGCCAATTCTCGTTGTAAGACGGAACGAAAGTGTCGTTCCGCGCCCTATAATACCCAACACGGAAATCGTTGAAGGCCGTAGGGCCGATAATGTACGACGCGCCGATGGAGTAGCTCTGCTCGGTGAATGGAGTCAGGGTTCCGTTAGCGCCGTCGAAAACCGGCAAATCGATGCTTGTAGGCCGCCCGTGACCGCTTTCATGGTTGTAAGTATAGCTGCCAAACAGCTTGAAGCTTGGGTTGATCTGCTCGTCGATGCGCCCGGAGTAATCTTCGTAGAAGGTTCGCGATTTTGCCTCGTAGGTGTAATTACTCACAGGCCCGGTGCTGCTGAGCGATCCGGGTTGGTTAGGAGGAACCCAGGGGTTCAGGGAGATGATTTTGGCCGCCACCGGATCGAACCGGCTCGCGGGGACGATATTGCCGGGGAGGGGGCTGCGGGTCCAGGTACCGTTAGCCAGCTGGGTGGTGGTGAGAGGATCGTAAAGCTGAGAGCCGAGTCCCCCGAAGGTAAAATTGCCGCCTAGTTCCGCCGGAGTGGGCGTCTGACTGGTATAGGCTGCGGCCTTTTTTTCGATCAGTTTCTGATAGCCGACATACCAGAACGTCTTGTTACGGCCGTTGTAGACGTGGGGGATAACCACGGGGCCGCCGCCGGATCCGTCCGGCTGCATGAACCACGCGGGCACGCCGTTGGGCGCCCCCGGCTGCGACTGCGAGGTCTTGTACTCGTTGAAAAATTGCCGTTCAGTCATGCTTCGTGTCCGGCCATAATCGGACACCATTCCGTGAAAGCCGTTAGTGCCGCTTTTGTTGACCACGGTCACGATTCCGCCCGTGGAATGGCCGAACTCGGCAGGCAGGGTCCCGGTCAGGACTTTGACTTCCTCCACGGAATTCTCCACCGGCTTGATGTCGTTCCCGGTGCTGGCCAAGGGGTCGTTGCCGAGCATGCCATCCGAGAACACGGCCGTTCCGGTGGAGCGTTGGCCGGCCACGTTGAACCCGCCCAACGACCCGCCATAAGCGTAACCGTTCATGGTCATTCCCGGCACCAGGTCGAGCGAGTTCAGGACGTAGCGCTGATATAGCGGCACCGTGTACAGTGTGTCGCCCTCGGTCACCGTACCGGTGGAAGACGTCTCGGTTTCGAGCAGCGTGCTCAGCGCCGAAACCTGCACCGACTCGCTCAGTTGACCCAACTCGAGCCGCACGTTCACCGGTAAGACGTCGCCCACCTGCAGGGTGATGCCGCTCTGGACCAGGCGTTTGAAGCCGGCGGCCTCGAAGGTCAGCCGGTAGGTGCCGGGGATCAGCGCCGGCACTCGATAAACGCCGTCCGGATTACTACTTACTTTGGTTTCGAAATTGGTCTCGGTTTGAACTACGGTCACCTGGACATTGGGGACCGCGGCGCCGCTAGGATCGGTTAAAGTCCCGGTAATCGTCCCCGTGCTGATCTGGCAATAGGCGACAACGGCCGTTGTCAGACAAGCTACCAACAAGAGCAAACTCGTTCGAAACACTCGCATGGAGCCTCCTGAAGCTGGTTTTCTGCAATAGGTACCGGACGCGGTTGGTCGCGACCCTTAGGGCGCCGGAGGCAATATGAGTCCGGATTGGGTCATTTGCGACGACGGGTGATTCCCGCCAGCGTTTTGACTCTCGCGTGGAACATGCGGACGTGACCCTCCACCCCGCGGACTCCGAAGCCGCGTCAATAATCCGGCTGTTCATCCCTGCCCCTAAACACAAAAAGCTAATATAGTTTGCACTTAGGGCGTATGGTTGTCAAGCGTCAAAGAATAAAAGGGCGCTGAACACCGGTGAGCGGAATCGGCGCCGGCCCCGCGGCCCGCTCCCACTTAGTGTCGCACGCTTTCGAGTAACTGCCGCGCCGACGCTTTCGCCTCCGCGTCCGTGCCTTGCGCCGCGATCTCCAGATGCTCTATGGCCGCGGCCGCGTCGCCTCTGCGCTCGAGGACGGCCCCCAGCTCGTAGTGGGCGCGCCAGAAGCCGGGATCGAGCCGTACGGCCGCCCGCAGTTCGCGCTCGGCGCCGTCCAGTTCGCCTCTGGCCGCCAATAAATACCCCCGCAATTCGTGGGCATCGGCCAGCCCCACGTCGGCCTCAACCGCGGCCTTTGCCTGAATTTCCGCCTCCGGTTTGCGATTGGTGTTGGCCAGCAGCCGGGCATAACCGAGCCGGGAACTGGCGTAATCGGGCTTCAGCCGAATGCTGCGCTCGAAGTAATAAGCGGCCTCGGCGGTTTTATTTCGCGACGCCAGCAGGTTTGCCAGGTTCGCCTGCCACTCGGCAATGCCGGGTTCGATTCCCAGCGCCGCGCGGAACTCCGCTTCCGCCTCCACCCACTGGCCGCCGGCGGCGAGCAGCCAGCCAAGGCGATTGTGCAGGTCCGGCAGGTCGGGATCGAGCTTCAGTCCCGTCTCCCACGCCAGCCGGGCCTCCGCTATTTTGTTTTGCCGCCACAATGCCTGGCCCAGCAGACCCCATGCCGACGGATCGCCAGCACTCGCGGTCGCGCGCCGCAAGACCGTTTCGGCCCTCGCCCACTGCTGTAACTTCACCAGCGCCGTTCCGAATCTCACCCATAGAACTACCGAGCCGGGTGCGCGCCGCACGGCTTCCTCAAAATAGCGTACCGCCCGGGCGCCGTCCTCCACCGCGACATACCCGTCCGCCAGGTCCGCGTAATAGCCGGCCGCCGGCGGCCGATACTTCTCGATCAGAGCCTCCAGGCGCGGCAGGCCATCCTTCAGATTGCTCCCGTCGCGAAGCTGCGCCACGGCTATATCGAGGGCATTTTCCGCCGTGGCCGGAAGTCGTGCCGGATAGAATGGAACCACCTCGCCACGATACGCGGCGACGGGCGATTCACGCGACGCATCCTCCACCGCCAGCGGATCGCCCATGGCCGGCGGCGGCCGCCGGATATCGTGATCCGTCATGACAATATGCACCGCTTCGTCGGTTCTCCGCTGGGGCATGTGACAGCTCACGCAGGCGGAATCCAGCGGATGCGAACCGGCGGCGACCACCCGCCGGACAGCCGCCTGGTGGCAACCGAGGCAGGCGCCATTGTAGTGAGCGGCGGCGGTTTCACCGGCCAGCGCGTTGTGCGGGTCGTGACAGGTGGTGCAGCGCAGATTCCCCCGGCTCTTCCGGAAGCACTGCGATTCGAGGAGCCGGTAGCCTTCGTGCGCCACTTCCGCCCGCTCCCCGGTTCCCGGCACACGGTCGAAAGACAACTGGAAATCCCCCAATGCCTGCCCCGGCTGATAGGAAAAGGGCCCCCGGTTCCGGCGCTGAATCGCATGCGGCAACGGCAGGCTGGTGGTTTCCAAATGGCACTGCAGGCAAACCTCGATTTCCCGATCCGGGCTGAGACGGCTCGGATTGACGATTGTCCCGCGAACCTCCTCGGGCCTGGTCCCCGGCTTACCGACTGCCGCGATGTGGCGCTGTCCGGGACCGTGGCACCTTTGACAATCGATCCCCTCGGGCAGCGGCAGCAGATACCGCGCCTCCGCGCCCTCCTCCGCATGCCCGTCCGGAATCCTGGGATAGGCGTTGTGGCAGAACATGCACTGGTAGGCCACCAGGCGGGTCGCCCCCGGAAAATCCGCCCGGTCGTAGCCCGGGTTCATCCCCCAGGAACCGCCTTTTTCCGCGTACCAGGCGAGCGGCAGTTCCTCGAGCGTGTCCCGGCTGGTCAGGTGCAAATAGGCGCGGGAATGACTGCCCGAACCCACCACGAAATCCACCTGCTTCTCTTCCAGATTGGTTTCCCTGCCATCGAACCCGATCTGCCAGCGGCGCTGATAATACCGGCCGCCGCTCGCGATCATGGAGAAGTAAGTGTCCGATGCCCGATGATAGAAGGGCTTCGCGGAGGTGAGTTCCGCCGGCGCCTTCCCGGACAGATGGGAGAAGGATCGCCCCATGCCGGTCTTCCGGTAATGGTCGGCAATCTCCGCGTGGCATTGCGCGCACAGGGCGGAATCGACGTAATCGCCGGCCGGCGGCGCCGCGGGTTGCGGGTGAGCCCGCTCCGCCTCAACGCCGGCAACCACCAGGACCGCCGCAATCGCCAAATGCGAATTCCAGCCTCCCGGCGCTCCCCGCATGATTCAGATTGTAAGCCGCGAGCCGTCCTCAATGGGACGCCAGTCTACCGCGGCAATGCCTGCGCGGCCGGGCCGGGCGTGTCGCGGAAGGGCATTTTCGCCTCGTAAAGCTCCGCTCGGCGCTGAAGGGCTTCCGCCAGGGGCCGTTTTTTCTGCCCGGCGGCCAGGGCGATCGCCCGGTGAGCAGTCTCGATCGCGTCAGGGAACCGGCCAGCCTCGGCATAGGCAGCGGCAAGCGTGTCGAGGATCTCCGGCTCGCGGCCCCCGGTGAGCCGCCGGGCGCGCTCGGCAAGCACGACGGCCTCGCCGCCATTTCTGGCCGACCGGTCCGGGGATGTTGCCATCACCCAGGCGGTTTGTTTCAGCAGCGGCAAATAGTCCGGGGCTAAGCGAAGCCCGCCGGCCCAACTGGCAAGCGCTTCAAGCGGGCTTCCCCGCAGGTCGTAGGCATTACCCATAGCCCAGTAAGCGTCGATGAATGCGGCATCGACCTTCAAGGCCGCCTGAAAGTGCCGGATGGCCTGGTCGAAACTCCCTTGTTGAACCAGGGCCGCTCCAAGATTGAACTGGGCATGAGCGTGAGTGGGGTCGGCCCGCAACACCGTTTCGAAATGGGCAATCGCTTCGGCCACTTTTCGCTGGTGAAGCAAGGCAGCGCCCCGGTTATTGCGAATCTCGATATCGCCGGGCTTCGCCTCCAGAGCCTTCTCGAAATGGGTGATGGCTTCGTCGAACTGTCTTCTTTCGGATAGCGCGACACCCAGATTGCTCTGGACGTCGGCCAATTGGGGGTTGATCTCTACCGCCTTTCGCCACTGCGCAATCGCCTCGTCCACTCTTCCTTTTCGAGCCAGGCCGAAACCCAGAGACGCATGGGCATCGGCAAAGTCCGGATAAAGCTCTACCGCCGTCCGCCACTGCGCCATTGCCTCGTCGGGCCCTCCCGCCACCGATAGCGCCTTGCCAAGGTTCGAATGATCCTCCGCATATTCCGGCTTGAGTTCGACGGCCCTCTCCAAATACGCAATCCCGTCCGCGAACTTCCCCGCCCTGACCAACGCGATGCTCAGGTTGTTCCGCGCCTTGGGATTTTCCGGGTCGATTTTCAAAGCCTTTTCCCATTCCTGAATGGCCTCGGCGTATCGGCCCTGGTTCGCCAACGCCGACGCCCGGTCGAAAAGCGAATAAAATTCCGCGGCCGGCACTTCCATCTTCAACAAACCATCCGCCGGTATGTTCGCGAATTCCGGGATGTTCACCGCCCGGTTTGCCGCGGTAGCATTTTCAACCAGAACCGCCGGGCTGTCGTTGCCATCCTGGTCCAGGTGGGTGAGAAACATCTGCGTGTAGGGCGAACGGCTCTTCGAGGAAAAGACCATCCATCGGCCGTTGGGCGAAAAACTGTGCCAGGAGTTCATCAGCGGCGTGTCCGCCACTGGCCGGAACGATATAAAGCTGGCTATCGGGGCGCATCAGTTGTCCATTGCGGCATTTGACAAATGCGGCATTTGACAAATACGATCCAGCGGCCGTCGGGAGAAACCTTGGGAAACGAATTGCTCAAGCCGTTGCGCGACGCCCCTTCGATCGCCTCCGCTCGCCCGCCTTTGCCCCCGTTGAACGGAACGCGGTACAGGTCGTACTGAATTTGCGTCTCTTTCGGATCGCTGGCATACTCGGCCAACTTCCCGCCTGCGGGATACGGATTCCTGGCTTCCGCGCGGACGAAAATCACGTATTTGCCATCGGGACTCCACCGCTATCGGTCTGAACGTAACGCGGATCGTCCGCGCCGGGGAGAGCTTTCATTTCTCCGCTCGCCCGGCTGTACCACGCCAGGATCCCCCGCGCCGATAAAACACCTGCAGAAACCGGTAGTCCTTGAAGTTGACGTCGTAGAGTTCTTCGTTGAGCGTGGTTACGGCATACTGCCGTCGGGCGAAACCTGCGACAAAAACCCGATCGTATGGTGTCCGGCCGGCTTATCCCGAAAGGAATTCCAGGTGATTACGTCCCGGTCCCGAATCGACATGCGCGGCGCGATGGGTGCGATGGCATAGGTGCCTTTGTCGTTCTCCGGACCATCCACGTCCATCCCCAGGGCCTTGCCATCGAGAGAAAAAGAATGACAGTTGGTGCACATCGGCAAGCCGTCGAGAATCAACCGGCTTTGGGGGCGATCGATACTGCGCAGCCGCCAGGCAATCAGACTGGATGCATCCGGCGGTAATGGCCGGATCACGCCTTTTTCCGTTTCCGTGGGCAAAAGCGGCACGTCACGGTAGAATATGGGCGCCCCTACAGGGTCTTTGGAACTTTCGATGGTTATCCGGCCAGCGGAAATTGCCTGGTTCGATTTGCTGTCCCGGAAGCCGCTGATGGTAACCGTGGCCGGTCGCTCGACAGAGTGCTTCTTGATCCGGTCCCAAACGTCGGCATCGGGCATCCAAGTGTGGGCCGCGGCTTCCAGTGGCGCCGGCTTCGGCGGTTCGTTTGTCTTCGAAACGCAACGGGGATCGATATCGCCGGTTTTGACCGGTTCTCCCCGTGACTCCGCCCCAATCGCGGGCGAACCATCCTAAAATTGCACCTCGATCCGCCAAACTCTGGCAGCAAAGCCCCTCATGCGCGGCCCGCCGCCCGCTAAAGTGCTACTCTGAAGCCGGTGAACTTCATGATCGCCATCGGCCCGTGGAACCGGGCTTCATGAAACGGCGATTCTGGCAGTCGCTGATTGCCGTGCTGGCCGGAAATGCGATTTACTTCGGCGTCGAGCGATACCTGCCGCCGCGCGCGCAACACGGCATCTACCGTATCGATTGGGGGCTCGCGGTCGACTTCTGGGTTTGCCTGGTGTGTTACGGCTTGCTTCGGTTGATTCGCTGATACCCGCGCGGTTTCGTGGCGCGGGCGCTCCGGCTGCAGCGCCGAGATTCCCAGTTCCTGAAGTCGCCCCCAGCATTTCGCGCCCTGAAAGAAGAAAAGATCACACCCGTTTTCTGTGGGGCACGTTGTCTAACCTGCGGACCGATCGTCGATCGGTCCAGCCGGGCGCCAGCCCGGCTCTGTGCCGACGAACTCGAAACCTGGCTCAGCTAACCGCGCAGGTAGGGCTTCATGAACTGATCCCAGCTGTCGCGGACAGCCTGCTTGGTGGCCTCGTCGAGCGGGCGTGCCGCGTCTTGCCCCGATCGGCCGCCGCCCGCCGTGCTCATGGCGCGCGTCTTGGTGTTTTCCCTGAAGACGCCGCGTACCACCATGAGATAGCTGTTGGCGCCTGTGATGCTGCTGAACGCCTGGATCCGGCCGAACATGTCGAACGCCTCCCTGCGTTTGCCGGCGTGCCAGAGATCGAAGGTGGCGGCGTAGAAGTCGGCGAGTACGGTGAAGGGGCAGTGGCCCGAGAAACCGAGCCGCATCTCGTCGATCATGGTGCGCACGCCATTCCCGGAAAACACCGCCAGGTTGTCGCCGGTGCGCTCGCGGATCTCCCCCACCCTTGCCAGCGGGTTGCCGGCCTCATCTTTGATGCACTTCATGGTGGGGATCTGCCTGGCCATGGCGACGATCAGGTCCACGCTCATATCGCCCCGGCTCTGCACGATCAGCGGCAGTTGGGTGGCCTGGCCGAGGGTCTTGTAATATGCCATCGTGGCCTGGTCGTCGGCTTTCTCCGGAGGCAGCGAGATGATGGCATCGGCGCCATTGGCGGCCGCATGTTTAGCATACGCGATCGATCGATCGATATCGCCTTCCTTGTTCTGCACTCCGATCACCAGCGCCGTGTGGCCGCCCTTGCCGGCGGCGAGGATGGCTTCGGCGCCATCCAGCCTCTCCTTCTCGGAAAGGCTCGCCCAGCCGCTGGCAATCTGCGGCCAGGCGAAGCCGTGGACCTTGAAACGGTTGCAGAATTTGACTTCGTTCTGGAGGCATTCCAGATCGAGCTTGTCGGACTCGGTCACGGGCGTCTGCCCAATGGGAAAAACGCCGCGCAGCGGTTTCGGCTCGGCCGGGAGGCCGCTGCCGGCCAACGCTAACCCCAGCGCGCCGCCGCCCAGCGTGCGCAGAAAATCCCGCCTGCCGGGAGCTGGCCAACGATCCTTCATCGATTTCTCTCCTTCCCGCCCTAGCGGTCGATCCTCTTCATGATTCTTCGCGGCGCAGCACGAATCGCCGCCTATCCGCGCGAACCATCACCCTCGGAACACTATCACGCGGAAATGCGAACGTCAAATCAAGAAAGAACAATCAAGAAAGAACCCGGCGTGCCCCGAGTTCCGCCAGCCTGGCCCAAGTATGCCACGCCATGGGCTCCCGACACCTGCGAGCGCGGAGCGGCCATTCTTCGTGCCGCGTTTGCAAGTCAGTCCTTTCGATAGTTAAATCGCTCGGGCGCGAAGCATTTTTTCATCCGTCCCGCTGCGCGCGCGCCAGCGCGCCGGAATGGATCACAAACTTTCAAAAATATTTCGCTCAATCTTTGCAGTCACTTACAAGCCCTCCCGCGAGGTCGCGGTGTGCGGGCGTCGTACCGTGCAATTGGGAGACAACTTATGCTAGACGAACGAATCGTAGCTGTGCCGGCGCCTACGCCGAGATACCCCCTCTGCGAGATCCGAATGGTTGAGGAGGTTTGACCATGGCATGCCCCCTTGCCGACGACCCGGCCGAAGCGTGGCGACGCTACTGGCGCTGGTACGCGGATCAGGACTCAGACTCCAGACCGAAGGCTTCCTGAAGCTTCCCGAGGTGCGGAAGTTGGGTGGGAGAGTTCCGCGACGCGCAGATGTATCTGAGGCTTGTTGCGAGATGGTATCCTTGGCATGCACCGCCAGCGCGTGCGAGCCTCTGGGGTTGGCCTTGGTAGATGGCCCGGCAGAGAGCCGCCGGTGGCGTGAGCAGGTCGAACGGTATCACTATCTCGGATACCGCGTGCCATTCGGCGCTGGGACGCCTCTCCGACCCCATCTATCCGATAGACCAGAGGCAAGCGCATCGCCGGAAAAGACACATCCAAGTAAGACACCCGCTTACTGGGTTTGGCCCCGGACCGTTCCCAAACATCCAAACCGCCGATCGCTTTATGTCAGAGTAGAGGTTATGACTAGAAGAGACTTGGCTTCTCTGCTTGCCTTGCCCGCCGCGTTCGCCGGGCGGGCTCGGGCCCAGTCGGCCGCCCCCGACAGCTCCACCACCATCGACAGCGACGGCACCGTACACATCGCCCGGGCCATACCCGTCCCCAGGACCGTCTCTCCCCGAGCCTATGCCAAGCTCGTCACCGGTACCAGTTGGGCGCCCGACGAGGGATCGAAGGAAGCGGCCACCCTCATCGAGAGAATGCTCGCCGCCTACCCGGTCGATATCGAACACACCACTGTGGCTGGAGTAAAGGCGAAGATCGTTACCCCGAAAAATGCCGCTCCCCACAAGAAAGACCGCGTCCTCATCTGCGTTCATGGCGGCGGATTCCAAACTGACTCCGGCTCGTTCCTGGAGGCCATCCCCATCGCCGCCCTCACCGCAACCCGCGTGATCTCGGTCGAGTACCGCCTGGCGCCGAAGTTCCCGTTCCCGGCCGCGGTGGAGGACAGTGTGGCCGCCTACCGCGAGGTCCTCAAGACCCACTCGCCCAAGAAGATCGCCCTCTACGGCACCTCCGCCGGTGCCATTCTCACCGCCGAAACGGCTGCCCAGTTGAAAAAACTGCGGCTGCCCTTGCCCGCCGCGTTGGGTTTCTTCTCCGGTTTCGCCGACATGGCGCGCGGCGGCGACGCCGGCCACCTTTTCAGCATTCCCGGCTTCATGGGCTTCCGCCCGTCCACCGGCCAGACTCTCGCGGCCTACGTCGGCACCACCGACCCCGCAGACCCTGTCCTCTCGCCAATGTATTCCGACCTGACCGGTTTCCCGCCCACTCTCTGCATGACCGGCACTCGCGACATCTGCCTCAGCGGCACCGTTGACTTTCACCGCGCGCTGCTGCGGTCCGGCGTCGACGCGCGCCTCATGGTCTTCGACGCCATGCCCCACGCTCACTGGTATTCGTTCGACCTCCCCGAATCGAAAGAAGCCCTCCAAGCTCAGGCCCGCTTTCTCGATCTTCACCTCGGCTGAACCCATGGAAATCGAGAGAACCGAACCGGCTTCCATCGATCCCGTCGGCGAACTGTTCTCTGCTCCCGACGTGGACGCGGCCCGCGCGCTCTTCGCCGCCAAGCCGCGCAGCCTCTCCAGCAAGCTCATGACCGTGGCCGACGCCGTGGACCGCTTTATCCATGATGGCGACTACCTGGCCTCGGGCGGCTTCGGCGGCGTCCGAATTTCGACCGCCGTGCTCCACGAAGTCGTGCGGCGGCGCCGTACCCACCTCGGCTTTGCCGGTCACACCGCTACCCATGATTTCCAGATCCTGGCAGCGGGCCGCTGCTTCGACCGCTGCGACGCCGCCTATATCGTCGGCCTCGAATTGCGCGGCCTCTCGGCCTGCGCGCGCCGCTATATGGAGAGCGGCGAAGTGCGCGTCGCCGAATGGAGCAACGCTACCCTCGGCTGGCGCTTCAAAGCGGCGGCCATGGGCGTCCCCTTTCTGCCCGTGCGCACCCTCCTCGGCACCGGCACTTTTGGAAAGAGCGCCGCCAAACGCATCCAGTGCCCTTTTACCGGCGTGGCGCTCGCCGCCGTTCCAGCCCTGTTTCCCGATGTCGGCGTCATTCACGTGCACCGCGCCGACATTTACGGCAACGCCCACGTGGATGGCATCGGCGTGGCCGATTGGGACCTGGCCCGCGCCAGCAAACGCCTAATCCTTACCACCGAGCGAATTGTGACCACCGGCGAACTCCGGGCGGAGCCGTCCAAGACCCTGGTCCCTTATTGGCTGGTGGACGCGGTCTGCCACGTTCCCTACGGCAGCTTTCCGGGCAACATGCCCTATGAGTATTACTCCGACGAAGCGCACCTCGCCGAATGGATGGAAGCCGGCAAGACCCAGGCCGCTCTCGACCGGTTTCTCGATAAGTACATCCATGGCCCCCGCGAATTTGCCGAATACCTGGAGCTCGCCGGCGGCGAAAAGCGCCTGGCGGAGTTGCGCGAAATGGAACCGCTGCGCCGCGGTTAGATGAAGTCAGGAGAGCCATGCCGGAAGATAACCGCCGCTACAACCTGATGGAACTGATGGTCACGGTGGCCGCCCGCCAGCTCGAAAACGGCAAGACCGCAGTCATCGGCACCGGCATGCCGCTGGCCGCCGCCATGCTGGCGCAAAAGACCAGGGCGCCCCACCTGACCATCCTTTTCGAAGCCGGTAGCGTGGCGCCGCAACTGGTGAAATTGCCGCTCTCGGTGGCCGATTCCTTCACCCAAACCGGCGCGCTGATGCACCAGACTATGAACGAGATCATGGAATCCTGCCAGCGCGGCGTGGTGGATTACACTTTCCTCGGCGGCGCGCAAATCGATTGCTATGGCAATCTCAACTCCACCTTCATCGGCGGCGACTGGCGGAAACCGAAGGTACGACTGCCCGGCAGCGGCGGCGCCAACGACCTCGCTTCGCTCTGCTGGCGCACCCTGATCATCATTCCGCACGACCGCCGGCACTTCGTCCCGAAACTCGACTTCGTGACCACTCCGGGCTACCTGACCGGCCCCGGCGCGCGCGAGGCCGCCGGACTTCCGCCCGGAACCGGCCCTTTCCGCGTCATCGGCATGCTGGCTCTGATGGGCTTCGACCCCGAATCGAAGCGCATGCGCGTGGAAGCGCTGCACCCCGGCGTCACGCGCGAACACGTTGTCGCCCACACCGGCTTTGAAATGCTCTTCGCCGATCCGCTGCCGGTGAGCGAAGAACCGACAGATGAGGAACTGGCCATCCTGCGAAACGAAATCGACCCCCAGCGGTTGATCCTCGGCAGGAGCTGAGCGCGCGCCGGGTGTCGCATCATGCCGAAACTTCTCCTGATAACGGCCTCTTCGCCCGACATACACAGAGTCAGGAAGGCGCGGGTTCTCAGCTTCCAACAGATTACGATGCCCTATCTGGCATCGAGAGTCCCACCGGGTTGGGATGTGACTCACGTCGATGAGGAAGCCGAAGCGCTCGACTGGAATACCGACGCGGACGTGGTCGCCATAACATTTCACACGCCCAGCGCTTTTCACGCGTATGAAATCGCCCGGCGGTTCAGGGCGCGAGGCGTATGCGTCGCCATGGGCGGTCCGCATGTAACCCTGTTGCCGGAAGAGGCCCGTCAATTCGCCGATGTCATATTCGTTGGAGAGGCGGAAGGCTTGTGGGAAGAGTTTCTGGGAGGCTTTCGAGCGGGTTCTATCCGCAGCGTGTACCGGCGAACCAGCCCGCCATCCATGGAGAATCTTCCCCAGGCTCGCAAGGATCTGTTTCACCGGCGCGACCATACCAATGGCGTTCTATTTGCCACTCGGGGATGCCCCGGCCAATGCAATTTCTGCGCGATTCCCGTGATGTACCGCTATAAGTTGCGCAGCCGGCCGATACCCGAGGTAGCCGCGGAATACGCCTCCTTCAAGGGAGACGTGGTGATTTTTTGGGATGATAACATTGCCGGCGACATGGCATACGCAAAGGGACTGTTCCGCGCCATTGCGCCTTATCGAAAGTGGTGGAGCAGCCAGGCGAGCGTTCATGCCGGCCGCGATGACGAGTTCCTGGAACTCGCGGCTCGGAGCGGATGCAAACAGTTGTTCTTAGGGCTCGAGTCGATCTCCCAGCACAACCTGGCCGATCAGAACAAGCGGTTCAATCGGACCGAGGAGTATTCGCGGATCCTGGAACGCATCCATTCGCATGGGATCGCCGTGCAAGCCGGAATTATTTTCGGGTTCGACCAGGATACACCGGAGATATTCGAGCGCACCATTGAGTTTCTGGAGACCGCCGGGGTTCAGAACGCGACGTTCAACATACTGACGCCATTCCCCGGAACGCCGCTGTTTCGGAAGATGGAAGCCGAGGGGCGTATATTAACCCGAGACTGGCGAAAATACAATAGTCGCGAGGACGTGGTTTATCTTCCAAAGCGCATGAGTGCCGCGGAATTGTTGGCCGGCTTCCGGTATGCGAACGAGCGATTTTACTCGCTGGCAAGCATGGCCAGACGCCTGTCCCGGTCGCCCGTCCAGTTGTGGTGGACGCTGCCGCTGAACTTGGCGTACGGCTATCGATGGCGAAGAAGCGTCCACACCTGCTCCAGCAGCCCAAGCTGTTCCCGAATATCCGTACATCGCGCCGACCCGTATTGCTAGCCCGCACAATGGCCCGGGGCTGGCAAGTTCGATTGCCGGGAGGCCCAGAACATGAGCACCGCAAGTATTGTGATTTTGACTGTCGCAATCGTTGTGATCGCGATTCTGGTTTGGATGCTGTTACGCAAAGAACGCACAAAGAAGCTGCGTTCCCTGACGCCGGCCTAAAGGAAACGATTTGCCGACCGGTGGCAGGCACTACAATCGCGCTTCGTGGACGATCCATCGGGCACGATCCGCGACGCGGACCGCCTGATTGTGGAAATCATGACGGCGCGCGGATATCCCATGGCTGATTTTGAGGGGTGGGCGGAGGACCTCTCGGTGGACCATCGACTGGTGATCAGCCACTACCGGACGGCACAACAGATCGCGGCAAAGCAGGAGAAGAGGACAGTGACCACGGAAGAACTACGGCGCGCTGTGGTCTGCTATCGGGAACTTTATGAAGAACTGCCGGAGTGGCACCTCGCTCCGAGGAGCTGAAACATGGAACGAGCATTAGAAGAACGTTTGGATGGAATGGGTGCGCTGTTACCGCAGGATTCCGTGACGGACTACCGATTGCAGTGGGAACGGATTCAAACGCGGTTTGTGGATGAGCCCCGGACGGCGGTCCAGCAGGCAGATGAATTAGTCAACGAAACCAGCACTCGCCTTTCGGAGGGTTTCGCGTCGGCACGCCGGCAATTAGAAGACCAATGGTCGAGTGGAGATAATGTCTCCACTGAGGACCTGCGGGTAGCACTAAAGAAGTACCGCACCTTCTTTGAGAAGCTGCTGACACTGTGATTAGGAAAATCTGGCGCTCTCATCGGTCCACTGGCGGGAAATGAAGATGGCGTTAATGTTGCTTAGAATCTTCCGGAGGCAATATATGAGTAAATTTGTTCTGTCGGGGTTACTTGGGGCTGCGCTGTGCATTGGTTCTGCCTACGCCGCGGACGTCGTCGTGAAAGTAAGGCCGCCCGCACTGAAGGTGGAAAAGCGGCCGCCCGCGCCGGGGCCCGAATACGTATGGGTTGGTGGATACCATCGCTGGGATGGCAATTCGTACGTGTGGGTGGCGGGTGAATGGCATAGGCCGCCGCACGACCATGCGGTATGGGTAGCGCCGCGCTGGGAGCACCGGAACGGCGGATATGTGTTCGTTGAAGGACGTTGGAAATAAGAGCCTGCCTTGACGGCAGGTTGCGCTTTCTCAGGGTATAGGGAAGGAGGGTCGGACATGGTCGCAACCCTCCTTTTTTATTGGCCTGGAGTTGCCTCAATTCTTGGACGTTCCAGGTTGCGCCTGGAGTAGGCGGCGGCAGAATGGTTCACTGCCGGGACGGATAGACACCTCGTATCGCGATGAGGTAGCTGGTGCCTTCCGGTCCTGCCAGTTTCGGAAGGGCGAAATTTTGCACGCCGTTCCCTCCATAGGTCGTACCTATCACGCTAAAGAGAGCCGGATTTTGGCTAATCTCAGCGAGTTGGCCATCGCAAATCGCGTAGCCGACCGGCGCGAAATTACCCGCAAACAAGTAGATCATCCCCAGAACCGGTTCCATCGAATCATTTCCTTTCGTGTTTCAGAAGGGATTGACAGCTGCCCGCCGGCGAGCCGTCAATGGCATCCTTTTGGTTACTGTATCACGTGCCAGGCGGCGGATTTTGGAACCGTTAGTAGATTCCTTTCACGATGCCGCCATCGACCGCGATGGCGGTGCCGGTGATATAACTGGCGCGTTCGGAGGCTAGAAATACGACTAAGTCGGCGAACTCTCCCGGACGGCCGATTCGGCCCAGCGGCACTTCGCGGGCCCAACGGGCTTGGATCTCCGCGGGCGAAACATTTTGATCGCGGGCCTGCTTTTGCGCCAGTTCCAGCAGCCGGTCGGTGGCCGTATAGCCGGGACAGACGCTATTGACGAGCACGTTGTAGGGGCCGTATTCGTTGGATAGCGATTTCACCAGGCCGCTGACGGCGCTGCGCACCGAGTTCGACAGGATCAGCCCGGCGACCGGCTGCTTCACCGTCATCGAAGTGATGGCCAGGAAGCGTCCCCAGAGGCGTTCCCGCATCGATGGCAGCACGTGGCGGGCGAAGGAAACCGTCGAGATCAGGTTCAGTTCGGTGGCCGCGCGCCAGTCTTCCATGGTAGTTTCGGCGAACGATTTGGAGGGAGGGCCGCCGGCGTTGGCCACGCAGATATCGATCCGTTTGAAGCGTTCCAGCACGTCGCCGACAAACCGCTCCACCTCGCCATCGTGCCTCACGTCCAAGGCCCGCGTGAAGGCCTCCACGCCGGTTTCGCGGCGAACCTCGGCCGCGGTTTCTTCCAGAGTGGAAGCCGTGCGGGCGCACAGCGCTAACCGCGTGCCCTCGCGCGCCAGGCCCAGCGCCACAGCCTTTCCCAGCCCCTGGCTGGAGGCGGCTACCACGGCCACTCGGTCTTTCAATCCTAAGTCCATAGTCAGGCTCCGTCCGATTACTTGCGCAGGTAGGCGTCGCTCTTGTCGATCCAATCCTGCCGGACCGGCGCGAAGATATCCAAATCGACGGTATCCTCCAGCGCCACCGCGCTGTGTGGCACGTTCGAAGGAATCACCAGCACCTGCCCTTTGCGCAGCACCACCCGCCGGCCTTCCAGCTCGAGCTCCAGGGCGCCTTCCACAACGTAACTGATCTGTTCGCTCTCGTGGTGGTGCAACGGCACAACCGATCCCTTTTTCAGAAAGATCTGCGCCAGCATCGCCTTCTCGCCGTACACGAATCGGCGCGCGAAAGTTTCGCTGACAACTTCCTTTTCCATTTCGTCCCAGGTAAGAAATTGCATGGCTTTGCCATTGTAGCCTTTCGGGCGCCTTCGGGGAATTTCTATAATGAGGGCTTACCATGAGCCCTCGAATGGGACGGGTTTTCCGAAACCGAGTTGCCTGCGCGATTGTCCTTTGCGCTCCGGTCGCTCTTGCCGCCGATGCGGATATCTGGAGAATAGCGCCCCAGCCGCCGGCTTCCTGGCATAATGGCCGCGTGGCGGAGTTGACCCGTCGCCGCCATACCGTCGCCGCCGAGATCGGGCCGAACGGCATTCTGATTCTGCACGCGGGAGAACCGCGGAATTACGCCGGCGACGTGGATTGGCCCTTTCGCCAGGAGAACGATTTCTACTATCTCACCGGCATAGGGCAAACCGGCGGTACGCTAGCGCTGATTCCCGGAGCCGAGTCGGTTCGCGAGATCCTGTTCCTGCCGCCATCCAATCCCGCCCAGGAAACCTGGACCGGGCATTTGCTGACCGCGGCCGAAGCGCGCGCGATTTCCGGCATCGCGGAGGTTTGGGACGCGCGCCAATACCCCAAGTTTCTGGAAACTGCCATTCCCGGCTCGAAGCCCATTTTCGATGAAGCCAATGGCGGACGTGGCGCGCGGGAGGAACCACCGCCGATTTCGGCCGGCGCGGCGCGCGAGCTCGCCGCCATGGCCGCCAGGAACGCCACCTTATATATGATTACCAGCGGCTCGGCGGCCGAGTATGGCCGCGAGCTGGAATTCGCGCACAAGCTGGCGGCGCTGGCGCCATCGCTCGCCATCAAAGACATCGCACCGGTACTGGCCAAAATGCGGACGGCGAAGTCGGCGCGCGAGATCGATCTGCTGAAGCAAGCCGTCGCGATCACGGCCGAAGGCTTCCAGCGCGCCTTTGCCCTGGCCGCCGCGGGGAAGCCGGAATACGAAATCCAGGCGCAGTTCGAGCTGACTTTTCTGCGCCGCAACGCGCACTGGGGCTACCCGTGCATTATCGGCGCCGGGGCCAACGCCACCACGCTGCACTACGAAACTAATCGCGACATGATCGAGGCCGGCGACCTGCTGCTGATGGACGCAGGGGCCGAATTTGACGGCTATAGCGCAGACGTGACTCGCACCATCCCCGTCAGCGGCAAATACAGCCGGCCGCAGGCGGAGATCTACCGCCTGGTTTGGCAGGCGCAACGGGCGGGAATCGCGCAACTGGTGGCCGGCCGCACCGGGGCAGACGCGGCGCGCGCCGTCAACCAGGTTCTGGGTCCGGGACTGCTGCGGCTCGGCCTGGTTACCGACGCGGACAACGCGCAGCAGATCCGGGTGTGGGCGATTCACGGCATCAGCCACGGCATCGGGTTAAATGTACACGATTCGGGCGCGGGCGAACTGGCGCCCGGCATAGTGGTCACGATGGAACCCGGCTTGTATTTTCGCGCCGATGCGCTGGAGCGTGTGCCGCGGACTCCGGAGAATGAAAAATTTATCGCCGCCGTGAGGCCTGCGTTCGAAAGGTACAGGAACATCGGGGTTCGAATCGAGGACGACGTGCTGGTCACTGGCGGAAAGCCGCAAGTTATGAGCGCCGCCATCCCTTCCCGGCTGGAAGAGGTGGAAGCCGCCATCGCGCGGCTTCACAAAGCCCTCAAAAGTTCGCCTCTGCCCTGAGCGATTTTATGACTGCAATCGATCTGTCCAGCTTCGCCGGCTTGACCGCCATGGTTCTGATGACGCTCAACGTGTTATTGGGCCTTCTGGTTACGACCAACTACCAGACTCACCGCGCCTGGCCGCACCGCAAGCTGCCGGTCACGTTTTTCAAGATTCATAACTGGACAGCGTATCTGGCGCTGTCGGTCGCGGTTCTCCATCCGTTGATTCTGTTGGCATCGAGTACGGCCCGGTTCAAGCTGGGGGACATTCTCTGGCCTTTTTCGTCGCCTGGCCAGCGGAACTATAACTTACTTGGCGCACTTACCTTGTATAGCTTCGCCTTCGTTGTAGTAACTTCTTACTTCCGGCCCAAGCTGCGCCACCGGCCCTGGAAAAAGCTGCATTACACGGCTTATTTCGCCGCGGCGTCGATGTATCTGCACGGCACCCTGATCGATCCCGACCTGAAGAACCGGCCGACGGACTTTCTGGACGGGGAGAAGCTGCTGGTGGAAGGGTGTTTTCTGCTGGTGGTGGCGGGAATCGTGTGGCGCGTGCGATATGGCAAGGAGAGGCAGCGCTGGCGGAAGAAGCACGCGGACAAACTGTGGGACGGGCCTCCCCGCCTGTCTTCTTGGAGGTAAGATGACAGGCCGGGAGGCTGTCCCACACGACTACTTCGCGACGAAGGTATAAATTTCGAAGGTGCGGCGGCCGTAGGAATCGGTGACTGAGGCGAGCAACTTACGCGAATAGCCCAGGGCGGCGGCGAATTGTTCCAGTTTTTGGTCGTTGGCGGGAAAGTTGCGGAGCTCCGGCGTGTGAGTGACGAAAACGTGGCCGGGGGCGGAGATCATCCGGACGAACTCGTCGCGGCCGGGAAGGTCCCCGACGCTGAGCGGCAGAGCGCCGGCGGAGAGCATCCGCAGCGGATCGAGCACACCCCAATCGACGCAGTAGATTTCCCGCCAGGGTTTGTTTTGGGGAGGATGAGGCGCGGCCGCGTAGGTTTCGAGCGCGAAGATGGCGTCGGTCCAGGTACCCGAGCCGCCGTTACGCGCCATCTGGACGTAGTATTCGTCCATGACAAGCAACTCGGACGCAGCCAGAAGAGCGGCGAAGGCTGACAGCGCCGCGAGGCCGATTCTGGGGGAGCGCCGGGAGACGCCCGCCAGCGCGACGGCGACGATCCATTCGGGCAAGGGCCAAAGCAGGATGGAGTGATGCACGCTGCCGCCGGCGTTCCTGGTGGTGGCCATCTCGACCCAGGCCAGCAGCATGGCGATCAGCGCAAAAGCGTTGGCCCGGATGGCGGCCGCTCCGGCGAAGGGAGTGAGGAGCAGGGCCAGCACGAAGGCATAACCCATCCAGTTTTGGCGCGGCTGGCCGGCCGCGGCGGCGACGGTCGAGGCGGCGGAGTCGAGCGCGCCCGATAGCAGGTGCGGGCTGGGGGTTTGCCAATCTTCAGCGGCCAGATAGCCGAATAGGGCATGGCCTCTTAACGTGCTGGCCAGCATGGACGCTTTCTTGGGCAGCTCGGAAACGTCGCGGCGGGAGTTGCCGCGGAAGGTGTCGAAGTTCGAGTGGATGTTGTAGAGAATCAGGGGCAGCGCGCCCAGGGCGAAAGCGGCGGCGGCGACCAGGAGAACGCGCGGCCGCAGCGCGCGCAGCACCGGGCGGGGGTAAACCGCCAGAGCGGCAAAGCCGATGCCGGAGATCATCCACATGGCCAGGGCTTTGTCCCACATGGCCAAGCCGAACAGGAAGCACCCGGCGGCGAGCGACAGCAGGCCTCCATCCTGGGCGAACCGAAGCACGAGGAGCATGGCCGTGACGATCAGCAGGTGCTGGAGTGCCACCGGTCCCCAATCGAAGCAGGTGGTGAGGAGATAGCAGGCGTCGGCGGCGAGCAATATGGTGCCCAGCGCGGCGGCGCGCACTCCAGCGACGCGGCGCAGTAGAAAGTAGAAAGCGCAGAGGCTGCCCGCGCCCGCCAGCAGCATCGGCTCGCGGAGGGTCCAGACGCCGGTGCCGAAGCGGCCGAACAGGGGCGCATAGAGCCAGGTTTTGAGACAGCCCAGGTAACTCATGAGCATGATGGGCGGGTGCCATTGAAAGAAGGCGTAGTGATAGATGGCGCCCAACGGGGAAAACAGGGGCCCGGCGAAAAGCGACTCGTCGTCTTCAGTGCCGATCAACGGCAGGAAGGCCTGCCCAGCCAGCAGAAAGAACAGGCACGCGGCGGCCAAGACAGCAGCGTCGCGCCATTTTACGGGGACCAGGCGCAAGGTATTTCGGGGTGCCACGGAATGAACAAGCAATGGTAACACTGGTGGAGGTGGGCCTTGCTGGCTTAATCTAATTGAAGAAAGGCCGACCTGGCGGCCGGCTGGCGGGCCGAACGGCCTGCCCCACCAAACGAAGGATTGGTATTCGTAGAAAAGAGACAATCGATACCGCATGGACAACATGAAAGATCGCGCAACGCCCCTGGTCGGGGTGATCATGGGCAGCAAATCGGACTGGGAGACCATGCGCCATGCGGCGGAGACGCTGGCGCGGTTCGAGGTGCCCCACGAATGCCGGATCGTTTCCGCCCATCGCACGCCGGCATTGAGCGCAGAGTACGCGTCGACGGCGGCCGAACGCGGCCTGGAAGTGATCGTGGCCGCCGCGGGCGGCGCGGCGCACTTGGCCGGAGTGGTGGCGGCGTACACGCTGGTCCCGGTGCTGGGCGTCCCCATGGAGAGCCAAGCCCTTAAGGGAATGGATTCGCTGCTGTCGATGGTGCAGATGCCGGCGGGCATTCCCGTGGGAACGCTGGCGATCGGCAAAGCGGGAGCCATTAACGCCGCGCTCCTGGCGATTGCGATTTTGGCCAACAGCCGCCCCGCCCTCCGAGAAAAGATACGCGTGTTTCGCCACGAGCAAGCCGAACGGGTGCGGCAGGAGACGCTATAAAGCGTATCGCAGCGAACGGTCGGGCAACTCAGCGTTTCTTGCGCAGGGGATCGGCGGGTTTGTAAGGAAGGTCCTTGGAGAGGATCTCCACCAGGCGGCTCAGCACTTTGGTGCGCGCCCAGTTTTTGTCGTTGCCCTCGATGAGCGTCCAGGGGGCGCCGGTGGTGCTGGTTTTGACGAGCATTTCCTCGACGGCTTCCTCGTAGGCGGGCCATTTGTCGCGGTTGCGCCAATCGTCATCGGTCAGTTTCCAGGCTTTGTAGCCGCTGGTTTTGCGCTCCTCAAAGCGGCGCAATTGTTCCTCTTGCGAGATGTGGATCCAGAATTTGGCCACGATGGCGCCGAAATCGCACAACTGGCGCTCGAAGCCGTTGATCTCCTTATAGGCGCGTTTCCATTCCTCTTCGCGGGCGAACCCTTCCACGCGTTCGACCAGGACGCGACCGTACCAGGAGCGGTCGAATATGGCAATCTGGCCGCGTTCGGGCAGGCGGCGCCAGAAGCGGTACAGATAATGGCGGGTTTTATCTTCGCCCAAAGGAGCGGAGATGGGATAGACGACGTAGCCGCGCGGGTCGAGCTTTTCGGTGACGCGCTTAATGGCGCCGCCTTTGCCGGCGGCGTCCCAGCCCTCGAATACCAACACGACCGGGCGTTTCTTCAGGTACACCTGGTAGCCGAGTTCGCGAAGCTGAATCTGGCGGCGGGTGATTTCGCGGACGTATTCGGCGCGTCCGAGCTTGCGGGTGAGATCGACGGTTTCGAGCATTAGCGGCCTCCTTCGCCGGCCGCTTCCATGGCGGCGCGCAGATCGGCGTCGGCGGAATCGGCTTTGCCGGGAGCACTGTAGGCGGGGACGTCCGGACCCAGGCGCTTCTCCAGCGCGGCAATCACGGTGTCGAAGATCTTCCTGCGGGCGTACCACTTGGAAGTGGCTTCGACAATGGTCCAGGGAGCGTACTCGGTATCGGTCTGTTCCAGCATCTGCTCGACGGCCTCCAGGTATTGGTCCCATTTCTTGTGGCGCTCCCAGTCGGCCGGCGTGACGCGCCAGGCTTCGAGGGGGTCGGCTTCGAGGGCCTGAAAACGCTTTTTCTGTTCCTTCTTGTCGATGTGCAGGAAGAACTTGAGAATGACGGTATGGTCGTCGGCGAGGGTGCGCTCGAATTCGGCGATGTCGCGATGGGCCTGTCGCCAGGCCTTCTCGGGAACGGTGCCATCGACGCGCTGGCCAAGAACACGATCGTACCAGCTATGGTCGAAAAGGAGCATCTCGCCGCGGTTGGGGGTCTTCAGCCAGAAGCGCCACAACCAGGGGTACTGCTGCTCGTAGGTGCGGGGCGCGGTGATGGGGTAGAGGCGGAAACCGCGCGGGTCGAGCCGCTCGGTAAGGGCGGCGATGGCGGTGCCTTTGCCGGCGGCGTCCAAGCCCTCGAACACGACGATGCTCGGCACGCCCTTATCCCAGCAGGTTTTCTCCAGGTCATAGAGCCGCAACTGCAAAGTGGGTAGGACGCGCTTGTAATCTTCGCGGGACAGCTTGCGGGTGAGGTTGATGTTTTCTAGCATAAGGACATTTCCCCTTCCTACTGCGTTTTATCATGATAGTGGCAGGTGAAACCATGGGATGGCGTATTTCGCATGGCGTGTTGACCCTGGCGCTGGCGGCGGTGTGCCTGGCGCAGACGGAGAATCCGTATCCGCATCCGCATCCTTTCGAAAAGGATGCGCCCGACGACGTCAAGCTGCCCAACGGCAAGTCCCAAAGGGACGAGATTTTGAAGGCCGAGCACGAGCAGAATCTGAGAGACGCCGCCCAACTGGTGGATCTGTCTAAGCAACTCAAGCAGGATTTGGAAAAGAACGACCGCTACGTGCTGTCGCTCGACGATTTGAAGAAAACCGACGACATTGAAAAACTGGCCAAGAAAATTCGGACTCGTATGCGCCGCGATTAGCCTGGCGACCGGCCATGCCCAATCCCCCGCGCCGGCCCTCGCGCTGGTTGGCGGAGCCGACGCGGCCAAGTGGGAAGAGTGGGCTAAACCGTCCGGCTGGAGGATTCTGGCCGCGCCGGCCGAGGCGGCTCCAGCTAAGGCGGGCGGCGACGCGCGTCTGCTGGCCCTGGCGCAGGTGGTGCGGGGTGCGGTGGCGAGGCACGAGGTAGACCCGGCCCACGTCTACCTGGCCGGCCGCGGAGACGACGCAGCCACGGTGTTCTATGGCATTTCGCGGCTGCCCGATCTTTGGGCGGCGGGCGTGGCCATCGGCGGCTCGCCCGAGCCGGCCATTCAGAGCGGGCGGTTATTCACGGCGAATTTCGGGCTGGCTCCGGTGCTATGGGTCGGCGGCAGCAACGGCGACGAGGCGTTCGCCGAACGGCTTCAGGCCGCCGGTATGAGCGTGGAGTGGCGCCCGCCGGCGGGCCTGGCTACGGCGGCGGTATTCGAATGGCTGGCCCGGCACGAGCGCCCGGAATTCCCCACGGAGATCGATTGCGAGACCAATTCACCCGAATTCGCCAGTTGCTACTGGCTGAGGCCGATGACGTTCGATGCGGGGGAACGCAACGACGTGCTGCCGTCGACGCGCGTGGCGGCCGGCTCGGGCGCCCACCTCGACCTGGGCGGCTTCGGCTACAAAACCGACGACCCCGGTCCCGGCCTGCTGGTCAGCTTTCTGCCGCAGAAATACAGCGGTCCGCTGAAGCTGGGGGATCGGCTGTTGGAACTCGATGGCAAGCCCATCGAAAACCCCGCTCAATACGCCGCCACGATGGGCCGGATGAACGAAACGCGCCACGCGGCGGTGATGCTCGAACGGGGCAAGGATCGTATCCGCATCGAAACCACGGTGATTGTGCCGCGGCACGAGGCGCTGGTGACCGCGCGCGTCCAGGGCCGTTACGACAGCGAGCAAAAACAGGTTCTGGTGATCAGCCGCACGGTGACGAAAATGAACGTCACGCTGCCGGTGCAATGGCTGCCGGCGACGCTGCTCTGGAACGGCCTGACGCTCGAAAACGTGGCCCAGCCGGGCTGCATTCAATTGACCATCGACCACGAGCTGCTCCATGCCGCGCCCTGCCCGTAAGCGCCCGCCGCGCGAGCTGGAGCGGCGCTTGCTGCGGGTCCCCAAGAGCGCGCGGCGCGACGCGGCCTTCCGCAAAGCGATCCGCCAGATCCCGCGTGGAAAAGTGGCGACTTACGGGCAGGTTGCCGCGGCGGCAGGCTATCCGCTATATCACCGGCACGTGGCGCGCCTGTTGCGAGACGAGCCGCCGGGGCGATTGCCGTGGCATCGGGTGGTGGGCGCGGGCGGAGAAATCAAGCTCCGGTACGATGCCGGCATCGAACAGCGCATGCGCCTCGAAATGGAAGGCGTGCGCTTCCGCGGCAAACGAATCGATATGGAAGCCCACCAGCATAGGTTCCGTCCATGGGAATTCGAGGAGTTCTGAGCGCCATCAGGTAAAGGCAAGCCAGGTTGGAACCAACTCCCCAGCGGTCTTTGCCCCGAACGGAGCCGCGAGCCTTAGAGGGCGGTGCCGCAACTGGTCCGGCGGTCACGGCGCCAGGCTATTTCAATTTGGTGGAAATCGTTTTGAACTGCGCCCGATCCGTACAGTTGCTCGCGGTCCGATTCGCCCCATCCAGCCACACCCCGTACATGACAGCCTGTCCGTTCTCCGCGATGGCGAACGAGTGGTACCTACCGTCGCTTCCCTGATAGGTGTACGCCGTGACTGGCAGGGTAAACACGTTGCCCGCTTCGTCTCTGAATCCTTTCAAATTATCCGTCTGCGACGCTGTGAAGCCGGGTCCAAACACACCCTTCACCTCGCCGCTTCCGGCAACCGCCAGGTAGCCGCCCGCCGGTGCGTCGTAGACGTTTGCGACCCATCGGTCCCGCCGGGATTCGATCCACCCCGGCGGTGTGCCGAGACCGCCCGTTGTCCCGGTCCACCACAGGTTTAGGACAGGACGTCCGCGGGTGCCCGTCGGCTTATCGAAAAGCTCGAGTGCTTCGGACAGGAAGAACTTACCGATGGCTCCGCCGACCTCCGGCGAAACAACCACCAGGCGCACTGTGCCTTCCGTGCCGGTGCCCGCCCTCGCCGCCACACTGTCTTCGCCTATCTCCACGAGCTTCACCGAGACGGGCATAACCGTACCGCCGTCCACCTGATAGGCCGCGACGAGGTCCTTGTCAGCCTTCAGGACACAGGCCGAGAACAGCCGGCCACCCCTCATGACCCCCGCGCAACCATACCCGATAGGGCCGACCCTCGACGCGCAGCACCAGGAGTTTTTGGACTTCTCGGGATCGCGGATACCGAAATCAAGATGCGATTCATCTTCCCCTTCCACAGCGGCGGAAACCCCGGGCATATGAACCCTTTGATCGTACCGATCGACCGCATCCTTGTAGCGCTTCCTCAGGGTATCGCCGAACACCTCTGAGGTTGCGAAGGCGATACCGTCCGCGATCGCCATCACGTTGCCCCCATTCATATTCCTGGCGACCCAAGTTTCCAGTGACACTACGGCATTGCCAAAACTCTTGGCAGCGTCGGATTCGGGACCCCATCGTTTGCCCTTCAGTGGCTGCCTTAGCCCCCCGAGAAGCAAGTCCACCATTTTCCGGCGCGTCTGCGCCTGTAACCCGGCTGGCTCCGCCGATTCGGCGTGGCCGAACGACGGAGCGGAAACTGCCTCCGGGGAGTTCGGGAGTTGGAACTCAAGACACGCAATGACAAGCTTCCCGAGTTCCGGCCGATCTCTTCGCTCCTTCGAGTAACAGGCCAGGAACTCCTGCCTGTCGGCCCCCTCCGACAGCTTCAAACCTCCTGCGCACCGGGCCAGAAGCTCTCTGGCTGCGAAAACTTGAGGGATGTCGCCGCCCTCAATCGTGAAGGTCGCCCCGCCGGTCGAAAACTTTGTCTTCAGCGAAACGCCTCCGGGGAGGCCGTGCGCTTGCTTTGCGCCCCCGTCGACCTGCGTCCCGCAGACGGCATTGCCGGCCAGGGCGAGGACGATGGCAGTCAACGCTGCGACCGCGCCCTTGCGGATCGATCTTTTCACTTCAGAGAGCAATGTTGCCTCCCGGCAAACCTCTTGCCGAGCTTTCAGGAATGCCGACCCGGACATCGAGGCACCCACTCCCGTTCTTGGGGAATGACTCGCACGAGTGCGTGGGACGCGGGTACGACACCGGAATCGGCCCTTCCTCCTCGATCTTAGCTGTCCAATGTCCCGCAGCCAGCACAGGGAAGTTGGTCTGGACCCTCGCCCGGTAGAGCCTCCCCGGCGCTGCCACGAATGCGAACACGACTTCGTGGAGCCCGCGCGCCCTGCTCGTCCCGGTTCGCCGCATCTCCCAGTAGCGAAGGGTCACGGTATGAGGCCCAGGGAGTAGCTCCAGGTTGAAGCTCTGATTCCGGACGGAGCTGTACCCTGTCTCTTCAGCCGGGCCGTGGATGCCATCGATGGAGATCAACCTCAATAGTGAATCGGAGTCCGAACCGCTCTCCGAGGCGAGAATAGCGACCTGGCTCAGTGGAAGCGCGGGACCGCGGTATAAGCGGTAGATCCCGCGTAGGGGAACCCCACTGAACGCCAGGAAACTGAGCCCGAAACCCGCGGCGATCGCGCGAGTTGCAGCGCGGCTCCACCTCCCCGTGCTTTCCATCACCGCCCTCCGTCTGGCGTGCCGTCCGGCAGCAGGTGATGCGCGCCGGCAGGCCGAGCCTTCGGGCACTCACACCCCTACAGCCGAGGGTTCCGTCCGGGCACGCCAAGCAGCAATGATAGCGCCCGAAACGGCAATAGTCGAGCCGTTTGTCCGATTTCAAGTAGAATGCATCAGGTGCGGCAGCGAAAGGTCCAATGAGAGAAGCATATGTGCATGGGTACGACCCGCGTGAAAACGAGCGGCTGCGAGATCAGGCTGGGACCCTGGTCGAACTGCTGCACTCGGACACGGCATACCCGCCGGGAAGCGCGGTGCTGGAAGCGGGGTGTGGCGTGGGAGCCCAGACGGTTACTCTAGCCCAGCGGAGCCCGGGCTCGCGGTTCACGTCGGTCGATGTCTCGGTGGACTCGGTGGCGGAAGCCACGAGAAGGACGGACGCAGCGGGGCTGACCAATGTGCAGTTCCAGGAGGCGGACATCTTCGCCCTGCCTTTCAACCCCGAAGCCTTCGACCACGTCTTTGTCTGTTTCGTTCTGGAGCACCTGTCGCGGCCGGTTGAGGCGCTCGGGGTTCTGAAGAGGCTGCTCAAGCCTGGCGGCACCATGACCGTGATCGAAGGCGACCACGGATCGGCCTACTTTCACCCCGATAGCGCCGCGGCCCACCTGGCGATCCAGTGCCAGGTCGAGTTGCAGCGGTTGGCGGGAGGCAACGCGTTGATCGGCCGGCAGCTCTATCCACTCATGATCGAGGCGGGCCTGGAAGCGGTGCATGTGTCTCCACGAATGGTTTACGTGGATTCGAGCAAACCCGAACTCGTCGACGGCTTCACCAGGAAGACGTTCACCGCGATGATCGAGGGCGTTCGGGAATCCGCGATTGAATCCTGCATCATCGATCCTGAAACCTTCGACGAGGGCGTTCGGGATCTATACAGAATGGCTGAGGCGGACAGCGTTTTCTGTTACACGTTTTTCAAGGGAGTGGGAGAGAAAAGCCAGCGCCTGATGGTGGCACCTGGCCACAAGCGCGGCGGAGCTGTCAGCGCTTCGAACGATCCTCAAGCACGCTGAGGCGGCCGTCCATATCCGACGCCTTCCCATGATCAAATCGAAGCGGGTGTTCATGCTGGCTTCGAGAGCGAGCATGCGGTTTTCCAGGCTGCCGATCCGGCTTTCAAGCCCGGTCATCCGTGCCGACAGCGCATTGAACAAGAATCCGTTGCCGATCATGCCCAGAACAAGCGCAAAGGTCGGAATGCCAATCGCCAAATAGAGTTGGGTATCGCTCATGGCGGACCTTCTTTAGTCTAGCCCCAATACTGTTCACTTAACAGCATTTTAATGCTATTCTGTTTTAGGGCTGATGCCTCCAGAAGGAGGTTGTCCTATGCGCGTTGCGACCGTAGAATCAACTACACTGCTGACGGTT
>JBEKZL010000003.1:0-61439 GCA_049509915.1 Bryobacteraceae bacterium | reverse complement strand
CGCAATCTCCGCCCCCACCAGCGCGGCGCGATTCTCGAAATTCTCCGGACAGTTGTCCGCCCATATTTGAAGCTGTTTGTGGTGGACTTCGAGAGCATCGAGGTGCTCTCGGCTTTGGTCTGACCTGATCAAACTACCCGTCCTCCACTCCAGCACGGTTTGAGTCCAGTAGGCCTGGAGCGATGACCCTAGACTCCTTCAGGAAGGCAACTTGATGCGTTTTAGTCAAGTTTAACGCGGCCAGTTTGGCTTGATCCACCGACGCGTTGACCTCTCGTTCGAGCTTATCGAAACTACGGCGTAACGAACATGGGAATGAGGAAGCGGCCGGGAGGCTAAGGCCGAGCCCCGGTCGCAGGATTCGGACGTAGGTTCGCGTGCAGAAGACGGCGGCTCGGAAGCCGAAACTGGTAAGGCGGTAGCGATGGGTCTTGGGAATGCGTTCGATCAGCCCGTGAAGCCGGAGGCGCCGCAACTGATAGGTCATGCGGCCCTAGGTGAATTCTTCAACGGGTTTCCCAACAGACCAGCGAGATTTGTCCGCAGGTCGTGGTTCGAGAATCTGCTTCCTGACAGCGAGCGGCCTGCCAGTTCCGCCATGGCAGCCTGAGAATCGCCCACCATGGAGATTCCCACGCTCTTGAGAAAGCGGTCATAGCGGAGTTTGCCGCTGGCGACGGCTTGCTCATGGATATCCCTCGGTGGTTCCGGCACGCAGGTCAACAGCACTTTCGCGAGAACGTCCACGAACGCGAACAGCCCTCGCTGCCCCATCCGTAGATTGCGAATTTGTCGAGCCATGCGATCGAGACTCGCCGTGATCCTCTGCTCTGCCTCATCGATGCCGCTTGGCTCCTGAGCGTTGAGCCGTCTACCAGCACTGGCCGGGTGGCATGGATCTGGCCCGAGATCGAGGCTGCGCTCGGCACCGGAAAAAAGCTGCGCGAAGTTTGGGATGCCGCTCGCGCCGATGGTTTCGATATCCCCTACCCTCAGTTTCGCGTCTACGTTTCCCGCATTCGGAACCGGCGGCGGAATCATCCGCCGGAACCTGCGCCTCAGCCCAGCGCGGCAGCTCAGCCACCCGCCGCGCCGGCTTCGTCACTCCCGCGCCAAGCGATCCTTTCCAGAACCTCCGCGAGCAGCGGAAGAAGAAACAGTCGACCGGATTTGAATATGGTCCCTTCTCAATTCGAAAACAGCTAACCGAGTAGGAGAATCCCATGGCCATGACAGAAAATGGAAAACCGAAAACCAATCAGGTTCATTTCGTCCTCCAGGGAAAAGGTGGCGTCGTCAAGAGCCTGATGCCGCCTTCCTCGCCCAGTACTTTCAGGCCCGCAGAGCCACTCTCCATAGCTTTGACACCGACCCGGTCAACGCCACTTTCGCCCAGTACGAGGCGCTGGCTGCCGAACACATCAACGTCTTACGCCGTGGCGCCATCTACGATCGGCGATTCGATGAGTTAGTTGAGAAGATCTGCAACTTGGACGGTATTTGTATCGTCGATACTGGAGCCACAAGGTTCGTTCCCCTCTGGAACTACATCCTCGAAAACGAAATCCTGTGTTTCCTGGCTACCCGCTCCCGGCGTGTCTTCGTCCATTCGGTTGTCGCGGGCGGACAGGCGATGAGCGACACGCTGAACGGGCTGGAGCGGCCGGCCGAAACTACCACCGAGAAGAATGTGATGGTCTGGCTGAACGAGTTTTTCGTCAAAGTCTCAAGAGACGGCAAGCCATTCGAGCAGTTCCGCGCGGCGAGGATCGTTCTCAAGCCGAACGACGCAGCCTTCGCAATCGTGACCATGAACCGCCTGGTGCTTCACAGTGACAAAACAGTGACAGTGGCAGCCGCCCGGACTGGCTGTGATATACTCGAAGCCTTCATTTTGAATGGAGTGGCTCGGTACCCTGAGGGTGACGAAACATGGGCGAGTCGGTTGCCGTACTGGGCGGTGGCGTGGCCGGGTTATCGGCGGCACACGAACTGGCGGAACGTGGTTTCGAGGTCCGCGTCTATGAGCGCAATTCCCTCTTCGGAGGGAAGGCCCGCAGCCTGCTCAAAGCCGGTTCCGGCACCGGCGGCCGCCTCGATCTGCCTGGCGAACACGGCTTCCGTTTCTTTCCCGGATTCTACCGACACGTGATCGACACGATGCGGCGCATCCCCTATGGCGCATCGGGGAATGTCTTCGACAACCTGACTGCCGCGACCCGCATTTTGCTCGCTCGCGCCGGGAAACTGGATACCTATTGGGTCGCCCGCGTGCCTGAAACCGTGGCCGATTTTCGGGTTTTCCTCGGCGAGCTCTTCACCAACCTCGGTGTTCCTGCCCAGGAAACCGCCTATTTTGTGGAGCGGATGCTGGTGATCGCTACCAGTTGCCAAAAGCGGCGCGAAGAGGAGTACGAGAAGATTGCCTTCTGGGAGTTCATCGGCGCGGCCCAACGTTCGGCCGCCTACCAGAAGTACCTTGCGGAGGGACTCACCCGTTCGCTGGTCGCCATGCGCGCCGAGGAAAGCAGCACCCGCACGGTCGGCCCGATCCTATTGCAGCTCCTCTATCCGCTGGCCTTCCCCGGTGATTCGTTCGACCGGCTCTTGACCGGTCCGACCAACGACGTGTGGATATTCCCGTGGCTCGATTACCTGCGCAAACTCGGCGTCCAGCTCCGCCTGGATGTAAAAGTGGAGCAGTTTCTGATGAGCGGCGGCCGTATCGGCGCCGTGGAGTTGGCCACCGCCGCGGGAACCGAAACCATCACCGCGGACTACTACGTGGCGGCCATGCCGGTCGAGGTCATGGCGGCGCTGGTCAGCAGCCAGATGAAGTCCGCCGCCCCCAGCATCGCCAATCTGGACCAGCTCAAGGTGGAGTGGATGAACGGTATCCAGTTCTACCTGGATCGTGAAGAACCGCTCTGTAACGGGCATGTGATCTATCTCGACTCGCCGTGGGCGCTGACCTCGATTTCCCAGCGCCAATTCTGGCGCGCCGGTTTGGAAGACCGCGGAAACGGCAACTGCCGCGATATTCTCTCGGTCGACGTTTCCGACTGGAACACGCCCGGCATCGTCTACGGCAAGCCGGCGACTCAGTGTACGCCGGAAGAGATCCGGACCGAAGTCTGGCAGCAGATCGCCGCCAGTGTGCCGCTCACGGTGACGCCCGGCGGCCTCGAGGTCGTCGACTGGTTCCTCGATCCCGATATCAGCTTCCCGAATCCGTCCCAGGCGGCCAATCTCGAACCGCTGCTCATCAACACGGTAAATTCTTTTCAGTACCGCCCGCAGGCTCAGACGGAAATCCCGAACCTCTTCCTGGCCTCCGACTATGTGCGCACCAATACCAACCTGGCCACGATGGAAGCGGCCAACGAGGCTGCGCGCCGCGCGACCAACGCCATTCTGGACGCTTCCCATTCTTCGGCCTCTAAAGCGGCGGTCTTCCAATTCGAAGACCCCGCCATCTTCCGTCCCGCGCAGGATCTGGACGCGGTCTTATACTCGACCGGGCATCCGCACGTGGGCACTACGCCGGGCGCGGAGAGCATTTGGGCCAGCCTGACGGGCCTTGGTTACCACGCGCCACCGACCGCGCGGTAGGCCCGCCGTCATTCCCATCCCCTCGCGGACTACCGGCGCCACCGCGCTCGCCGGGCGCCCAAAGCCATCCGGACACCGATTTCGCCGGCGGCGCTGATCGATCACGCCGGCCCCGTCAGCGACGTCGCAGGTACTGCTCCACGCGATCCGTCGTCCAGGTGCCAATGCCGCTGCCGAAGAAATCTCTGTCTTCCGTCCAGATGGGAACATTCAGCATGAGGGCTGTTGCGACAACAGGCCCGTCCTCGACGTCGCGCGCGGCGATTCGCTCGCGCGCGAGTTGCTCGAAATCCCGATACAATGCCACGTCCACCTGCTTCACCAGCGCCCCGATCCGATGAAGGACCAACAGGCCAACCTCCGGATCTTCGCCCCGGCTGGTGAAGATCTGCGGTATGTACCCACGTGCGTCATCGAAGCATACGTCCGCGGCGTAGAAGTCCGTCGAATCCTCGTAAGCCTGCAACAAAGAGCGAACCCGGCTGCCGAGCACGGCGCGGATCAGGATGTTGGCGTCCAGCACCAGCCCTGTGCCGGCGCTCACCGGCGCGTGCCCGCGCGCCAACGCTTAAAGTCCGCGACTAACTCCTCTTCGGTCACCCCTTTCGCTGCCAGTAACTTATCAAGCTGTGCGGCGGCTTCCTTCAGGGCTACGCGTTCCGCTTCGGAGCGCTTGCGCCGCGCCGGTATAAAGTATCCGACCGTATCGCCATGCCGGGTGATGGCTACCGGCGCGTCGCTTTCCAATAAATACGTGGCGAGGTTTTCCCGAAAATCCCGAATGCCGACCCTGATGGGATCCATGGCCCTGTTCTCCTGTGTACAGACGTGTACACATTATACCATTGGCTGTTCTCAACCCCTCCCAATCAACGGCATGCGAGTCGCCATTATGGTCATGAATTGCACGTTCGCCTCCAGCGGCAGATTCGCCATGTACAGCACGGCATCGGCTACGTGGCGCACGTCCATGCGCGGCTCCGGGCGCATGGAACCGTCGGCCTGCGCTACGCCCACCTTCATGCGCTCGGTCATCTCGGTGGCGGCGTTGCCGATATCGATCTGGCCGCACGCGATGTCCCAGGCGCGGCCATCGAGCGAAATGCTCTTGGTGAGCCCGGTGATGGCATGTTTGGTGGCTGTGTACGGCGCCGAGTTGGGCCGCGGCGCGTGGGCGGAAATCGAGCCATTATTAATGATGCGGCCGCCGCGGGGCTGTTGCGTCTTCATCAGCCGAATGGCTTGCTGCGCACACAGGAAAGCACCGGTCAGGTTCACGCTTACCACCGTGTTCCATTGCTCGTAAGACAGTTCTTCGATGGGAATAGAGGGCGCGGTGGCGCCGGCATTGTTGAACAGAACATCCAACCGGCCGAATTCCTCGCGGATGGTCGAGAATAGCGCCTGCACGGAATCCGGCTGGCCCACGTCTGTTGGTACGGCGACGAGGGGCGCGCCCGGCGTGGCCATCTCGAGCGTTCGATCGAGCTGCTCCCGGCGGCGTCCGGCCAACACCACCGCGTACCCAGCCCCGTGCAAAGCCAGCGCCACCGCGCGTCCAATCCCGCTGCCGGCCCCGGTGACTAGGGCGACCTTTTCGTTGGTGTCCATCGCGCCTCAGAGATTAGCACGAAATACGCTCGTTGCTCGCCCGCGCTACCCTACGAAGGGGGGAGAGTGGAGGCATGAATTTCGAATCGATCGTGGTGACGCGGGAAGGACTGCTGACGGTGGTAACGCTCCACCGTCCGGAGCGGCGCAATGCGCTTTCCCTGGGGCTGATGCGGGAGTTGATCGCATGCCTGTCGGAAATCGCGCGCGATCGTGAAACCCGAACCGTGATTCTGGCCGCGGCCGGCAAAGTATTCTGCTCCGGCCACGACCTATCCGAGATGACTGGCCGCGGCCTGTCCGACTATCGCGAAATCTTCGATGTCTGCACGGAACTGATGACCCGCCTGCACAGCATTCCGCAGCCGGTAATCGCCGAAGTGCAGGGCCCTGCCACGGCGGCCGGATGCCAACTGGTCGCCGCCTGCGACTTGGCCATCGCTGCCGAGGGAGCCTGGTTCGCAACGCCCGGCGTTAAGATCGGTCTTTTCTGCACAACGCCCATGGTGGCCTTGACGCGGGCCATCGGCCGCAAGCGCGCACTGGAAATGCTGCTGACCGGCGAGCCGGTGAGCGCGGCGGCCGCGGCCGGTTGGGGCCTCATCAACCGCGCCGTGCCCGCCGCTTCGCTCCAGGCCGAAACGCGCCAACTGGCCGCCAGGGTGGCCGAAGCCAGTTCCCTGGTGGTCGCCCTCGGCAAGCAAGCCTTCTATACCCAGATCGACCTGGACCAGCCCAAAGCCTATGCCTACGCCAAGGAAATCATGTCGATGAACGCCCTTGCCGCCGACGCCCAGGAAGGCATGACTGCATTCTTGGGCAAACGCTCGCCGGCGTGGGCGGGAAAGTAATCAGGCGGCCGTTCGGGAACGCCGCGCGGCGCGCCAATCGAGGAGTAGCAGCGCCATGCAGATGGCGATGGCGATCAGAGTGACCATGCGGCCGATGCGGTTCTCGACCGGGGTGACAAACTCCAGACGCAGGCGCACGTCGCCCGCCGGAGGGTCGATGGCCATCATGCCCACGGTGTCTCTCCGAACCGGAAGCTGGTAACGGCCGATCCACGCCTGCCAGGCCGGATCATAGGTCTCCTGCACGATCAGCGACTGATGGGGCTCGATGTGAGCGCCGATCAACATCAAATCGGTAGCCGGGCGCGTGACGGTGACGGCGGCGTCGGGCCCTTTCTCCAGTACATCGACGTAGCCCCGCAGATGTTCCTCATCGTCGTTAAAGGCCGGCGGGCGGGCGGCATTCAGGCCGGCGGTGTCCACCACCCGGGCGCGGGCGGCAAATCGCCGCGGCACGCGGTAGATGGTGTCGCCCTCATGGTCGTCGTAGACGACCGGCAGAACGCCATCGAGCTTCCTGGGGGCCTGGATATCCTTGAAGATTTCCTGAGAACGCCGGTCGGGGACATAAATGGCGTCGACGCCCAACGCCTGCAGCCACAGGACCGTGGGTTCGGGCTTTGTCCCGAGATTGACCTCCCACTGAGCGGTTTCCACCAGGCCGTTGAGCAAGCCCTGCTCGGAACCGCCGCCAGGTTGGGCGAGGTCGCGCCAGGCGTCGAACCAGAAACGCACCGAGCCGCTCGCATAAACGCGGGAGCCGGGCAGGTTGGCGGCCAGCCACTCGGTGACGCGATATTCAACTCTGGGCTGGTAATCCGTCGCGCGGGGAAAGATCTGCCAGGCGTGGCGCAGGTAGCCGCGGGCGGTATAGAACGACAGCGCCAGCACCAGCGCGACGGCCAGGCGCGGAAGCCTCCCGCCCAGCGACCAGAGCCAGCCCAGCAGGGCGGCCGCCCCCAGAATGCAGGCGAGATCGAATTCCGGCGCCAGACGCAGCGGTTCACCGGACACGCGAAAATCGAACCAGGCGTTGCCAAGCACCAACAGCGAAAAAAAGACTACCGAACCGGCGGCAAACACCGGCCAGGTACGCCCCGGGTTGCCCCGCGCCAGGCGGTTGCTGAAAACCAGAAAAGCCACCGCGACCGCCAGCGCGGCCCACACCGACCAGGTGTTGCCGTTCCGTGAGACGTAGCGCATGTTCTCTCCGGTGACTCTGAAATACGACGGCACCAGCCAAAAGGCAGTCAGGCCATAGCCGAGCACCGGGATCGCTGCTGCGGGAAGGAAGATGCGCTTGTCCAGCCTGGTGATCCAGAACGACCAGACCAGAATCGGATAGAAAATGGCGAGGGCGATGGCGCCATAAAAATTGTGCGAGACGACCGCGGCCGAACCTGCCGCGGCCAGCGCGATAGCCCAGCGGCCGCGGGTTTCGAGAGCGATCCAGGCGCAGGCCAGAGCCACACCGGCCCAGGCCAGGGCCGTCATGTGCGGGCCTTCGCCATACTTGACCAGAACCCCAAGACGCAGCGGGAGGAGCTTCCAGGCATCGTTGCGGAAGTTGGGCAGGAACAGAAAGCACGGCGACATGAGGGCCGTGGCGGCCGCGCTGAACAAGGCTGCCGCCCTCGATTTGCTGGCTGCCCGGACCAGCAGATAGATGCCGGCGATGCCGAGGGCATAGGATAGCGATATGTAGAAGTGATAGGCCTTCACCGGCCAGAAGCCGGTCAGCTTGGAGACGATGGCTGTGCCGTAGCGCAGCGCGGGCGGATAAATGTAATCGAACCGCGTGCCGCAGTACCAGAGCGGCTGCCATTGCGGGTGCGGCCAGTGGGCTACCAGAAAGCGGGCGTCGCTGATGAAGGTGCTTTCGATGGACTCCCACTTGTCCAGGTACTTGGCTTTGAAGTAGGGGCGGATGAGCGCCGCCGAAAACAGGAAAACGAGAAAACAATCGGCGAGGACGGTAGCTCGCCGGGAAAGTCTTGGTGGCGTCAACTGGATTCGGTCCGCAATTGGTATGAAGCGCCAGCAGAGCCCTCTCCGCCCGGCACATCCATTCGGAATTATTATACAGCCCGCCGGATGGAGGGCCGCTCAACCCGGACCCAAGCATCGCCGCAAATGAGAGCGAACCGGCTACTCGTCGCGCAGGGCGACAATGGGGTCGATGGTGGCGGCTTTGCGAGCCGGCCACCAGCTTGCCAACCAGGCGGTGATCGCCAGTGTCGAAGCCGCGGCCGCAAAGATGCGCGGGTCGGTGGCTTGGACGCCGTAGAGCAGGCTGGCCATGAGGCGAGTGAGTGCCAGCGCCGCAGCCAGGCCTGCCGCAATGCCCGAAAGGGCCACGGCTATCCCTTCCCGCACCACCAAGCCCACCACGTCGCCGCGCCCGGCGCCCAAGGCCACACGCACGCCGATCTCGCGCGTACGCGCGGCCACCGAATAGGCGATTACACCGTAAATGCCGACCAGCGCGAGCACGAAGGCGGAGGCGGCGAAGGTTCCGAGCAGGAACAGATTGAAGCGTTGCGGCGCGATGGAATCCGCCAAAGCCTGATCGAGAGTCTTCACGTCATAAGCCGGCACGGTGGGATCGATGGCGGCCATTTCGCCGTGGACCGCGACGGGAAGCGCGGACAGATCGGCGGCGCGGATAGCCACGTCTGACACGAACATCATGAGATCCTGCTGAAAGGGGAGAAAAACCTCCGGCGGAGCATCGGCATCGAGGCGCGTATAGCGCAGGTCGGCGACCACGCCCACGACCACGGCCGGCTGCGGGACCGAAAGAACGCGGCCAACCGGATCGACGGAACCGAAGGCCTCGCGGGCCATGCTTTCGTTTACCAGAATGACGCCGCCTCTGTCCGCGTCGGTCAGCCAGCGGCCTCTCCGCAGTTGCATACCCACGGCGCGAAGGTAACCGGGAGACGCCGCATTCACGTGGAGCAAGTGGGTTAGTGTGGGCGACGGATCGTTGGGGAAGGCCGGAGCGCCGGCGTACAACGACTGGGTGGAGATTCCGGCGGCTTCCACTCCTGGGATGGACTGGAGGCGGCGGAGCAACTCGTCCGAATAACTCCGCTGGGCGGCCGCACTGTAGCGGGTGACGGGCAGTCGGAGATTGAAGAGCAGGATCTTCTCGGGCGCAAATCCAGCGGGGCGCGCGTTCATGCGCAGGAAACTCACGAACAGCAGGCCGGCACCGGTGATGAGCACCACGGCCAGGGCCATTTCGCCGGCCACCAGGACGCGGCGAATGCGCAGGCCGAAGACGCCGCCCGAAGAACGCGCGCCTTCTTTCAAGGCATCGTGCAGCTCCACGCGCCGGAGCGCGATGCCGGGCGCCAGGCCAAACAGGATCCCGGCTGCGACGGAAATCGAGACCGTGAACGCCAGGACGCGGATATCGATGGAAGCCTCGTCGAGGCGGGGGATGGATTGCGGTCCGAATCGCACCAGAAGGGCGACGGCCCAACGCGCCAACAGCAGGCCCGCGGCACCGCCCAGCAGCGCGCGCGCCAGGCTTTCCACCAGCAACTGCCGCAGTGCGCGCATCCGGCCGGCCCCTACAGCGAGGCGGATGGCGAGCTCGCGGCGGCGTGCCGAAGCCCGCGCCAATAGCAAGCTTGCGATATTGACCGACGCCATCACGAGCAATAGCCCCCCGGCGGCGAGGAGCACGGCCAGCGCGCGGTACGAGCCGGCGGCCAACTGATCGAGCAGCGCATCGATGTGCAGCCGGTTCTCGGGCGCTGGCTGCCCAGGGCGCGGGGGATGGAGATGTTGCTGGATGGAGTTGAGCTCGGCGAACGCTTGCGGGATCGAGACGCCGGGTTTCAGCGATGCCGCCGCCTGGCCGCCGCGATTGCGCATGTCGCTTGGGGCCATGGACAGGTACGCCTCCACCTGTCCGGGATGCTGCTTCGTCCACCAGCGGGGGAACTGGAAGCGGAAACCTCTGGGGAGCACGCCGGCTACAGTTGCGGCGCGGCCGTCCACAGTGACGGCGCTGCCGATGGCGCGCGGGTCGGCGCCGAACTGCCGCTGGAACAGCTCCCAGGACAGCACAACGGAGTCCGGCTGGCCGGGCGCGAACAGGCGGCCGAGAGCAGGGGTTGCTCCGGTGAGGGTCCAGAAATCGCCACCGGCCAGGGCGGCTCCTACTGGAAAGGCACCGCGGGCATTAGCGATGGCAACCTGCTGGTAACTGTAGGCGGCCATGGCGCTGTAGGAAAGGCACTGGGTGCGCCACTGGGCGAAATCGGAGAGCATCACCATATCGCGGTGGATATGGGGATTGTAATCGCCGAGCCAGACCAGGCGTTCCGGGTGCGGGTACTCGAGAGGCCGCAGCAGGACCGAATTCACCACGCTGAAAACGGCCGTATTCAGGCCGATGCCGACGGCCAGGGTGAGAATCGCCACGGCGGTGAAAGCCGGAGCGCGGCGCAGGACGCGGAAAGCGAAACCCAGGTCCTGCAGCAATTGGTCGATCCACGGATAGCGCCACACGGCGCGGGTTTCCTCTTCGACCAGGGCCACGTTGCCGAACTTGCGCAGGGCCGCCGCGCGAGCTTCGGCGGGCGTCATGCCGCGCTCGATGTTGTCGCGGGTTTCGTGTTCCAGGTGCTCGCGGATATCTTCCTCGAGACCGTCGAGAGCGCGGCGCCGGCGGTTCATGACGAGCTCTCCTCGACCGGCTTGAGGATGCGGGCGATCGCGCGCGCGAGCTTTTCCCAGCGGGTGGTTTCAAGGTGCAGATGTTTGCGGCCCTTGGCGGTCAGGCGGTAGAACTTGGCGCGGCGGTTGTTCTCCGAAACGCCTTCTTCGGCCGCGACCCAGCCGCGCTTGATGAGCCGATGGAGGGCGGGATAGAGCGACCCCTGCTCCACCTGCAGCACGTCTTCGGACTGCCGTTCGATGGCTTTGGCGATGGCATGGCCGTGGGCCGGGCCGGGCGCGAGCGTGCACAGGATGAGCAGGTCGAGAGTGCCCTGTAGAAGCTCGACACGGCCGGACTCGTCTTTAGTAGACATTCTAGGTGAATGATAGGGCTGCTTCGGTAGAATGTCAAGGGGAAAGGGGCGACGGGGAAAGGGGCGACGGAGGCTCGCCTAACCGGTTTGGCTTAGTACTCGCTTTGGCAATTACATCGCGCATCCGGCAACCGCTCCCTCACGGTCGCGGCTCTGACTCGCGCATTTCTGAGCCAGTGACCGTCAGGGCGCGGTTGCCGGCGAATACATTACCGGATCTCCGAAGCCTCCGACCTAGCGGTCGATTGCCTTCATCGCTTGTGGAATATATCGGTCGCCTGCGACCTCGTCCTTCGGCACGGCGGCCTCCAATTCGGCAATCTCTTCGCGAGTCAGCTTGATGTCCGCCGCGGCTGCGTTCTCTTCCAGATAGGTTCGGCGCTTGGTTCCCGGAATCGGCACCACATCGTCGCCTTGAGCCAGCACCCAGGCCAGTGCCAATTGGCCGGCCTTGACGCCTTTGCGGGCGGCAATCGCCCGCACCCGCTCCACCAGCACGAGGTTCTTGTCGAAGGCTACCCCGGCAAGGCGGGGATAGCGCAGCGTGCGAAAATCCTGACTCGATAGATCGCTGGGTTTAGCGATGGTGCCGGTGAGGAACCCGCGGCCCAGCGGACTGTAGGGCACAAACCCGATCCCCAACTGGCGAACGGTGGGCAGAATCTCCGCTTCCACGTGCCGCTCCCACAGCGAATACTCCGTCTGGAGCGCCGTGATCGGATGCACTTTGTGGGCGCGGCGGATGGTTGCGGGCGACGCTTCCGACAGGCCCAGGTATTTCACCTTACCCGCCTTTACCAGTTCCGCCATGGCGCCCACGGTATCCTCGATCGGGGTCTGCGGATCGACGCGATGCTGGTAGTACAAGTCGATGTGGTCCACGCCCAACCGCTTCAGCGAAGCGTCGCAGGCCGACTTGACGTAGTCCGGCTTGCCGCTGAGCTCCCAGTATGCCGGGTCGTCCTTGCGGCGAACGTTGGCGAATTTGGTGGCCAGAAAGACACTTTCCCGCCGGCCTCGAATGGTCTTGCCCACCAACTCTTCGTTGTCGCCGATTCCGTACATATCGGCGGTGTCGAGAAAGCCGATTCCCAGGTCCAGCGCCCGCAGTATCGTGGCAGCCGACTCTTCATCGTTGCGCGGGCCGTAGAACTCGCTCATTCCCATGCAACCGAGTCCCATGCGGGAGACGATTGCGCCTTGCGATCCAAGTCTTCGTTTTTCCATGCTTGTCTTCGTATTGGTCCGTTGTGATTCACTTGAGGAGCCGGAAAATCTGATTCCAGCCACGAATAAATAGAGGTTTATCTGTGGCTATGTTTTTTCACCCTTTGAGCGACGCCATGTCGATGACGAAGCGATATTTCACGTCGCCCTTCACGAGGCGCTGGTAGGCTTCGTTGATCTGCCCGATGCCGATGATTTCGATGTCGCTGACGATGTTGTGTTCGGCACAGAAATCGAGCATTTCCTGGGTTTCGGCAATGCCGCCGATGCAGGATCCGGCAAACTGGCGGCGCCCGATGAGCAGGTTGAACGCGGCCACGGGCAGGGGCGCTTCCGGTACGCCGACCAGAGTCAGAGTGCCGTCGAGGGTGAGGAGACTCAGATAGGCGTTGATGTCGTGGTTGGCCGATACGGCATCGAGTATGAAGTTGAAGCTGCTGGCGTGCCGGCGCATTTCGTCGGCGTTCTTCGATACCACCACTTCATCCGCGCCGAGCCGCAGTCCGTCGGCCACTTTTCCTGGAGACGTGGTGAACAAGACCACGTGCGCGCCGAAGGCATGAGCCAGTTTCACGCCCATGTGGCCCAGGCCGCCGAGTCCGACAATACCGACCTTCTGGCCCGGCCCCACCTTCCAATGGCGCAGCGGCGAATAGGTGGTGATTCCGGCGCAAAGCAGCGGCGCGGTGGCGGCCAGATCGGCGGCAGGAGAAATCTTGAGGGTGAAGGACTCGTCGACTACGATGGTTTCGGCGTAGCCGCCGAAGGTAGGGCCGCCGAGGTGTTTGTCCTGGGAGTTATAGGTGAGAGTGGGAGAGCGCTCGCAGTACTGCTCCAGCCCGGCGAGGCAGTTGCGGCAGGCGCGGCAGGAATCCACCATACAGCCGACGGCGGCGAGGTCGCCCTCTTTAAATCGAGTGACGCCGCGGCCGGTCTTCACCACGCGGCCGACGATTTCGTGGCCGGGCACGATGGGATAAATGGAATTGTGCCATTCATCGCGGACCTGGTGCAGGTCGGAGTGGCAGACACCGCAGTAGAGAATGTCGATGACCACATCGGCCGCGAGCGGTTCGCGACGCTCGATTGAATAAGGCGCCAGCGCCGAGGTGGCGCTTTGAGCCGCCCAGGCTTTGGCGGTCCTGGCGGCGGAGGTTGCCGCCACAGTTTCCGTGCTTGTAGACATAATAGCGTGCTCCTTTTTGGGGGATGGAACCCTGCTCATCGAGCCAGGTTCCCTCCTCTTCATGAGACCTCCAATCGGGCCTTTCCTCAATCGGAGATCTCCAGAAGATTTACCCTAATTGTACAATCTGTACGATTGTCATACTAAATACAGACTTGGCTATGCTACATTTCTGTCGATGACGCAAGCGGGTACCATGTCTCCATCGTTGCCGGAACCCCCGAAATCAACCGCCGAATGACGGCCCTGCCGGTCGCGCTAGCGGTCCGGGAAGGGTGAAACTGTGTGTGCTTAGACCGCGCGGGCTTCGGGGAGCGAACCTTTTTCTCTCAGGCTGGAAATGGCGATGCCGTAGCGTCCGCGGATACCGGTCTTTTCGAAAATGTGCTTGACGTGAATTTTCACGGTACCGATGCGAATGCCAAGGTCGGAGGCAATATCCCGATTTCGCAAGCCGCGCTCCAGCCGTTCCATGATTTCGGCCTCGCGGTGGGTGAGAGGCACTCGGGAAGCCCAGGCGGGGCGCATGGCAAACCGTTGCAGGTCGTCTTCCATCCAGGAGTTGCCGCCGGCAACCGACTGGAAGCAGGACAGGAGATCCTTTAGGGCGGCGGTTTTGCGGACCACACCGCTGGCGCCTGCCTGGAGGAAGCGCAACGATTCGGCGGGAGATAGCGGGTCGCCCCAGACGACCACGGCGGGGCGCGTTTCGAAGCTGCGGGAAAGCTCCACGCACTCCAGGATGCGCCGCATTCCGAAGGTTTTGTCCACTATCCAGATGCACGGGTGCAAGCTGCGAACGGCCTCCATGCCTTCGGTCAAGCTGGTGCCGGCGGCTATCACACTATATCCATCGACTCCGCGCAGAAGGCTGCACAACCCTTCCATGGCAACCGGCTGAGAGTCGCAAACCACAACGGTATGTACCGGCATCATCTTGGCTAAAGCCACGCCTCCTGGAGAACAGATCGTCGGAAGCGTCGCTTGAGATTAGTGCGGCGTTGGGGAAAATGCCTTAGAAATTCGCTGGGACCGGGCCCATCGAGAGAGTAGCCAGATCAACCCAGGTATCGCCATTGAGGTTTTGAACGAAGACTGCATGGTCGACACGAAAGCTACGCGGCCCGGCGAAGGCGTTCCAGCGGCGGGCCGCCAACTGATGCAACTCCTCCACGCGTTCGGGTGTAACCCCTTGGGCCAGAGTGGCATGGGGATGGTACGGGAACGGCTCGCCGAAAGCCACCGCACCCGCGTTGAGAGACCGGTGGAGGCTTCTCAAGCAGTCCTCGCCTTCGCCCACCTCTAGATAGATCACGCCGGTGACGGGAAAAACGGCGGGACGGGTGAACTCGACCTCGAAAGGCCCGGATTGTTCCAGCAGCGAACGCGCGTGCTCGGAGGCAACCTGCCAGCCCGCATCGAGCGGACGGGGCGGCAGCAGGCTGACGTGCGCGTGCGGCCTACAGCCGGGCATCAATTCGATCCGTAAATCGTCGAGGAACTTTCCCAGAGGCCCGGGAATGTAGGTGACCAGGGCATAAATGCCGCGCTGTTCCTCACGCCGGATGCCCCACAGCGACCCGTTGCTATTCCCCATTTTCGACACCCTTTCTACCGCGGCGGGCGTCCCGTTGCGTGCTTGTTCCCCTCCGCTACGCCCCATCTCTCTCCATGGTAACCGGATTCGGTGGTGCTACGCACAACCCTCGTCTAAACTGGTCCGCCCTCCGGCGGTGCGGCGCGCAGCAGACGCACGCCGCGAATAGTGTACTCGAAACCGCTACCGACCGCCAACGCGACGGCGAACCACATCAGAATATCGGCGGCAGCCACAAGCGGGGCGGTGCCATAGGCATCCCGCACCAGCCAAGCCACCACGGTGGAGATCTGCATAAAGGTGGAGGCCTTTCCCCACAGGCTGGGCGGGAACTGGCGCAGCGGCGTCCACAGCAGGCAGGCCGACGCCGCCAGCAGAATATAGAGATCGCGGCCGAGCACAATGGCCACCATCCAGCCTGGAACCATGCGGGACCAGCCCAAGGCCAGGAACACGCCGCTGAGCAGGCACTTGTCGGCAATCGGATCGAAATAGGCGCCGATGGCGGTGGGCTGGTTCAGGCGGCGCGCCAGGGCGCCGTCGGCAACGTCGGTGACGGCCGCAACCAGAAACCACTCCAGCGCCGGCAAGTGGCGCCCTTGAAGCACGGCCACGATCACTAGCGGAGCCAGCAGGATGCGCAAACTGGTAAAGGCGTTGGGTAGATTGAGCCATCGCGGCATGTCACCAGAAAGTGTAACGCGGCATGGCGGACGGTAAAGAGAGGAGCCCCGGAGCAGACCCATGTTATTCCGCTCCGGGAGGAGGACACTTGCTAACTCTGTCTAGCCATTAGTCGCGCAGGCAGCGGAATCGTCTCAGGTCTTTTTAGCGGTGTCTTTCCGCCAGGCGGGCGGCGAACCGGGCAACGTTGACGATGCCGCGCTCGTGGGTGCCTTCGCCGATTTTTTCCAGCTCGCGCCAGGCTTCGACGCGAAAGCGCACGCGGCGCTCCTCGATGCCCACGATTTCCACCTGGAACCGCACCGTCGTGCCGATGGGCGCGGCCGCCAGATGTTTGACGTCGACATGGGTACCGACGGTGTCGTAGCCCTGTTCGAGAAGGGGCAGCGCCGTATCGCGGCAAGTGCGCTCCATGTAGCCGATCATGTGCGGTGTGGAGAGCACGCGCGCGCCCGCTAGCCCCAGAAAACTAATGGCATTCTCGCCGGTCACCGCCACCCGGTCTTCGCCTTTCACTCCCAAGGAAAGTCGGTGCATAACGGTTCGGAATCAGATCTCCAGGCCGGCCAGCACGCCACGCATGTAGCTCATGGAGCGCTGTACCCCCGGCATAGGGTCGTCGCCATGGATTTCGTATTCCAGGTTCACGCATCCCTGGTAATCCGCCTTATGGAGCTGCCGGAAAAGCTGAGGGAAAGCGATGATGCCGTCGCCGACATCCACCTGAGACTCTTTGCTGGTGAAATCGGCAAGATCCTTGACGTGCATGTCGAAGAGCCGGTCGCCGGCCTCGGGGATGGTCTTGACGGGGTCGACACCGGCGCGTTCGGTGTGGCCAACGTCCATGCAGAGGCCACAACGGCGATCGAGCGGGCGCACCGCCTCGAGGACCGACTGCGGAGTGGGAAAGTGCTTGTCCTCCGGTCCGTGGTTGTGGATGGCGATACGGATGTCATATTCCTTAACCAGGGCTTCCACGGCGCGGAGATTGTCGTGGGTAGGGGCGCAGACCATCATGGGAAGGCGCGCGGCTTTGGCCCATTCGAAGATGGGGCGCAGCTCTTCCACGGTCTTTCCCTGGGTCATATTGACGTTACCGGCGCTCATCACCTTAAAGCCGGCGTCGTCGAACTCGCGGCGCGCGGCGGCGGTTTCCGCCAGCGACGCTTTGTGCGAAAGCTGCTGGTCGGTGTCTTTGATGCTGATCCAGGTGGCGTGTACCTGGTGCAGCATCTCGATCGCTTTGGCGCGATCGAAGTTGCGAAAGGTGTAGGTGGCGATGCCCAGTTTGATGCCGTAGGGAGTGGTCTCAATCTTAGCGGAGGCGGGAGAGACGGCCATGGCGCCCACGCCGGCAGCCCCGGCGCACCCGAGAAACGAGCGGCGGGTGGTTCGTAAATTCATACCCCACCATTCTATTACTAAGGGCCGGCGCCCGTTCGGCCGCAAGCCGCCCCGCCTCAAGCCGCGTTTTCGTTATAGTGGTGCCGATGTCTTTGCTGGAAAAGAGCGAAACGCTCCAAACTGGGTGGGACAGACCATCGTTTCTTGTGGTCTGTCGGGCCCTCGCCAGGTCGCAACAGCCTGACAGACGACAAGAAACGATTGTCTGTCCCGCCTCCGGGTTAACGGCTCACCGGGCGGCGGAACCGGAATGAGCCCCTCACCCCGCCGGTGGCTCATGATCGGGTTCGCTTTCTGGGCCACCGCGATCAATTATATGGACCGGCAAACCTTATCGGTAGCGGCGCCGCTGCTGCGCGAGCAATTCCACATGAGCAACACGGACTACTCCCGGGTGGTGTTCGCGTTCATGCTGGCCTACACCGTGATGAATGGGGTTTCCGGCCCGGTGATCGACCGGCTGGGGACGCGCCTCGGCTACGCACTGTCGATCGCGTGGTGGTCGGCGGCGGCGGTGCTGCACGCCTTTGCGCGCGGGGCGATCAGCCTCGGGGCGGCGCGCTTCCTGCTGGGAATGGGGGAGGCCGGCAACTGGCCCGGCGGGGTGAAGGTGGTAGCGGAGTGGTTCCCGGAGCGGGAGCGCGCGCTGGCGTCGGGGATCTTCAACAGCGGGTCGGCGGTGGGGGCGATCCTGGCTCCTCCGGTGGTGGCCTTCATTCTGTTGACGTTCGGATGGCCGGCGGCCTTCGTCGCGGTCGGCTCTCTCGGCTTCCTCTGGCTGGCTTTGTGGTGGCCGATCTACCGTACGCCCGAGGACGCTGACGCCGAGGCCGCACGGCCCGTTCCAACGCGGCAACTGCTCGGTTCGCGCTTCGTGGTGAGTCTGACCATCTCCAAAATCTTCATGGACCCGGTCTGGTATTTTTACATCTTCTGGTTTCCCGAGTACCTGAAGCACGCGCGCCATTTCGACATGGCGGCGATCGGAAAATACTCGTGGATTCCATTCCTGGTGGCCGGTTTGGGGAACTACGCCGGCGGCTGGTTTTCGGGCTACCTGCTGCGGCGGGGATGGCCGCTGACAGCCGCCCGAAAAACGGGCGTGACCTTTTTCGCCGTGTTGATGGGGTCGGCAATTCCGGCGGTGCTGGTGGACGATGCGTGGGTTTCGATCGCGCTGGTGTCGCTCGCCATGCTGGGCTACACAGGAGCGCTGGCCAACATGCTGTCCATGCCGGCGGACGTATATCCGCCGAATGCGGTAGCGTCGATTTGGGGAATCGCCAGCATGGGCTCCGGTTTCGGGGGCATGCTAACCACGTTAGTGACCGGCTGGGCGGTGGACCATTTCTCCTACACGCCGGTGTTCTTCGGGTTCGGCCTCATGCCGCTGATCTGTGCCACTATTTTGTGGGTGTTCCTGGGGCCGCTGAGCAGGAGGCCCGACGCCGCTTCATGAAGCCGCCATGCAAACGTCTTCGTAAGCATGACGGCGGGCGATGACGCCCTCGGTTTGGAACACGTTCAGGGCCTGCTCGTAGAGATCGCGCGGAATTTCCAAACCGCCCTCCCAGCACCCCAGCGCCTGGTAACGCCCGATGGCGGCCGCCAGCGCGTCCGTCGAGTACCCCTCGAAGAAGCCCGCCTCCGCCCGGGCCACCTCCGCGGCGGGAGCCGTACGCACCCATTCACGCGCATCCCGGTAAGCCAGCAGGAAGGTCCGAAAAATTTCCGTTTCGGCGAAAGCGCGTGAGCAGCAAAGGCTGCTGAAGGCCACCTGCGGCATGGAGGCGCCCACCGAGGCGACCACATGGCCCACGCCGTCCGATTCCAGTTGGTGGGCGGCGGGCGATTGCAGATGGACATAGGCGCCGCGCCCTTGGCGGAACGCCCGCGCCATCTCCTCGGGCGCGCCGGCATCGATGGCTTCCAGTCTCGCCCACGCGACGCCATTAAAGCGAGCCGCGTACTTCAGCATGACCAAGGGCTGAACCCCGTGGTCGGCCACGACCGCTTGTCCGGCCAGTTTGCTCCATTCGAAAGCCGTGTCCGGCTCTCGCGCCACCAGGAAGAATCCGTCGCGCCGGTTGATCCCGGCGAAGTGTACCGGCAAGGGCGATTCGCCCCGCTCCATCGGGTTCCAGTTCGACGACACGGCCGATTGCATGACGTCCACCGCGCCCGAGCCAATCAACGCGCTGGAGCGCTGCCCCGCCGCCAAAACCGCGTACTCCGCCGCCAGACCGTGCCGCCCCAAAAAGCCGCCGGCGATGGTGGCGATCAGCGGGCTATAAAAGGCCGAATGACGGGAAACCATGATGTGCAGCGGCATAAGCCATCAGTGTATCGGAGGTGGAGTGCCTAATGCCGCATAGTTTTCCACTTTGGCGCCGCTTCGCACAAATCGTGGGGCAGCCAATTCTGGCTGCAGCCGGCTTCTTAGCCGGCTCTCGCGCCGGATGGAAGACCCGCCAGGACTCGAAAAAGCCGCCTAAAAAGGCGGCTGCGGGCAAAATTGCCCGCCCCACTCGCGCAGGTTCGTGGCCGCGGGAAAACTATGCGGCATTAGGCGGAGTGCCCGCGAGCAACCCTTGTTTCCCAGCCCCCAGCCTGCTATCGAACGAGAACGGCTCGGCATCGTGGAAAGTGATGCGCGAAAAACCCGCGTGCCGGGGATTGATTAGGTAGTTGCGCTCGCGAGGGAGCACGGCAGAGGGAACGACAAGCACAACCGTCTCGTTTGAGTCAGCCCAGGCTGTACCCAGTTCGCGCGTGCTGTTTCCGTGCTCGGCCGCATTCCATCCTTCTGGAAGCTCCGTAGCCCGCAAAATCCGGCAAGGTATATCGTCCGGCACCTCGATAGGAATCGAGATGTAGTCGTTTGCAAGCTCGCGGCCCGAGGCAAGAATCTCCAGTGCGCACAACGCGCGGCTCTCGGCTGCATAGATGACAGGAACGCCCTTATGATTCCACCGGCCCCCGTACTGGGCTGCGCCGTTTCCGTCGTTCGCAGGGTACCGGCTGCTCCCGATCCGGTACACCAGCATTGACTACCAGACGCCCTGTTCGATCCTGCCGAGAACTTCTTCAATGCGCTCGATTCCCTCAGCCGTATTCAGCATGGAGAGCGGCGTCCTGTCGGAAAGGGGGGGTAACGGCGTACGAAGCCATCGGATCGCCTTCTCGCGGGTGCCGAATATTTCAATCGCGCGGGCGGTCACGGTGACAATGCCATCGAGGTCGACTGCGTGCGCCTCAATGCCCCCGATATCGACCGTACGATTTTCGATGGCGTCGAGGTCGAACGTGTGCGCTCCCGTCGCGGCGATTTGAATTTTGGCGCCGCCGGTGTCGAGCCCATGGGTACGAGTCTCGTCGGCGGATGGCGGCGCCGGAACCTCCACGGGCCGCATTCGTGGGACGCCCTGCCACGCTTTCGGTCTGGCCTCGTTCACGGTCAAGGCCCTGCCCTTGAGCTCGACGCCATTCAACTGCGCGATCGCCCGATTGGCATCGGACTCCGATGACATCTCCACAAACGCAAACCCACGCGTTCCGCCGGTGTTCCGGTCCACTTCCAGGTGGACACCATCCACGTCGCCATAACTTGAAAACAGCTCACGGACGGATTCCTCGGTTGCCTGAATACCCAAGTTGCCGACAAAAATATTCTTCATCGGGTTTCTTCTTCACCCTCAACACCATTATAAGATCATGATTCCCGTCTCCGTCGATTGAGTACACCCGGCCTTGGGGCGTCGGCGCGCGGGCTCTTTCCTAATGTCTTACGCGCGATGGCCGAAAAGTCCGGCCAGGTCCAGCACGTGATAAAAGACCAGGAGCATCATCAAGGCGAGGTACGCCCGCAGGCTGAGCAGCGAAAGGCGCACAGCCAGGGTCATCCTCATGGGCCCTAGATTCTCGGTATCGACCTTCGCTTCCGGCACATCGTCCAGCGGGTGGATCACTACGAAATGGTCGGTGATCCGGTCGATCTCGATTGTATTCGTCATTGTCGCCATGTTCGTTTCTCCTTCGAAAGCCCGCCCTACGATGCGGCCGGGAAAAGGTTCGGGGCCGCAACCTGCGCAGCCAAAATTAGAGACAAAGCGAACAGGACGATGATGATGGTCCAATTCACCCAGTTGTTCCAGGGCTTGTTAGCGTAGCCGCCCAGAAGTTCCTTATCGTTGAGTAATAGTTGCAGGAAGATGATGGCCGAAGGCAACATCACCCCCGCCAGCACTTGTACGCCCAGAATGATCAGTTGCAGCGGCGCGCGGGGAATCAGCACCAGCCCCGCGGCGGCGACCACCGACGCCAGGTAAACCACGTAGAAACCCGGCGCCTGGCGTACCGGAAGCTGCAGACTGTGCGGCCAGCCGCGTATCTCGCCGTAAGCCCACGCGCTCGATAGCGAGATCGCCGTTGTGCCCAGCACCGCCGCATTGATCATCATCAGCAGAATCGCGTGCTTGAAAAAGGCGTTGGTGAAGGTGCCGATGTCCACGGCCATCTGTGCCGGATCGGCAAAAGTAAATCCATGAAGGCGGGAAGCGTTGCCGGCGATCATCATGCAACCGGCCACGGTGATGGTGATGCAAGCGCCAAGGAAAGTGTCCAGCCTCGCCCACTTCATATCGGCAAATCGGAGGCGCTTGTCGGCCACGCAGCTCTGCTGGAAGAAGAGTTGCCACGGTGCAATCGTAGTTCCCACGATAGCGATGATCAGGAACATCAGCTCCGGGGTCAGCCCGCCCGCGGGCATCCCGGGAATCAGCGACGCGCGCACGATCTGCCGCACCGGCGGATGCGACTGGAACGCGATCGCAAACCAGGCAAAATCCAACAGGCAGAGGAAAACCACGATGCGCTCCCAGCGGCGATAGCTGCCGGTCACCGCAATCAGAACCAGGCCGGCGGCAACCAGCGGCACGCCCATCCGTGGGTCTACCCCCATCTTGTTCAACGCCAGATCGATGGCGGCAAACTCGGTAACCAGAGTCAGAAAGTTGACCAACTCCAGGTCGATCAGCGAGAAGCGCCCCCACCACTTCCCGAATCGCTGGTAAATCATGGCGGCGTGGCCCTTGCCGGTAGCGATTCCCAACCTTACAACCATTTCCTGAATAAAGTAAGTGACCGGCAATAAGAGCAGAACTATCCACAATAAATGAATGCCGTATTGCGCGCCGGCCTGGCTGTAAGTCGATACCGCCCCAGCATCGTTATCCGCCACCATCACGATCAGTCCGGGACCGAACACCATCAGGAAGGTCAGCAGATTACGCGCCCACTTGGACTTTACTACTCGCCCGCGGACCGGCAGCACTTCCGCTTCCAGGCCGGACGCGGGCGCCATTACCAATTTGCTATTCATCGCCACACCTCCTTTTCCGCCCGCGCGTGTCACACACCGCAGGAGCTAAAGCTGGCAGCACTTTTGCTTAGCCGCAAGCCGACGTAAACATTAGTTGGAGATGTCGAAGGGGGAGAGGTTACACGCTCCGGGAACCAGAGCGCTGGCCGTCAGCCCTTCGCATTCACCACCGCAACATCTTAGGAAGTCGCGGCGGGGAAGGCGATAGCTGACTGCCTATCGGTTTACCGCCGGAACTTCCGTGCCGTATCCTCCGTACTAGGAGGCTTATCGTCGTTCGGTTCCATATACCTTTCTGGAGACGAGTTCGAAGCTGGAGGGAAATAAAAAAACCATTTCCCCCGGCGGAAGAAATGGCCAACTATCGCGAGCGATTGCTGACGGATTCCCCCACAGGTCCAAGCTTCAGCACCGCGCGCCGTGAGAGATCCGAAGACCTCAGCCACGTTAGGGAAACCCTTAACTCGGGAGTCCCTGGTCGACCCTGACGAACATCTTTCGACGCCGGAGGGCAGTGGCCTGTTTGCCGCGCGGACGCCTCGCCTACCGAGGATCCATGCCAATCGGGTGGATACAGCAGAAAACACGTCACATCCACCCGATCTCAAGGTACCGCCCGAATGTTTGCGGTGTCAAGAAGAAATCGAGAGCGAAATGATGAACGTCTGTTAACCCCTGAATCGCGCAGAAAACACGCGATGCACGTAACCGGACCGCGACCGCAAGGGAGCGGTTGCCGCGCCTAAATTGCGAAATTCCCGGATCGGTCAAACTCCCGGGCTGGACCTCCCGTCAGGCTCTAGCCAAGCCGCAACAGCCCGACAGACGACAAAACACGATCGCCTGTCCCACCAGCCCTCTATCCCTGCCCGTTGGCCATCCACGCGCCGGTGCCGCGCAGCGCCAGGTTGGCCACGTGCCCGGCCCGCGCCGCGGCTACGCCAACCTCGACCGGAGCCGTCGGCGTATTGCGGGAACGCACGCAATCGATGAAATTCTTCATGTGGTCCAGCCCGCCATCCCGTGGCGACGTCTCCTTCAATATGGGCGGCGGCGTGGTGAAGGCTTCGGTGTAGCGCGGCACTTCGGCGTACACTTCAAACCCGCTGCGGTGCAACCGCATGGCCGCCTTGGTGCCGCGAATCATCAGCCCGCCGCCTTCCAGGTAACCCAGCAGCGCGCTGTCGAACTCCACCAGCGCCTTGGGATAGGCTAGCGCGGCGCTCATCGTATCCGGCGTTTGCCGCTGCTGCAGCAGGGCCTTCACCCCCGTGGCGGTGGCGCGCGTAGGTGTGTCCTCGCCCATGAACCAGTGCGCTACATCCACCCAGTGGACGAACAGATCGGTCATGGCGCCCCCGCCGAAATCCCAATACCAGCGCCAGTGAGCATATTGATCGGCATCGAAGGGCCGGTCCGAGGCCGTTCCCAGGAACCGCTTCCAGTCCAGCTTGGAAAGATCGATAGCCGGTCCCGCCGTCTGGTTGGCGATGTGATTCTGATACCAATAGGTGTGGATCAGCGTTACCTGCCCCAGCGTGCCATTGGCAATCAACTCCTTGGCATGCATGAAGTGCTCCCAACTGCGCTGCTGAGTGCCCGTCTGCACCACCCGCTTCGATTCGCGCACGGCGGCAATTAAAGGGTCGCCCTCGGCCAGCGTATGGGTGACCGGTTTTTCACAATAAACGTCCTTGCCCGCGCGTACCGCGTCGATGGTGACGGGGACGTGCCAGTGGTCCGGCGTGGCGACGATTACCGCGTCCACATCCTTGCGGTCGAGCAACTCCCGGTGATCGGAGTACTCGCGCGCAGCGGCGCCGAAGCGGCCCTTGGCGCGCAGCAGGTGCGGCTGGTAGACATCGCACACGGCCACAAGCTCATTATTCTCCAGGCTGGCCACGTTGCTCAGCAGGTATTGACCCCGTTCCCCGGTGCCTATAGCGCCGAACCGAAGCCGGTCGTTGGCGCCCTGGATCCGTCCGTAAGACGCCGCCGTCGCAATTGCGGCTCCCAGAAAACTGCGGCGGTTGGTTTCCGTCATGAACGATACCCCTCCGCCAGCATAGAGCCCCGCGCCCCGCCGCACAACCCCCTTCAACTCCTCACGCGCCTGCCTGTTCCAGCGAGACAACGCCAGCAGGGACCTAAGCCTGCCGTCGAATCGCGGGCAAAAGAACCCCGCCCCCTGTTTCCCCAATTGACGCTACGCTCGCAGCGGAGTAGTCTAAAAATAACGGGCGTCTACATGAGTCGATACCAACCGGCACGCTACTACTTTTGGTTTGGCATCCACGCCGTAGTGTTGGCTCTGGCATCCGCCTGGTATGCGTGGTATCGCGCCCCGGAATCGGTAGCCGCCACGGTCCTGGCACTGTTGCCTTGCGCGCTCTTCGTGTTGACCGCCGCGGCGTTATTTTTCATGGCTTTGCGGCCCGCGATCGAGATTCGCGATGCTCACCTGAAGATCGGCCACCGGGTGATCCCGTGGATGGATATCCGCCGCGTGGACCGCACCGGATGGATTTCGCCGCTGATTTTAGGCATCACCCTTTTTGACGACTCCCGCCTGTTCGTGGTCTATCCCGGCGATCTGGATTCCTGCAACGCGCTGCTGCGCCAATGCCGCCGCCTCTCCCGCGACGCCCTCATCGATGGCGTTCCTTACCGCCAATATTGGGGTGAAGTATTGACTGACAGCAACGAAAAGCCGCCCGTCATGCCGCCCCGCTATCGCATTCTCCTCCCCGAGGATGAAGCCGAAGTGGAGCGCCTCTACCAGCGCCTGAAAACGGTCGGCAATCTCGACCAGAAAAATTCCACGGACGAGAAATAGCACTTGCCGCGGCGGCGATATTTCCTCCTTGGTTTCGTGCTCGCTGTGTTCGCTCTCTACCTGTGCAGAGACGCCTGGCTGGCCGCCATCGGCCGCCTGTTGATTCACGACGACGGCCCGGCAAAGGCCGAGATGGCGGTTGTGCTGGCGGGCGACGGGTACGGACACCGCATCGAGAAAGCCGCCGACCTCGTCCGCCAGGGCTACGTGTCCTACGTTCTGGTGGATGGGACCGACGACAATTACGGCTATCTGGAATCCGACATGGCGATCGCTTTCATTACCCGCGAAGGGTTCCCCGCCGCCTGGTTCGTCCCGCTGCCCTGCCGCACGAATTCCACCGCGGAAGAGGCCCAGGTGGTGCTGCCCGAGCTCCGCCGCCGCAACGTCCACTCGTTTCTGCTGGTCACCAGCGATTACCACACCGGCCGCTCGGCTAGAATATTTCGCGCCGCGGAACGAGGCATCGGCTATGCCCCGGCCATGCGTGTGGTGGCGGCGCGCGACCAGTACTTCACCGCGTCCGCCTGGTGGCACAACCGGCAGGCCCGCAAGATCGTGCTCGCCGAGTGGACGAAGACTTTCGCGGCCGCCGTCGGGATGTAGCATGTGGAAGTCGCTGGCGACGGTCGGGCCCTATCTGTGGCGCTACCGCAAGGCTATGGCCCTGGGCGGCTTCTGCCTGGTGCTGAAAGATCTGGCGCAGGCCGGGCAACCGCTCATGATTCGCGCCGCCATCGACGCCCTTGCCGGCCGCGCCGGCAGCGCCTTTGTCCGCTTCGCTTTCTACCTGTTGGCGTTGGCCGCGGGGAAGGGGCTGTTCCAGTTCTGGATGCGCGTCATCCTGATCGGCGTCTCCCGCGATATCGAATACGACCTCCGCAACGACTTGTTCGGGCGCCTGGTGGGTCTGTCTCCGGATTACTTCGCCCGCACCCGCACCGGCGATATCATGGCGCGCGCCACCAACGACCTGAACGCCGTCCGCATGATGCTCGGTCCGGGCGTCATGTACTGCTTCGAAACCGGCCTCACCTTTGTCCTGGCCATCGCCATCATGCTGCGCGCCGATTGGCGCCTGGCGCTGTGCTCGCTCGCCCCGGCCCCGCTCGTCAGCCTGGCCGTGATCCTGTTCGGCGGCGCCATTCACCGCCGCTTCGAACGCATCCAGGAAGTCTTTTCCGATATTTCCAGCCGCGTCCAGGAAAACCTGGCCGGCGTGCGCATGGTGCGCGCCTTCGTGCAGGAGCGCGCCGAAATTGCCGGTTTCGAAACGCTCAATCGCAAGTACATCGCGCAAAACCTGGCGCTGGTCAGAATCCAGGGGGTTTTCGAGCCGCTCCTGGAGACGCTGGTGGGTGTGACCTTTCTGGCCGTGCTGTGGTTCGGCGGCGAACAGGTGCTGGCCGGCCGCATTTCGATCGGCAGTTTCGTCATGTTCAATACCTACATGGGCATGCTGGTGTGGCCCATGATTGCGCTGGGCTGGGTGGTGAACCTGATCCAGCGCGGCACCGCCTCGCTCGACCGCATCAACCAGATTCTGGACCAGCGGCCCTCCCTCGCCCATGGCGGCAAGGAACTGGCCTCGCCAGTGCATGGCGAGATCCGCTTTCGCCGCGTGGTGGTGGAATATGACGGTGCGCGCGCCCTCGACGAAATCGACCTGACCGTGGAAGCCGGCACCACCTTGGCCGTAGTCGGGCCCACCGGTTGCGGCAAGAGCACGCTGGTGAACCTGGTGGCCCGTTTGCTCGACCCAACCGAAGGAACGGTCGAGATCGACGGTCAGGATTTGCGCACCCTCGACCCGGCCTCGGTCCGCCGCGCCATCGGCTTCGTACCCGGAGAGACCTTTCTGTTCAGCGCCACCATCGGCGAAAACATCGCCTTTGGTGTGGAGCACGCCACCGCCGCCGAGATCCGCCGCGCCGCTGAAATGGCCGGCATCTCCGGCGACATCGAAGCTTTCCCGGACGGCTACGATACCGTGGTGGGTGAGCGCGGCATCACTTTATCCGGCGGCCAGAAGCAGCGCACGGCCATCGCCCGCGCCCTGCTGCGAGACCCGCGCATCCTGATTCTGGACGACGCCCTTTCGAGCGTCGATACGATGACCGAGGAGCGCATTCTCACCCACCTGGCCGGGGTGATGCGCGGCCGCACCGTGATTCTGATCTCCCATCGCGTCTCCACCGTCCGCCAGGCCGGCCGCATCGTGGTGCTCGAAAAAGGCCGCGTTGTCGAGCAAGGCACCCACGCAGACTTGGTCGCCCTGGGCGGCCAATACGCCAGTTTGGCGCAAAAGCAGATGCTGGAAGAGGAACTGGAGGCGATTTGAGAGAGGGTCCAATCTGCCCTGGCAACCGCTCCCTCACGGTCGCGGCTCGGTAAGTGACTGGAAACAGGCGGTGCTCGTAACCGAAGCGCGCGCGTCAGCAAGCGGTTGCTGATTGGCACCGGATCTCCTGGTCATGGTACAAGCCCGCCCGCGTCGGCTACTTCACCCGCCGCCGCTCCCAGACGGCTACCCCGCAGGCGCTCAGAATTCCAATCATGGACATTAAGCCGCCGATCAGCGCGGAAGCCGGCCGATACCGAAACTCGATACGATGGAACCCGGCCTCAAGCACCACGCCCCGCAGCGCGGAATAGGCTTGGTAGATCGGGACCTTGCGGCCATCCACGGTGGCTTCCCAGCCGGGGTACCAGGTATCGGAAAGGATCAACATACCGCGGCAGGTAGGGTGCGCCGAAAGGCCTACGGTATTGGAAGTTCGCCAGTCCACCCGCGCCGGATCGCTGTCAACACAGGATTCGAGGGCCGGCGGGGGATCGAGCAATAGAACCGAGCGGCGGGCATCGAAGGCGGGATCGAGCGTGCGGGCGTTTAACGTCTCGAGCGACGAAGCGCGCACGGCCTGATGCACGACCCACGCCCGCGGAAAGGCGTTCAGGTTCTTGTAAATATTGAACCCGGAGGAATCGTGAAATACGAGCTGCTGATCCGGCCGCGGATCGTGCTTCGAAAACGAATAGCCTACGCCCAACAGGTTCTGCACTGGCACGGTAGGCCAGTTCATCGAGATGAGGTTGCTGGTGACGCCGGCGCCGAATCCGTAAAGCGTATCCAGCCCTTCCCATTCGCCGAAATTGAAGGCGTCGGTGGCATCGGTTGCATCCACGCGAACCGGTCCGGGCTGGGTACGCAGGAAATTGGCGGCCGCGTGGAAGCGGGTCAATTCGGGGAGAAAGCTCTGGCGCTGGCCTGGGTTGCGGTCCAGGTAAATGCCATTGCTTACGCCCGCAAGTTCCATGAAAACCAGGCCGAATGCCGCCAGACCGATCCATCGGCCGGACACGGCGCCCCGTTGGCGCGCCACCAGCAGCGCACCGAACAGCAAGGACACCAGCGCGGCGAAGTAAAGGAAATCGTTCGGCCCGGGAGTGTGGAGTGCGGGAGAAACCAACCCCAGCACCCATACTCCCGCGCCGAAAGCGAGGAGAATACGGCCGGCGAACCGCAGTGCCGGAGAGCTGCCGTGAGTCCGTAGGGCGTCCACGCCCAGGGCTGCCAGAGGAGCCGCGCCGAGCAGGAAAATGGACAGGAACCGGTAAGGGCTGCGCGCTTTACCGAACAGGGGGAGCGCCGCGTACATCACGCCATGAAACAGGTTCCATCCACCCAGCGCAAGCAGAAAGCCCGCCACCGAGATCGACACCAGCCAACGCACCGACTGTTCCCGCCAGCGGAGACAGACGGCGAGGGCGGCGAGCGAGAGCAACACGATCCCCATAAACGCGTCCGTGTGCACGCCGAACCAGGGCAGCACCAGGTCGGCCAGAGAGGAAGGAGCCAGCGAATACTGCGCGTGTACCTCATAGGGGATAGCCTCCTTCCAGGTTTGCGGGTGATCCGCGCCGGTCCAGCGAACCGCCAGCTTGGCGTACTCGTAGCCAGGTATGGTTTGAAAACCGCTGGTCAGAATGGCGGTCACCGCGGTGACGCCGGCCAGCGCGGCGGACCGGAGGCGGCCGGCGGCGCGGGAAGCGCAATCGTAAAGCCAGAGAGCCGCCACCGTGAAGGAAAGATAGATGGGCACCTCGTGGTGGCCGCTCAGCCAGGCGAGCCCGAGAAACATGCCCGAAAGCGCCGCGGAGGACCAGGGCCGGCGCCCGCGCACCGCGCGCAGCAGAAACAGCAGAACCAGCGGCGCCATCAAGAGCCCGGTCAACACTTCGGGCCAGCGCAACAGACCGGAAAAACCGGCGAAGGAAAACACCAGCCCGCCGAGCAGAGAGGCCATCCGCGAAGCCTCCAGGTCGCGGCAAAGCCAGTACGCAAACAGAGCCGCCAGGAAATGAAGGTACACCCAATACCAATTCAACAGGCCGAGCGTAAGGCGATCTTCTCCATGCAGGCGCAGCCGAAACAGCGGCCAGTTCAAGGGGCAGGCGGCGCCTACGATCTCGCCCAAAAACGGTTGGCCGCACCATAGGTGAGGGTCCCAGAGAGGAAACTCGCGGCCATGCCAGGCGGTGCGCTCAAACTGCAACCGCGGCGTGTCCATGCGAATGGTGTCCGGGCTGTCGAGCCAGGTGTATTGGGAAGAAAGCGTCAGCTTCCAGCAGAAGGCGCAGCAGAGAAGAAATACCAGCAGGGGCCCGGCGGCATGAGAGCGCGCAAAACGCCCCAGCCGCAATGCCGCGGAACGGGATCGCGAGGGCGGCGCCGGATGCGGGGCGGAAGGGGCGGGCGCCGTCACGGCAGCCTCGCGGGCGGAGTCCGCGCCGAACCGTGCGAGGAAATTTCCATACCGCGATTATGGCATGTAGCAACTAAGCCGCCGCAAAAAACGATGGGGGAATCGCCCTCGTCTGCGCGCGTCCCGCAGGGGCCCGGCTTTTCGCCACATATCATCAAGCCCCTACCGCCAGCGATGCGCGACCAGGAGGTCGCGCGCGGACGCGGGCGTCCGCCCTACTAAACCGGCGCTCGCGCTTGGTGCATTGGGCAGACTGCGAACGGCTGCCAGGTAATCAGCGCCCCAGCGAGCGGTAACCGCTCCCGCCGAAACGCGCTGGGCAGGTGGAACCGCCTGCCCCACCATCTAAAACGCTGCACTTGCTTTGGTATTGGTGGCGCAGGCGGTTCCGCCTGCGACTTGTGATTTTTTCACAGTTTCTGACACGTGCGGCTTGGACCCTGTGGCATGACGTGCGGTCGGTTGCTGCGGCATTTTCGGCTAATGCCCGGCCAGGCAAGCGCGCGGCCTCGCCAGAGCCTAGAATAGGCATTTAAGGTTTGTGTATCCTATGACGGCCACCAAAACTCAAAAGGACAATATTGCGGCGCTGCAAAAGGCCCGGGAGCGGGTGCGTGCCGGCGGCGGCGCGGAGCGGGCCGCCAAACAGCACCAGGACGGCAAGCTCACGGCGCGCGAGCGCGTGGCCCTGTTGCTGGACCGCGAGACGTTTCAGGAAGCGGGGCTGTTTGCGCAACACCGGGCGGTGCTGTTCGGTATGGCCGACAAGCCATTGCCGGCCGATGGCGTAATAACCGGTTTCGGCAAGGTCGCCGGCAGGACGGTACACATCGCCAGCCAGGATTTCACCGTGGCCGGTGGCTCGGCGGGCGAGGTTCACGGCATCAAGATCGCCGACGCCATGCGCCATTCGCTCGATACCGGCACGCCCTTCCTGTTCGTCAACGATTCTGGCGGGGCGCGGGTGCAGGAGGGCGTTGGCAGCCTGGCCGGGTACGCCCGCGTGTTCCATCACAACGTGATGCTGTCCGGCGTGGTGCCGCAGATTTCGCTGATCTGCGGCCCTTGCGCGGGAGGCGCGGCCTACTCGCCCGCCCTCACCGATTTCATCATTCAGACCAGCTACGCGTACATGTTCATTACCGGACCGGCGGTCATCAAGCAGGTCACCAACGAGGTGATCACGGCCGAGCAGCTCGGCGGCGCCCGCGCGCAGACGAAGAACGGGGTGGTTCATTTCATCGCGGAAAACGACGTGGAAGCCGTCAAAATCTGCAAACGCCTGCTCTCCTTTCTTCCGTCCAACAACCTGGAGGATCCGCCGCGCGCGGATCCCGACAAGCGCCACATGTACGACGAGTCGCTGAACGACATCGTGCCGGACGACTCCAAGATGCCTTACGATATGCGGGAGATCATCACCCGCATCGCCGACCGGGGGGATTTTCTGGAGGTGCAGAAAGAGTTCGCCAGGAACCTGGTGATCGGCTTCGGGCGGATCGTGGGGCGAACCGTCGGGATCATCGCCAACCAGCCCAGTGTGCTGGCGGGCGCGCTCGACATAGACGCTTCCGATAAGGGCGCGCGGTTCATCCGTTTCTGCGACGCGTTCAACATCCCGCTGGTGACGCTGGTGGACGTGCCCGGTTTCCTTCCCGGCATCGACCAGGAACACGGCGGCATCATTCGCCACGGGGCCAAGCTGTTGTTCGCCTACTCCTCGGCCACTGTGCCCAAGCTGACTGTGGTGGTGCGCAAAGCGTTCGGGGGCGGCTACATTGCCATGTGTTCGAAAGAGCTGGGGGCGGACCAGGTGTTTGCGTGGCCCAGCGCCGAAATCGCCGTGATGGGTGCCGAGGGCGCGGCCGAAATCGTGTTCCGCCGGGAGATTGCCGGGGCGGACGACCAGGACGCGCGGCGGCGGGAACTGATCGACGAATACCGCGAAACCTTCGCGACCCCGTACGTGGCGGCGGGCGCGCGACTGGCCGACGACATCATCGAACCGGCCGAGACGCGCGGTTGCCTGGCGGCCGCTCTCGACGAGTTGCACACCAAGCGCCGGCCGCGCCCGACCAAGAAGCACGGAAACATTCCGCTATAGGCGGCACGATGGCGCCCGTCACGGAGATCGAAACTGAACTCGAGAGGCGGCCGGAGATCGGCGAACGGCACCGGGTCCTGATCGCGGCCGCCATCGTTGCGCTGGTTGGTAGCCGCTTCCGCATTCTGGAAATCAACCCGGCGGAAGCGAGCTTCCGGGGCGAGTTGGAAAAATGGCGGCCGTATCTGGAATCCGGCCACGCGCGGCTGCTGGCCGCCAAAGCCGGGTTCGCGCCCAAGCGGCCCGCAAGGAGGAGGAACGTGAGACTTCGCATCACGCTTGAGGACAGGAGCTATGACGTGGCCGTGGAACTCCTCCCGGAACCGGAGGCCACCGGTCCACTGGAGGACCAGCCAGCCGAGGTGCCGGAGTCGGTGCTGGAGCCGCCCCATCTGCCCGATACCATGCCGGAGGACCGGATCTGCCGCAGCCCCATTGCGGGCGTGGTGGTATCCATCGAGGTTTCGCCGCGGCAAAGGATCCGGCAGGACGATCCGGTGGCGACGATCGAGGCGATGAAGATGCAGAACACGATCGGCGCGCCGCTGGACGGCGTCGTGGAGGAAGTCCTCGTGACGCTCGGGGAAACCGTGAAAACGGGCCAGATATTGTGCAAGCTGGTGTGAGCCGGCCGCGGTTTTGAGGCCTACGGCACCGATGGCGGTGCCACCCTTCGCTTGGTCGCCTGTTCGAACGCGTAAGCCATTTCGAGCAACTTCGGTTCGCTGCACGCCATCCCGGTGAACGCCACTCCAAACGGCTGGGGCTTGGCGTCGAAACCGGGCGGGAATGGAGGCGTGGGGGCGTCGGGCACCATCCCGAAGGGCACAATTACCGTCGGGTACCCGGGCCGGGCGGCAATCGCCGCGCCGCTTGCTCCGGGGAACAGCAACGCGTCCAGGCGGTCGGCCTTCATGACCGCGTCGATGCCCTCGGTAGCGGCCAGCCGAATGTCTTTGGCGCGGTCGGCTTCGTACCGCGCGCGGTCGCGTTCCACGTCCATCTCATCGGAAATATCCAGTTGCGACTGTCCGTATTTGATGGCACCGGCCACGGTGTGAGTGAGGTTCCATTCGCGCAGCTCGGTGAGGGTGCGGATCGGCGCCGAAGCCGCCAGCGACGCCAGCCAGGCGTTGAAGTCGCGCTTCATGCCGTACTTCAACACCACGGAACAATCGCTGTCCTTACCCTTGGAGTTGTTCACGCCGGAGCACTGTCCCCAAAGCGCAAAATTCTGGGAGGGGTCCTGGCTCACGATACTCGGGATGTTGGCCGGATCCACGATCTCGGCTCCTTGCTGGCTGAGAATCGCGATCGCTTCGGTCATGACGCGCGTCTGTTCCGGCGTGAGGCCGTTGCCGAAACCGCCGCCTCCGCGCCCGCCGCGGCCGTGTCCGCCTGGCAAATCGGCATGATCGTAGTAATAGGCGCGGGGGATGCCGATGCGGACACCTTTCAAGCCATCGGCTATGAGAAACTGCGTATAATCGCGGCCGGGCGGCGGCGTGCACTTCTTGGTGGCGGCGTCGTTGGGGTCGGGTGCGGGGCTCTCGAGCGCGCCCAGCATGATCGCGGCGTCGGTCACGGTGCGGGCCATCGGGCCGGCGGTATCCTGGTCGGCGGTGATAGGGATCACGCCGTAGCGGCTGATGCGGCCCACGGTCGGTTTCACCGCGGCTAGCATATTCTGGTTCGATGGGCTCAGAATCGAGCCTGATGTCTCGGAGCCCACATTGCCCGCCCAGAAACTTGCAGCCGTACCCACGCCGGAACTCGAACCGCCGGTTTGCAGCGCCGGACGGCCGTCGAAAGAGCCTTCGCGCGGATCGCGCCGCGGGTCGTAGGGGTTGAAACCAAAACCGCGGATGGCGTTATAGTTGCCCGGCATGGGAGTAGGCGCGCCGGCGACCCAGTTGGCCAACTCCGAAAGGCCGGTCTTGGCGATGATCACCGCTCCCGCGTCGCGCAGGTTTTTCACCAGCGTGGCGTCATAGGGCGGAACATACCCGTCGAAGGCCAGCGCGCCGCCGGTGGTGACGATATCGTGGGTGAGCACGTTGTCCTTGAGAGCGATGGGAATCCCGTGCAGTGGGCCGCGAACGTGCCCCTCGGCCCGTTCGCGGTCGCGCTCATCGGCTTCTTCCAACACATGCGGGTTGACCGTGATGATGCAGTGGAGCTTGTCTTCGTACATGCCGATGCGGGCCAGAAAGAGCGTCACCAGTTGGCGCGAGGTGAGCCGCTTCTGCTCCATCGCCGTCCGCATCTCTGGAATGGTCGACTCCAGCACCCGGAATGGCTGCGGCGCGGCCGGCTTGGTCTGGCCCACCAGTGCGCCGCGCCAGCACAGAGCTACCGCCGCGGCGGCCAGGGCAAAGGGTAGAAGGCGAATTGGTCTCATTGGGCAAAAGGTATCAGAAGACCATTCGTAGGGCGAACTGGATCTGCCGCGAGCTGGCTCGCGAATCCTGCACTCCCGCCGAAGTGATCTTGCCGAAGGTCGAACTCGTCTCCGTCACGCTCGGGTTGTCGAAGTTCGGATGGTTGAACAGGTTGAAAATCTCCCCGCGGAATTGCAGGTAGCGTTCTTCTCGACCCAGCGGGAAGCGCTTCAGCATGGAAAAATCGAAGTCGTGCGTGGGCGGCCCGATGATGATGTCGCGGCCGGCACTGCCGTAGCGCCCGAGAAAGCTGTCGGAGAAGCAGGAGACGTTGAACCATTCCGCCGGGTCGTGGTTGAATGCATTGGGATTGCACGTCACGTCTGGCCGCGTGCCGGTCTGGGTACCCGAAAGCTGCAACCCAGTGGTGGGATCGAGCGGGTTTCCGGATTGAGCCGTGACGATGCCGTTGGTTTGCCATTCGCCGAATAAAATGTTCACCAGGCTCGAACTCTTGCCTCCGAACGGCCGTCCATGGCCGTACGGTAAGTCGTAGGTGTAACTGGCAATGAAGCGGTTGCGAGTGTCGAAAGTCGAGAGACCGCGCTCCAGGCGGAAGTTAGTAACATCCACCACCGATCCGTTCCACAACGACGAATCGTCAATCGATTTCGAAAAGGTATACGCGGCCAGCAATTGCAGCCCGTGCGAGAAGTTCTTCTGGTAGCTGGCCTGCAAGGAGTCGTAAATTGAAGACGCCGAGGGCGACCGGACGCTGATCGACGCGTACTCCGGGTATTTGCGCAACGCTTGCGTGAAGGATGCCGTGGGCGCCGGTTCGTTGTAATCGTAAGCGCGGTCCAGGTGGGTGCCCTTCGATCCCACGTATCCCAGCGTGAAGCCCATGGTCGAGCTGAGCTGGTGTTGCACGTTGACGTTCCACTGCTGCATATAACCGTCGCGGAAGGGATTTTCCACCCAGGAAGCGCTGGGAAAGGCGGGCGTGACGGTGCCGCCGTAGGGGTTTGCCAGATTGATGTTCGGAATGCCGGTGGTGCTCTGGTTGTAGCTGTAGGCCGTAAGGAACGGCGCGGTCAGGTTGGAGTTGAGGATGATATTGAGAATCTTGACGTCCCAGAAAACGCCGTAGCCGCCGCGAATCACGGTCTTCGGCCCGAACGGCGTCCAGGCCAAACCCAGGCGCGGCGCGAATTCCCGCTTCGACGCGTTGTAGATGTTGGGCGTCTGCGGCGTGGAGATGCGGAGGTACGGCAGCGGCGTGCTGTTGGGATAAGTTGGATCGAAGGTCGCCAGGTGGTCGTACTTGTCGGTGGTGGGCGCGTTATATTCCCAGCGAATTCCGAGATTCAGCGTCAGGTTCGGCAGCACGCGAAAATCGTCCTGCGCGAACAGGTTGGTGGACGTCTGGCGAAGACCCGCCACGGTGTTGGCGTTAATCCCCGCGAATGACCGGCTGACACTCGATGTATCGGCGTCGCCCAGCAGCAGGTCGGCGATGGCGTTGCCGGTTCCCGTGATCGCGTTGACCACTCCGGCGGACGTTTCCGAAGCTTGCGCGGTGTAGAACGGGGTGAAGCTGATAGTGCCTCTGGCGCTCGAATCGAACAGAAAACTCTCCTGAAAATGCCGGACCTCGGCCCCGAACTTGGTAGTGTGCCGGCCGCTCGTCCACGACAGCGAATCGGCATATTCGTAGGTATTGTCGTGCCGGTCCTGCGGCAGGTTGGTGGCCTCGCCCAGGTGATCGTATCCAGTGACATTGATGACAGGCACGCCAAAGTCTTTGGGACTGCGCGACGTGCCTTCAATTCCCAGTTGCGTCGAAACGTCGTCGCCCTCGTGCTGCTGGAAAATGCCGCCGCGCACGCGAGTGAACGAAACCCGGGCGTCGTTCACCTTCGTCGGGCCGAGCAGCCGGACATAATCGGCCACCGCCTGCTGGCCGCCGTTGAGCGTGTCGCAGCCGAAGCCGGGCACGTTGTTGGTGCTGGCGCAAAAGGAATCGAAGGTGTCGAAACGATATTCCTTGATATAGCTGTAGCGGCCGAAAAGGCTGTTATTGTCGTTGAAGCGGTGGTCCATGCGCACCGTAAACTGGTCGAAATTATCGATCTTGGTGGGGCTCGAAGTGTAGAGGCCGTTGGCCGTCGAAGTTCCGGGGCCGTTGGGCGCCGGGTAGAGCGATAGCACATTGGTGCCGACCTGGGAAATATCCGACGTCGGAATGATGTTACCCGGGAATGGATTGCGTACCGCCGTTCCGTTGCCCGTTTGCAGGGACGACGGGTCGTAGATCAGGGTGGGGAGGGCCGAAAAATCGCCGGTCTTCATCGCCTGGGTGGGCTCGGTGGCCACCTTGGTTATGCCTTGCCGGACGCGCGTTCCCTCGTAATTGCCGAAGTAAAACGTCTTGTTTTTCTTGATCGGACCGCCGATGGACGTGCCGTACTGGTTGCGTTTGTAGCCGGGAATCGGGCCGGGACGGTCGAAAAAATTTTTGGCGTCCAGATCGTCGTTGCGCAGATATTCGTACAACACGCCGTGAATCTGGTTGGTGCCGCTCTTGGTTGCTATGTTGATTTGCGCTCCCGGACTGCGGCCGAACTCCGCCGAATAAGTGCTGACCTGGTCCTTGAACTCCAGAATCGCCTCGGTCGAAATCGCCACCGCGTACTGGTTGATGGCAAGGTCGTTGTTGTCCATGCCATCCAGCAGGAAGTTATTGGATTGCTCGCGCGCACCGTTGACGGTGAAGGATCCTCCCTGGGTCTGGTTCTGCGAGCCCTTGACGCCGGTGTTCGCACCCGGCCCCAGCAGTTGGAGTTGCAGGAAATTGCGCCCGTTGAGCGGCAGTTCCGTGACCTGCCTGTTATCCACCACGTTGCCGACAGTAGACGAATCCGTGCTTACGACGGCGGCTTGTGCCGCAACCATGACCACCTCGGAAACCTGTCCCATGGCGAGAGTAACGTCCTGGCGCAGGCGGTCGTCGACGCGTAACTCGATGCCGGTCTTCTCCGTCTTTTTGAAACTGGGCTCTTCCACTACCAGGTCGTAGCGCCCGGCGGGAAGCTGCGGAATGGAATACTCGCCCTCGTCATTGGTAAGTTCGGAGCGGGTAAGTCCGGTCGAAACCTCTCTGACCGTAACTTTAGCTCTGCGGACAACGGCGCCCGAAGGATCGGTGACCGTGCCTAAGATCGTGCCGCGAACAGTTTGCGCCGCGCACGGTAGCGCGCCGAGAAATGAGAAAAACAGCACACTCAGAGCACAAGGCTTGCAAAGCATAACTCCCCTCTCTCTTGAATGACCACTTATGGAATTATGCCGCTGGCTTTGCCGCAGACAGGGCTGGCTAAGCCTTTGCCTAACCTTCGGAGAGGTTCGACAGCATATTGGTACAAGCATAAGGACCAAGTACCGGAAAGTCAATTCATATCTTTCGAGTTTTTAGTCGCATCGAGAGAGCGCCCGGTTCGCGCCCGCGGGAGAACCGGCCGGCCACCTTGGGGAAAAATCTCTTTCCCCTGAGAAGCGGGTTACCATCTTCCCTGGACAATCTACAGAAGTTGCCGTATTATTTCTGTAGATTGCCTGGAGGAGGGAGGGCGGACCTCATCGAACCGCCCGCCGCCATCACCGGGCGGGAACTGAAGGACCGGCTCTTATGCCCAAAACGAGAAGCGACCTGCTGCAAGGGACACTGGATCTGCTCATTCTCCGTACGCTGGAACTGGAGCCGATGCACGGCTGGGGCATCTCGCAGCGCATCCAGCAGATCTCCGAGGATGTCCTCAAAGTCAATCAGGGCTCGCTCTATCCGGCCCTGCACCGCCTGGAAGAGCAGGGTTGGATTTCCGCGGCCTGGAAGACATCGGATAACAACCGGCAGGCCAGGTATTACCAACTCACCCGGCTGGGACGCCGCCAATTGGCAGACGAAAAAGAGAACTGGATTCGCCTGTCGGCTGCGGTCGCGCGAATTGTAGGGGCCTGAGAGGGAGGGACCATGGGACGCAGGATTCTCGCTATCTTTCGTTTTCTCGCCAATCGCGCCAACGACGAGCGCGATCTCGCTCGGGAGCTCGAATACCACCTGGACCGCCAGACGGAGTTGAACCTCGGCCGTGGCATGGATCCCGGCGAGGCCCGCCGCCGTGCCGTGCTAAGCTTGGGCGGCATCGAGCCGCGCAAGGAAGATTGCCGCGACGCCCGCGCCGGCCGCATCGTGGAAGCGCTGCTGCAGGATATCCGGTACGGCGCTCGCGTGCTGATCTTCCATCCCGGCTTTTCGGCCGCGGCGATTCTAACTCTGGCTCTCGGCATTGGCGCGACCACCGCCATCTTCAGCGTCGTCTATGGGGTGCTCCTCCGCCCGCTGCCGTATCGCGATGGCGGCCAACTGGTGGTCCTGCATCAGCAGCTCCGCCAGGCGCACATCGACGACATGCCGTTTTCGGTGAAGGAACTCCAGGACTACCGGGGGCGGAACCACACCGTGACCGGCATTGTCGAACATCACATGATGAGCTTCCTGTTGTTTGGCAAAGACACCGCCGAGCGCGTGGAAACCGCGGTGGTCTCCGCTAATTTCTTCGACGTGCTGGGAGTCAAGCCGCTGCTGGGCCGTACATTCGTTGCCGCCGACGATCGCCCGGATGCGCCCGCCGTCCTCATTCTCAGCTACAAGTACTGGCAGGTCCACCAGAGCGGCGACCCGAATATCGTGGGCAAGGTTTTCCAGATGAATAACCGGCCGCACACCGTCCTCGGCGTGCTGCCGCCCATTCCGCAGTATCCTACCGAAGCCGATGTCTATATGCCGACGTCGCAATGCCCGATGCGAAGCAGCGCCGCATTTATCGCCGGCCGGGGCAACCGCATGATGACCGCCTTCGCCCGCCTCAAACCCGGCGTGCCCCTCGAAAAGGCGCAGGCGGACCTTGCCGTGGCGGCAGGCCAGGTCGAAGGGGCAAACTCGGCCGATTATCCCCCCAAGTACGGCTATTGGTTGGCTGTGGTCCCGCTCGAGACCGACCTGACCCGGCGCGGACGCTCCGCCTTTCTGGTGCTGCTGGCCGGCGCCTCCTTCGTGCTGCTCATCGCCTGCGCCAACGTGGCCAATCTGCTGCTGGCCCGCGTCCTCAAACTCGAACGCGAATTCGCCGTGCGTGCCGCGCTCGGCGCCAGCCGCGGCCGCCTCATCCGCCAGTTGCTCACCGAAAGCGTGATCCTGTCGACCGTGGGCGGAGCGTCGGGCTTGCTGCTGGCGCCCGCGGCCCTGGCCATGCTGGTGAAATTCGCCGCGCGCTTTACCGCCCGCGCCGCCGAAGTTCATATCGATCGGCCCATTCTTCTTTTCACCGTTCTGGCATCGCTGGCCACCGGAATTCTCTTCGGCCTTGCGCCAGCCGGTTCCGTTGGCCAGTGGGTCGGTAGCGCATTCCAACAGGCCGGCGGGCGCGTCACCGCCAACCGGTCGCGGCACCGCATGCGTGGCGCCCTGGTGGTGGCGCAGGTCGCGGTTTCTTTCGTCCTGCTCATCGGCGCGGGGCTCATGATTCGCAGTTTCGCCAAGCTCCAGCAGGTCAAACCGGGTTTCGAGCCCGATCGTCTGATCACCCTGCGGTACAGTCCCGGATTTCCGCAGTATACGATGGCCACGTACGACGCTCTCATGGAGACGGTGCTCGGTAAGATCGGCTCGGTGGGCGGCGTCGATTCGGCGGCACTCGCTTCCAGCATTCCCTTCAATCCGGCCGGCATCGTCAGCGGGCCCGGCGTCGATGAGTTCGAAATCGAAGGACGGCCCGTGCCCAAGGACGAGCCCAAGCCGCAAACGGCGCTTCGCATTGTTTCGCCGGCCTATTTCGATACCATCCGCCAGCCTCTGGTGAAAGGGCGGGTATTCACCGGGCGTGACGACGAGAAGGCGCCCGTAGCCATCGTCAATCAGGCTCTGGCGCGTCGCCACTGGCCCAACGGAAATCCCGTCGGCCATCGGATCCGCGTCGGACGCCTCGATCGGTGGGTCCAAATCGTCGGCGTCGTTGCCGACGTGAAGGATTACGGTCTGGATCGGCCCGCCGTGGACCAGGTTTATGAACCCGCCAAGCAGGCCGGTCTTTCCAATTGGCTGATCGTGCGAACCTCGCTCGATCCCGCCGCTGTCGCCCCGCTCCTCCGTGCCGCCTTCCACGATATCGATCCGCACATCGCCGTGGACCGGGTGGAAACCATGGAACGCCTGGAGTACGATTCCATGGCGCCGCCGCGCGTCATGGCGATTCTGATGGCCGTATTCGCCGGACTCGCTCTGCTCATCAGTTGCAGCGGGATTGCCGCCGTGATGGCGCTTTCCGTCACCGAGCGCGCGCGGGAACTCGGCATCCGCATGGCCCTGGGCGCGGAACCTGGCGCCATTGTCTGGATGGTGGTCAGGCAGGGACTCGCGTTGGCGTTGCTGGGCACGCTCGTCGGCATGGCCAGCGCGGCCCTGCTGGTCCGCTCGCTTTCCGCCATGCTCTATGACACCAGGCCGACCGACCCGACCACATTCCTGGCTGTGTCCCTATTGTTCCTGACCGTGGCCGCCGTGGCCTGCTTCATTCCAGCGCGCCAGGTCACCGGTGTGAATCCCGTAAGCGCCCTCCGCCAGGAGTGATCCATATTCGAATCGCGCAGCGCGGCAGACAAGGGCGCCATCCCCGCTGTATGCCGATGAGCTTGAAAGCGAACTCAACCCGAGTTTCGCGACCTCCTCGGAGCTAGTCGGTTACCTCCTATGTGACGGTAGCGCCGGCAACGGCACCCGATCGCCATGGAGTGAGCCGGCCGCGTCCCCCTGGGCGTTTGCGCCAGCGGTCTGCTAGTCTAAACGTTGGGGAAGCTCATTCCGGCATCGCTTGGCCAAGGGATCGGGTGCGTGGTAGAGGACTACCGCGGCGCAAAGAGGTTCGCCAGCTTCCGTTTCCGAAACCCGGACACCCTTGCTCCGGGCTACGGAAAGGCGTTATACCTATTCTTGCCAAGGAGGATTTCATGAAGAAAACGCTTGCTGCACTAGCTTCCGCAACGCTGATTGCGGCGCTTGCCGCCTGCAGCGGTTCCCGGCACGAAGCAACTGAAAAATATTACCTGGTCGTCCTGAACTCCAAGCTCGCTTATTGGCAGGCAGCCAGCGCCGGGCTCGACCGCGCGGCGCGCGGTTTAGGAGTGGCTTCCGAAACGGTTGGCCCCGACACCTACGATGCCCAGGCCGAGGTGCAGGCGTTCCGTGACGCCGTGGCCAAGAAACCGGCCGGAATCCTTGTCTCCGCAGGCGATCCCACGCTAATGAAAGACCCCATCGATGCCGCTATCGCGCAAGGCATCCCAGTGGTCACCATCGACGCGGACGTTCCCGGAAGCAAGCGTCTGACTTTTGTCGGCACGAACAACTATCAGGCCGGGCTGATGGGCGGCCGTACCCTGTCCGATCGCCTGCACGGCAAGGGGAACGTAGTCGTGTTCACCATGCCGGGCCAGAATAACCTCGACGAGCGGCTTCAGGGCTACAAGAACATCCTAGCCGAACATCCGCAGATCAAGATTGTTCGCGTCGTCGACGTGAAAGGCACTCCGTCCATTGCATTCGATACCACCGAAGAGATTCTCAAGGGCAAGTCGGTGCCGGACGCTTTCGTTTGCCTCGAAGCCACCGCGTGTCAGGAGGTCGCCGACGTACTCGACCGGAACAAGGTGGACGGCAAGGTCATCGTCGCCATGGATTCCGACGCGAACACGCTCACCTGGATACAGAAGGGGAAGATTGCCGCCACCATCGCGCAGAAACCCTATACCATGGCGCATTTCGGCGCTCTGATCCTGGATACCGTGCATCACTACAAGCTGCCGACTTTGGAAGGGAACTGGACCGAAGACACGCGATCCCCCGTGCCGGTGTTTGTCGATACGGGTGCCACCCTCATCGACAAGGGTAATGTGGATGCATTCCTGAAGGCGCAAACGCCCGCCCCCAGCGGGAATTAGCGGGGAATTCCAGCCGCCGATGAGCACCGATGAAGGAATCAAAGGATCTATTGGCGTTACCCGCGTTCATCGGCGGCTGGAAATTTGATTTTTCAAAGCTCCTGGTTTGATTTTTCACGACTCCCAGCGGTCGCGGCTCTGACCTGACCATGCGGTGCGCCGGGGATCGTCCGTCCCACCCGGCCGTCACGCCGGGTCGAGCACGGCTTCGATCAACCTGGGGCCCGGCTCCCGCATGGCCGCGCTGAATTCGCGGATGAATGTGTCCGCCGTGGTTGCCCGCGCCGCCTGGACTCCGAAACCTTCCGCCAGCTTGATCCAGTCCGGCTCCGGGTTGGTAAGGTCAATCATCTGATTGGCGCGCGGCCCCACCGAACCGCCGCCGGTCCGCCGCATCTCGATATCGAGGATGCGGTAACGACGGTTGGCCAGAATGACGATGGTGACGTCCAACCGCTCGCGGGCCATGGTCCAGAGCGATTGCAGGGTGTACATGGCGCTGCCGTCGGCTTCGAGCGCCACGACTTTGCGGCCGGGGCAGGCCAGCGCGGCGCCCATGGCCACCGGCAATCCCTGGCCAATCGCTCCGCCCGTTACAGGGAGATGGTCGTGCCTTCGCGCGCCGGCCAGCCGCGGCCAGATCGCCTCGCTCGAGGATACCGCCTCGTCGGAAACGATGGCTGCCTCCGGCAGGAGCGCGCCCACGGCGCTGCCTACGGCCGTTGCGCTGAGCAGCTCGCCGACCGGTAGATCCGGCCGCGCTGGAAACGGCACGGCAATTCCCAACGGTCCCGAACCCAGTTCGTCGGCCAGGCACTCCAGCGCGCCCGCACCGTCCTGATCCACGGATGCGAGTACGTCGAAGGCGCAACCGGCCGACGCCAGCGAACTTCTCAGGCCCGGATAGCCAAAAAACGAGACCGGCGGGCGGGCTTCTACCAAGACCAGGCGCTCGAACCCGGCCAGCAACTCCTGCGCCGGCTCGGGAAAATATGGGAGGCGCTCCACGGCGGGAATGTCGCCGCCGCGGGCCATCCGGGCGGCGTACCGGTCGGCAAAGACTCTCACCCCGCAAACGGTGCGCACGCGCTCGGCCGCGCGCAGGCCGCGGACCTCAAGCGCGGAACCGCTGAGCAGCAGCGCGGCAGAGCCGGAGTCTAGCGCGGCCGCGGCGTCGCGCACCCGTTCAGCGTCCGGCAGAGCCCGCGAAGGCCGGCGAACGGGACAACCCGGCTCTCCAGCTTCGCTCCAGGAAAAATCGGCGGGCAGGACCAGGCTGGCCACCTTTCCCGGCGGTCCCAGGGCCGCCGCTACCGCGGCCGATGCCGCTTCCCCCATGGCGGCAGCGTGCTCCAGTGTCCGCACCCAACCCGATACCGGGCGGGCGAAAGCCGCCGTATCGGCGGTCAGGGGAGCGTCGTAGCGCAGGTGCTGGGTGGAATGCTCTCCCACGATGTTGACCACCGGGGAGCGTGCCTTGCGCGCATTGTGGAGGTTCGCCAGGGCATTGGCCAAGCCCGGTCCGAGGTGCAGCAGCGTCGCCGCCGGCTTTCCGGTCATGCGGGCATACCCGTCCGCCGCGCCGGAACAGACGCCTTCGAACAGCCCGAGAATGCCGCGCATGCGCGGCACGCGGTCGAGCGCCGAAACAAACTGCATTTCGGACGTGCCCGGATTCATCAAGCACAGATCCACCTGGTTGGCCAGCAAGGTTCTGAGGAGACACTCGGCGCCATTCATGTCGGTTTCCTCTTATCTCAACACATCGCACCGGGGGCAGGGTTCTCCTCTCCCGGCAGGCTGGCGGTACTATTTTAATGGGGTGTGGCCATGTTGCAAGCGAACCAAGCCGAGGTCGAGTGGGACTCTAAGAAGAAACAATGGCATGTGAAGATTGAGGTCGGCGCCGAGTCGATTAAGCGCTGGAGCGCCGCCAAGGGGCGCGAAGCGGGCGACGACGCGCTACGGACTATGGCTGTCGAAACCGCTCGCGACGAAGGGTATGAACTGGAGGTGCAGCGGGTTTCGATTATGCGGTAAGGTAAGGCCGGGCGATTCTGCGGATTTGTGCATCTCGGGGGCGGTCCGGCGCCGTCTGCGTGCTCTCGCCGGAACCCGGTCCTACGAAAATCGCCTGCTGAAGAGGGTGTTGAGTCAGCGAACTGAGGGTCGCTGCGGGGTGGTGCTGGCAGATAATTCCCCGCACGATGCGCTTGGGCGAGGCCCCGCCTTCGCTGGGGTGGAACTGCGTTCCCCCCTAACACGCGATGGGCGCGCGCGAGCAGCCGGAATCGGGTCACAGCCCGAGCAAGAAGATCCCGCCCAATCCCTTCAACCACTTACAGCCCTCGCCACTTCCCCCGTCCCCCACTCGCGTAGTACAGTATAGTCGGGGAGTCGAACCACGGAGCTCCCGTGGATCGGACTCTCAGTCCGCCACGCCGGGACCGCTCCCTGCGCCCGTCTCGCATCGGCTGTTATGCAACGCGCGATCCGGCCCGCGCTTCGCCGCTGTTGGACTTAGCTCGACATTCATTGCACCACCTCGGGATCTGCAACCATTCCTACGAACCGTCATCTGCCTCTTCGAAACCCCGCACCCCCGTGGAGCGTGCCGCCGAAGAGGTCGGCCTCCTCACCCAACTCGCTGCCAATAAAGGAGAAAGCTACGACATCGAGCGCGATTCCCGCGCCCAGCCCTCCCCCTTAATTTGATTTTTCAATCTCGGAAATCGCCCGCCTCGCCACCCACCACGTCCGTCTCGCCGAAGCCAAAAAGCTCCTCCAGTCCCTCCCCAAAACCCCTCAGCAAGGCCGCCGGAACCGTTTCTTGGGTGGGGCGGACGCCCTCGTCCGCGCGCGCCCCCCCGGTCGCGCCTTCGCCTGACACGAGTTCCCTGCTTTAATGCGGTGCGCGCGCCACCCGCATCCCTCCGCTCGAGCGACTGCGTGGCGTGTCCCCCGCTAAGTAGTTCGCCCCGCTGGATGCATCGAAAATTTCGTACCAGGCGATGAAAACCCCATGTATTGCTTGACAAAAGGAGCGTAGAATAGGGTTGATGTTTATGGACAAGAAGACTCTCATCACTGGTTCTATGGTCGCTGCCGTTCTCGCCTGGACGGCTTGTTCGAATGCTCCCGAGCCAACGGCGGCAGATATCAAAGCGGCGGAAGCCAAGAAAGAGGCTGCCAAAACGCCGGAACCGGTCACCGGCCAGACCGCTTTTTATGAGATGTACAAGCCCGCCCGAACCTGGGCCACCGACCTTCAGCCGTTGATTCTGGCAAGCAAGACGATCTCCACCGTGAAAAACGAAGAAGGGAAAGCCGCCATGTGGACGGCCGTGTTCGTTTCCCCGAGCCTGCGCCAGGCTCGGACCTTCACCTGGGCTGCCGCCGATGACGGAGTGGCCGTTCACAGAGGCGTCACCGCCGGAGGCGCCGAGGCTTGGAGCGGTTCCACCCGCGACAGCATGCCCTTCCAGAACAGCGATTTCCATATCGATTCCGACGCCGCGTTTAAGGCTGCTTCGGATTTGGCCGGCGATTGGCCCAAGAGCCATCCGGATCTGAAACCGTCGTTCGTGCTCGGAGCTTCCGCCAAGTTCCCCCAACCCGTCTGGCTGGTGATCTGGGGAACTCAAAAGAACGGCTACGCCGCTTACGTCAACGCCTTGACCGGCATTGCCAGTCTGAAGTAACGCGGCGCAGCACCGTTCGGCAGCGGCCTCTTGGATTTGCGTCGATCCGAGTAGCGTCCCGCTCGCCGGCAATCCGGCGCCATAAAGGTGAGGTGTCTTCGTGGAGCTCGTCGCTTCCCTCTCGATCAGGCTCCGCTAAATTCCCAATCCCGCCGGTTTCCGTCTCGCTAGCCCGTCTGGGGGGTTGAAAAACGGAGTGCGAAGTCTTAAAGTAGGGTACGCGAGAGCGCCCGTTTTCCACCGAAGGCGGGCAGCTCGCAGAAGGGATCGGTGGATATCGGTGAGACTCGCGGCATCCATGGGCCAACTGGGCGTCGAATCGGCTTTTGACGTTCTGCTGCGCGCGCGCGCACTCGAAGCGCAAGGCCGAAGCGTGATTCATTTGGAGCTCGGCGAACCCGATTTTCCCACCCCCGCGCACATCGTCGAAGCCGCCAAGAAGGCGCTCGACGAAGGCTGGACCCACTACGGACCCACCCCCGGGCTCCCCGAATTGCGGGAGATTATCGCCGCTGCCGTTTCACGCACCCGCGGCATTCCGGTCGAGCCCCGCAACGTCTCCGTCGTGCCGGGCGGAAAGCCGATCATGTTCTTCACCCTGCTGGCGCTCGTCGAGCCGGGCGATGAAGTGATTTACCCCAATCCCGGTTTCCCCATTTATGAATCCATGATCCGGTTCCTTGGCGCCCGGCCCGTGCCGGTTCCCTTGGAAGAAAAACGCGGCTTCTCCTTCGACCTCGGCCTGTTCCGCGATAGCCTCACGCCAAGAACCAAGCTCGTGATTTTGAATTCCCCTCAGAATCCCACCGGGGGAATGATCCCGGCTGCGGATATCGGCCGGATTGCCGAACTGCTCCGCGAACGCGACGTCATGGTGCTCAGCGACGAAATCTACTCCCGGATCCTCTACTCGGGCCAATCTCCCGTCTCCATCTCCAGCTTTCCCGGCATGTTGGAAAAGACCATTATTCTGGACGGTTTCTCCAAGACCTATGCCATGACCGGCTGGCGCATCGGCTATGGAGTCATGCCCGCCTGGTTGGTGGACGCCGTCACCAAACTAATGGTGAATTCGAATTCCTGTACCGCCAGCTTCACCCAGCGCGCCGCCATCGCGGCTCTCACCGGCCCCCAGGATTCGGTCGCCGCCATGGTGGCCGAATTCCGCCGCCGCCGCGACGCGATCTGTGCCGAGCTCAACCAGATCCCCGGTTTCAGCTGCGCCGTTCCCGAAGGCGCCTTCTATGCCTTTCCCAACGTTACCGGAACCGGCATGGCTTCCAGGGAACTGGCGGATCTGTTGCTTCAGGATGCCGGTGTTGCCGGCGTGGACGGCGGATGCTTCGGCCAGTACGGGGAGGGTTATATTCGTTTCAGCTACGCCACCGCCCTCCCCAACATCCTCGAAGCCATGGAACGGATCAAGCGCGTCTCCGCACGCTGGGAGCGGCTCGCCACGGTGCGATGACCGATGTGTACCATTCGCAATAAGCCGCTCAGACTCAGCGGTGGGACAGACCATCGTCTTTCGTGGTCTGTCAGCGCCGCCAGGTTCGACCAGCCATGTACGCTGGCCGTTGTGTCTGCGATTGCAAAATCAGTATCCCAGTCCGATCTGGATCGAAACGAGGTTTTCCATGTCGACAACCGCGATCGAAAGAGTAGTGATAAATCCGTACCAAGCCGCCCTCGAGAATTTCGACCTGGCGGCCGACGCGCTCGAACTCGGCGAAAATGTTCGAGCCATGATCAAGTACCCGGAACGCATACTCTCGGTGAGTGTGCCGGTCCGCATGGACGGCGGAAACATCGTCCGCTTTGAAGGCTACCGCGTACAGCACAGCACCAGCCGCGGCCCCTCCAAGGGCGGCATCCGATTTCATCCCAATGTCACCCTGGACGAGGTCAAGGCTTTGGCCACCTGGATGACCTGGAAGTGCGCCGTCGTGAACATCCCCTTTGGCGGCGCCAAAGGCGGCGTCACCTGCAACCCCAAACGAATGTCCCTGGGCGAGCTCGAGCGCCTCACCCGCCGCTATGCCAGCGCCATCCTGCCCATGATCGGTCCAGAACGCGACATCCCCGCTCCGGACGTCTACACCACGCCGCAGATCATGGCGTGGATCATGGACACCTACAGTATGAATATGGGTTACCCGGTGATGGGTGTGGTCACAGGCAAGCCCATCAGCCTCGGCGGGTCGCTGGGCCGAAACGAGGCCACCGGCCGGGGTTGCTATTACACCGTCCTCAGTAGCTGCCGGCACCTCAACATCCCGGTCAAAGGAGCCCGCGTCGCGGTGCAGGGGTTCGGCAACGCCGGGTCGCTGGCGGCCAACTTGCTGCACGCTGCCGAAGCCCCGGTTATCGCTGCTTCCGATTCCACTGCCGCCATCTGCAACCGCCATGGCTTGGACATTCCCGCCCTCATCCAGTACAAGGAGCGGACCGGCAGCTTGCGCGGCTTCCCCGAAGCCGAAACCATCTCGCCCGAAGAACTGCTCTCCATGGACTGCGAGATCCTGATCCCGGCGGCACTGGAAAACACCATCACCGAGGAAAATGCTTCCGCCATCAGGGCCCGCATCGTCGCCGAAGCCGCCAACGGCCCGGTGACTCCCGAAGCCGATCGCGTCCTCGACCGGAAGGGCGTCTTCCTCATCCCGGATATTCTCTGTAACGCCGGTGGCGTGACCGTCTCCTACTTCGAATGGGTCCAGGATGAAAACCACCTCTTCTGGGACGAGCAGGATGTCAATTCCCGGTTGGGAAAGGTGATGACGCGCGCCTTCAACGACGTGCTCAAGATTCACCTGGAGCGCAAGGTCAGCATGCGCCTGGCTGCCAATATGCTCGGCATCAGCCGAGTCGCCGATGCCAACCGCATCCGCGGCCTGTACCCGTAAGACTCAACTCCGGCAGCGCGCCGCCTCCGCCACAGTCGTCCTCGAAGCGGAGCCGGTGCGTCTGCCGTACTGCATCAGCAGCACCACGCCGGCGATGGCAAGCCCCCCGCCCCAGATGCTGGACCCGGTCGGAACTTCGCCGATCCAGAAATAAGAAATCGCTATCGCCCCGAGCGGGATCAGATAGAGCATGCTGGCCGTCTCCGACAGTGTCAATCGCGAAAGAACCAGGGCCCACATCAAGTAGCCCAGGGCGGCCGGAAACAGGCCCAGGAAGATCGCCGCCAGTGTGGGCCCCGCCGGCCCATGCGCCGCCATGCGCAACGCCGAGGGCAGAAAGGGAGACAGCACCAGCGCCCCGCTCCACATCAGGCAGGCGGTAATGGCGGTGGAACTGTACCGCGCCAGCAGCGGTTTCTGGATCAGCCCCATCACCGCCGCCGAGAACGCCGCCAATAGGATGAGCAAGGCTCCCAAGCCGAAGTGTACGCCCCCGGGACTGCACAGGGCGATCACCGAGATTCCGCCGAAGCTGGTCGCGATGCCGAGCCACCCGGCCGGCCTGAGCCGCTCTCCCAAAAAGAGCACCGACAGCAGAGCCGCAAATACCGGCATGCAATTGATGATGAGGCTGGCCGCGCCGGCGCTGGCCGTCAGCTCGCCCGTGTTGAGCAGAAGATTGTACGCCGAGATTCCGATGGCCCCGGCTAAGACAACCAAAAATAGATCGCGCCCGCGCGGAAGCGCCTGGCGCCGCCAGGCGAAGTAGACCGCGAAGACGCCGGAAGCGACCAGATAGCGCAAAGCGGCCAGCCCTCCCGGCGAATACGCGCGCAAGCCCACTCGGATCGCAGGGTAGGCGGCCGCCCAGGTGACGATGGCGATGGCCCCGGCCAGGGCGGCGCGAAAGGTCGGCGTGGTCCGCATGAAGGCTTAATTCTTGGGGCTCACCGGCGGGTCCGTCACTACTTTGGAATCCACCGTGAACTTCCGGTAATCGCTCCAGTCGATTTGTTCGTCCTGAGACAGTCGCTTGACCAGTCCCAGCCGGCCGCTGCCGGTCATGAAGAGATGCTTCGGAAGCCAGATCTCGGAGTTCACTTCGGTCTGTTCAAAAGTCAGTTTGGCGCCGGCGTTCAACCGCGCCAGGAACCATCCCCAGGAAATCGTGCCGGTGGTTTCCGCTTCCACCTTGGCCCATTGGTAAGTCGCTTTATCGATCCACATCCGGCCGCGCACCTTGAGCAACACTTTGGCGTCCCGGCTCTTCGCCTGCGCGCCCGGCCGCGGCACCCCCGACACTACCCATACCGGCCGCCCATCCACCGTGGATTCGCCCTCCAGCCGCAGGTCGAAAAGATCCGGGATCTCCGACAGGAAGGCGAACTCGCGCTGCCGTCGCTTTTCGGCGTCCTCCAGGCGTTTCTGTTTTTCGCCCGGCGTTTCGGAGCTCAGTTTCTTAGCGGTCTCGTCCAGCTTCCGCTGCTCGTACTGTTGTTCGGCCGGGCTGAGCGGTTTGCCGTCGCGCTCCAGCATGCGGCGCTGCGGTTGCCCATCCAGAATCAAGGTTTCCCAGCTTTCCCGCTTGGTCGATTCCACTTTGCCTTGGGAGTCGAAGTGCCGCTCCACCGAGCGCGCCTGCCAGGTGTAGTCCCGCATCCGCACCCAGTCGAGTTGGTCTTGGGAGATCGAGCGCCGCACCAGCTCGCGCGGGTCCTGCGCCCATGCGGCCGAGGCCGCCGCGAGCACCAGTAAGATCTCCCCTCGCGCCCCCATGCTTCATCATACCGTGACGCTATCGTGGCGCTACAATCGTCCATGCCATGAAGCCTCTGCCCAGAAGGGAATTCGTCAAAACTCTGGCGTCGGTTCCGCTCGCGTTCGCGGCCAGCCGCTACGCCAACGCGCAGGTCCGCTATTCCGCCGATTGGAATTCTCTGGATCAGCGACCCAACCCGCCCTGGTACGCCGAATCCAAGTTCGGTATCTTCATTCACTGGGGCATTTATTCCGTACCCTCTTACGCCCCGCCCAACGTGAAGGGCGAGACCCCGTACGCCGAATGGTATTGGCACTCGCTGACCGAAGGCAAGAAGGCCACGGCGCCGGGCGACGACGGCTATCATACCTGGCAATTGCATCAGCGCGTCTATGGCGCCGATTTCGGGTACCCCGATTTCGCCCCGCTATTCCGCGCCGAAATGTTCGATCCCGACCACTGGGCCGACGTCATCTCCCGCTCCGGAGCCCGCTACGTGGCGCAGACCTCGAAGCATCACGAAGGCTTCACCTTGTGGAAAAGCGCCGAAGCCAACCGAAGCTGGGGCCGCCCCTGGAACGCCGTCGATATCGGTCCCCGCCGCGACGTGCTGGCGGACTTGACCGAGGCCGGGCGCCACCGCGGTCTCCACATGGGCATCTACTATTCGCTATACGAATGGTACAACCCGCTCTGGTTGACGGATCGCCCGCGCTATGTCGCCGAGCACATGACGCCGCAATTTAAGGACGTGGTCAGCCACGTGCGCCCCGATATCGTGTTTTCCGACGGCGAATGGGAAATCTCGAGCGCCGAATGGCACGCGCCCGAACTGCTCGCCTGGCTGTTCAACGAATCGCCGGCGCGCGAACTGGTGGTGGTGGACGATCGCTGGGGAAAAGAAACCCGCCACAAACACGGCGGCTACTACACCACCGAGTACACTTCCGGCATGTCGCAAAGCGAGCACCAATGGGAAGAGAGCCGCGGCATGGGCTTCTCCTACGGTTATAACCGCGCCGAAACCCTGGCCGACTACCATTCCGCCCGCGACCTGCAGCTGATGCTGCTCGATATCGTCAGCCGCGGCGGCAACCTGCTGCTCGATATCGGACCCACCGCCGATGGCCGCATTCCGGTCATCATGGAGGAGCGCCTGGTTCAGATCGGCGACTGGCTGCGGCCCAACGGCGCGGCCATCTACGGCACCCGGCCCTGGAAGCGCTCGCGCCAATGGAGCGCCGGTCAGGTACCCAAACTGGAAGAAAAGGAATTCATGTCGGACTACCCGATCGGCGACCTGGTGGATACGCCGCGCTCCGGTTTCGCCCGCGTGGAAGCCTTCTTCACCGCCAAGGGAAATACTGTGTACGCCATCCTGCCGCACAAGCCCGTCAGCGAGGTAGTGCTGGACGATCTGGCCCCGCGCGCGGAGATGAGCGCCACGCTTTTGGGAACCGGGCAGAAGCTGACGTGGACCGCGCGCGGCAACGGCATCGCCCTCCGCATCCCGGAATCGCTTCCGCCCGCCGAGGCCTACACGATCGAACTAGCCGGCGCGGCATAAGTCAGACAACCATGTGGGGCAGACCACGAAAAACATGGTCTACCCCACGGAGTCTCCCACTAGAAGCGTAGACGCAGCCCGAACTCCATCCAGCGCGCCTGTGCCCCATTCGCCGTGGTCGCCTGGGCCGTCACCACGCCCCAGGTTTGAGGCGAGTCGATATTCATGCTCGGGTTGGCAGCCTGAAAGTGGTTCAGGACGTTTACGAATTGGAAGCTCAGAGTGGCGGCGATCCTTTCCGTGGCCCTAAAGTCCTTGGAAAGCGACGCGTCCAGGTTCCAGGTCGGCAAGCCCCGAATCGGGCCGGCGCCGTTCATGTTGTTATCCAGGCCGAGGACCGGCGGCCGGAACTCAGCATAAATCGCGGCCGGGTTCGCAAAAATATTGAGGCCGGAGGTTCCGCTGGTGGCGACGCCGCCGGACGGCGCCACGCCCGAATGCAGCGTGTTTCCGCCGGTGTAGGCCGAAATCCCGACTGCGTTCTCATAGTCGGCCTGGTTGCTGTTTCCGTACACTTCTCCGAAGGCCTGCGCATTGGTGTTACTGCCGGTATCGACGCTGATTTGCAGCGGCGCGCCGCTCTGCGCAGTGAAGATTGGTGCAATCGACCAGCCGCCCAGCAGTTTACCGGCAAGGCCGTGCGAGCTTCTGAAAACCGGAGGCTGATAGAGCACCAGGAGGCTGTAGACATACTTGAAGTCGTAGGACCATGGTCCGTACCCCACGTTCAAGTTCCACGGATCGGGAACCGTCGCGGAACTGGTGGACGATGTGACACTCGCCGTCCCCAGCCCCTTGCTGTAGGTAAAGTTGGAGGTCGTGGTCAAACCGTGCCAGTCTTTGGTGGTAAACCGGACAAACGCGGCGTTGTAATTGCCATGCCCCAGCGACGTATCGAGCTCCATCGCGGTAGTCTGCGCACTGATGCCGGTGCCCAGCGACGGCGAACTGAGCAGCGTTCGCCCCAACGTCCATCCATTGGCCGACGACATGTTCTGCCAGAGAGTGTAGACTTGCGTGGCCTTGATACTGGCGCCGAAATTGGAAACCACCGCCGCCGTGCAACTCGAATAACCGGCGCAGAAGGGCGAACTGCTGCCGCCCATCGCCGCCTCGAAGAAGGGTTGGGGAGTGACTGCCCCGGCTGTGCCCGCGCACGTCGGCGAGGAAAGGCCGCAGTACTGGGTGAATACGGCGGCGTAGGCATTCGCAAAGGACTGTCCGTTGAGGGTCGTCATGGTCGGCACCGCGTCGATGTTGATCTGTTGGAACATGTCGCTGATCTTTTTGCCGATGTAGCCGAACTCTACCAGCGCCTTGGTGCTGAACGCGCGCTGGATGGTGATATTTACCTCGTCGGAATGGTTGGGCTTGTAGTTGGGATCGAGCAGCGAACCGTCGCTCGCTTGCGCGTTGCCGTTGACACCCGGGAAGTAAGGCTGCGCCAGGGTAGGCGAAACGGAAGGCAGCGGCGCCGTCAGTCCGTCCGTTCCGATGCGAAACGCGTTGGCGGCGGTAAGCGTTCCCGCGCCGGCGCAGGTTCCAGCCATGCCCGGGTAGCAGGACACGGCTTGCAGAATTCCGGCGCCCAGCAGCGGCACCAGAACCAACTCGACACCGTTCGTGCGGCCATAGATCCGGGAATAGCCCCCGCGAATCACGGTCTTCTGGTGCCCAATCAACGCGCCCAGAAATCCGCTGTCCGCGCCCGGACTCCAGGCCAGCGAAACGCGCGGGCTGAAGGCGCCGTAGAACGGGTTGTAAGGATACTTCTCGCCGGCTCCAACGTTCTGCACCGTGGCAAAACCGATTTCGGGAGCAAACCCCTCGCCCGACAAAGCCGCCTTTTGGCGCTGCGCCAGGAAGTCGCTCATGTTGACCGGCTCGCCGGCCGAATTCACCATCATTACTTGTTTCCCGTGAATTTCGTAGGGCGGCATGGCGAGTTGCCAGGCTAACCCGTAGGTCAGAGTCAGGTCCGGTTTGACGTGCCAGGTATCGGAGAAATACAGCTCGTATGTTGGAATGATACTCTGATCGAAGCCGGGAGTCCCGACCGGATTGAGGGCCAGGTTCTGCCCGGCGCGCGAGTACATGACTTGCGACTGGCCGACAATCCCCAACAGCTCGGAATAGAGCTGGTCATAAGTAGTGGCCTGGGAGGAAGCCAAGCCGACGGGCGTAGGATATCCGGAAGCCGGAATACCCGATCCGTTCGTAAGCTGGTAAGTCGGGTAGGTATCGATGCCGACACCGTTGTCGTTGCGCTCGTGATAGTCGAAGTTGCGCAGGTACGATCCGCCGAACTGGAACAGATGATTGCCGTGCAACAGGCTCATGTTGTCGCTGTAGAACTGATCGTGACCGTCCCAGAAACGCTGCCGCGTGCTCTGTGAATTGATGTTGGTCGGGAGAAGCGCATTGGTGGCCGCCGATTCCCCGCCCGGCTCGATCGCTCCGCCTAAACCGGGCAGGTTCGCGGGGCCGCCGGCATCCGACCACTGCCAGTAGTTGCGGAGGTAACTCGCGCGGAAGTCGTTGGTAAGCGTAGGGGTGATCGACGTTGTCACGCCGGCGATCAAGTAATCCGGCTTCTGCGGCCGCGGAGCGGTCGCGGTGTACTGCCCGGTCGGGCTGAGCGTCGTCTGGTTGCTGGTTTGCTGAGAATAAGAATAATAGCGATAGCTCGACATGAACTTCCACTTTTCGCCGAAATCGTGGTCGATGCGGCCGACAAAGAAATTGGAAGTCTGCGGCAGAGAGAGGGTTCCCAGATAACCCTGCTCGTTGACGCCGTCCGAGGCTCCCGAGACGATGTACTGCGGGTCGTTGGGCATCGGCAGCTTGGACCATAATTGGGACACCAGCGAATTCATGCCGATGCCGCGCGGATCGCACAAACCGGTGTTGCAGACGGCCGGCTGGTAAGTGGTGCCATTGACCGTGACCGGGTAGGGATTCAAGTTATAGGCAGTGACGATTCCGGCGGTGTTGGGGAGTTGTACGATTCCATCCCTCAATAACTGGGTTGGTACGGCGCGTTCGAAGCTGACCGAATTGGGGTAGCGCATGCCCTCGAAGTCGGCAAAGAAGTAAGTCTTGCCGCCCCAGAATTTGGGCGTCAATGGTCCGCCCAGGGCGCCCCCGAAGCGGTTGCGATGGGTTGCGGGCAGGGGCGTGTAAGCCAAGCCGGCGGCAGTGTCGGGAGTGTGGTTGTTCTTCCACAGATTGGCCGCGCCGACGTCGTTTCCGAAGTAGAACTCGTAGAGGGCTCCGTGAAATGCGTTGGTTCCGCGCTTGGTTACCATCTGCACCTGGCTGCCGCCGGCGCTGTTGAAGTCGGCGGTCTGGCCGCTGCTCCCGATTTTGATTTCTTCGATGCTCTCGATCGGTGTCGGAATTACGCCTGACGGCGTGCCGCCGCTGGAGCCCGTGCCGATGTAGCCGTTTCCGGGCACATAACCGGTATTGTTGCCCGCCATGTCGTCGCTGTTATAGCCGCCGTCGAGCTGGAAGGAGTTCTGATCCGTTCCCGCTCCGGCGACGTTGCCGGTGGGCGTCACGCCCACCTGCATGACCGAGAGATAAGAGGCGTCGCGGGCCAGGTTGGGCATCAACTGGAGAGACTCGTTGGTAATGGTCGAGCCGACGGTGGCGTTCAACGTCTGCAGTTCGGCACCCGCTGTGGCCTGCACTTCGACGGTGGTGGTAACCGCGCCGGCCTCGAGGGTGACGTCGAGAGTGAGCGTTTCGCCGACGTCCACCTTCTGGGCCACTAGCTTAGTGGCGGCGAAGCCGTCCTTGGTGACAGTGAGGTCGTAGGAGCCGGGCGGCACGTCCACCATGGTGTAGCGTCCCGCATCATTGGTGGTGGCGCTCCGAACGCCGTTGGTAGCGGTGTCGACCAGCCTGACAATAGAGCCTGCGATTACCGCGTGCTGCGAATCGGTAACCTGGCCAACAATCGTGCCGGAGGCGACCTGCGCCGCCGCCGGTGCCGCACAGGTGCTGAGATAAATCACGGGTACGAAGCCGATTACAATCGAGGCCGCGTACCGATGGAAGCGTTCGAAGACAGAGCCCATTGACCCCTCCTGGAGAACGAATAAGTCCGTCCCAGACGTTGGGAGCGCTCCACCCTGACGCGGGGGGCCGTTTTGAGTTTAGGTAATTTCGTAATTTTACGGTGGGAGTCACGGCGCTGTCAAGAAATATCTCGCCGGCAATAGTTCGCCACTTCAGCGCCTTGGGGAGTAATAAGCCGATCACCGGGCAGTAGGCGATTGCGATATGCTGGCTGAATGTCGAAATCCGCAAGTCCCATTCCGGCCGGCTTCCACACAGTGACCACCCATTTGTTTGTGGACGGCGCGGCCAGGTACATCGATTTTCTAACTCGGGCGTTCGGCGCCGTCGAAATCGACCGCTCGCCCGGGCCAAACGGAAAGCTGATGCACGCCCACGTGCGCATCGGCGATTCCATGCTGATGTTCTCCGATGACTTCGCCGCCGAATTCGGCCAGCCGCCGCTGGCCACGGGGCGGATGCCGTTCCACATGCATCTCTACGTCCCCGACGTGGATGCCACATGGCAGCAGGCCGTGGCGGCCGGGTGCGAGGTGACCATGCCGCTCTCCGACCAGTTCTGGGGCGATCGCTATGGCCACGTGCGAGACCCGTTCGGGGTCAACTGGGCGCTGGCGACCCGAACCGACGACCTCACTCCGGAAGAAGTGGAGGAGCGACAAGCCAAGGCCTTTGCCGGGGGCCGTCCTTAGAGAGGGACACCATGGCTACCCTCGGCCTTGTCGAATACTCCGAGGCCAGCGCAGACGTGCGGGCGGTCTATGACGACATCATGACCACGCGCCAAACCGACTGGATCAACAACTTCTGGAAAGCTCTGGCGAACGATCCCGCAACGCTGCGCCGGACCTGGGAGAGCGTGAAGCAGATCATGGCGCCGGGCGCGCTGGACCCGCTCACCAAGGAGCTGATCTACATCGCGGTCAGCGCCAGCAACCAGTGCCCGTACTGCATCGCCTCGCACACCGCCAGCGCGCGCAAGGCCGGCATGAGCGACGCGATGTTCGCCGAATTGATGGCGGTGGTGGGCATGGCGAATGAAACCAACCGCCTGGCAAGCGGCTACCAGGTCGAGATCGACGAACGGTTCCGGGCGGCGAAGTAGGCGCTGGCCCGGCGCGGTCAGCCTGGTCGAGAACGATCGAAACGGAAAGTGGAGTCGGTACCGTCACAATCGGCTCGCACGACTCGCCCGGCACGCTCCAGCAGGCCCGCTGCCGCCATGGCCTCGACATCGTCATGGACCCGGCGATAGTCGCGCTTGAGCTCGACGGAAAGCGCACGGACAGCTCCGCACCGGATGGCTGTGGACAAAGTTGAGCAGCTCCCATCTCTTGGGGGTAAGGAGCGACAGGAGTCCCTCCAGGCTTTCGAAAGATAGATGCCGCTCGCGAACCTTCTTGCCTGTCTCCAGGCGGTGCCAGGCGTCGCGTACGGCGTTTCGCGGCTCCAGTAGTGGCGATGGGCACCTTTCGGTCTTCCGTTGTCGTAGCTGCTGAGGCGCTTTCGACCCTGCCGGCAGAACAATGAGTACTTCAGCCGATGCTTACTGCCCGGAACGGAAGAACGCACGGCGTAGATCCTCACCTCCGTTATCGCGCCATCGTCGAAGCGGCGCTTTTCATGAAAGTCGGGCGCGCGTCTCGGCATCCGATTTTCGTGGGGAGCCCCCGCGCTCCGTTATCTCATTGAATGACATGGGCCCTTTAGGTCGTTCAACGATCTTTTTCACGCTGACCGGCTCGGTCGCGGAGAGGGCTCCAGATCGGCTGGCCGTCCTTTATTTCTGCCGCCGGGCGACGATGCGTACTCTGCCGGTTTCGAGGATGGGGCCGGGAGCCAGGGCGTCGTTGGCGATTTCGGCCTGCTCCTGCTGGTGGCGCTTGCCGGAGCCGGTGGCCGGGCTGGCGCTCTCGGGGCGGCCCACGTAGTAGATTTCGCGGTGGGTGGGATCTAGGAGGGGTTGGAATAACTCGCGCATGAACCGCCACGGGCCCATGTTACGCGGCTCCTCCTGCGCCCAGGCCACTTCCGCCGTGCCGGCATAGCGGGACAGGATGTCGCGCGCCTGGTCGGCGGCGAAGGGATACAACTGTTCCACCCGCACCAGGGCCACGTGATCGGCCTTGCGTTCCTGGCGTGCGGCGGCCAGGTCGTAATAGACCTTGCCGGAGCAGAAGACCACCCGGGAAACGCGGGAAACATCCTGCGCCGGCTCGTCGCCCAGAAATTCGGAGAACCCGCCGCTGATGAAATCGTGCACGCGCGAAGTGGCCCGCGGGTGGCGCAGCAGGCTCTTGGGCGTGAAGACAACCAGCGGTTTGCGAACGCCCCGCCGGTCGGGACCGCCGTACATCTGGCGGCGGAGCAGGTGAAAATAATTCGCCGGGGTGGTGCAGTTGGCGACCTGCAGGTTGTTTTCGGCGCAGAGGGTGAGGTAACGCTCGATGCGCGCGCTGGAGTGCTCCGGCCCCTGGCCCTCATAGCCGTGAGGCAGCAGCATGACCAGGCCGCTGGGCTGGCCCCACTTCGATTCGGCGCTGGAGATGAACTGATCGATCATGATCTGCGCCCCATTAGCGAAATCGCCGAACTGCGCTTCCCAGATGACCAGCGACAAGGGGTCGGCGACGCTGTAGCCGAATTCGAAGCCCAGCACGGCATACTCGCTGAGCGAGCTGTCGAAGACTTCGAAACGCCCCTGATCGGGCGAAATGTGCTGCAGGGGCACGTAGCGATGGCCGGTTTCGGAATCGTAGAACGCCAGATGCCGCTGGCTAAAGGTGCCGCGGCCGGAATCCTGACCGCTGAGCCGAACGGCCGTACCCTCCAGCGCCAGCGTACCGAAGGCCAGGGCCTCGCCGAATGCCCAGTCAATGGGGCCGTCGTTCGCGACCGCCTCCCGCCGCTTCTCCACAAAGCCGCGCAGCTTGGGATGCAGGCGGAAGCTCTCCGGGAACTGGGTCATGGCACGGGTGACGCGCTCCACGACAGCGCGGTTGACGGCCGTCCGCGGGCAGAAATTGCTGATCTCCTCGCTCGGGACCGCGCTCAGTTCCTGCAACTGGAAGTGCTCGATCTTCTCCTCCGCCTGGTCGTAGGCTTCGGCGAGGCGCTGAGCGAAACTCCGGCGCAAGGCTTCCGCCTCTTCGGCGCTGACGACGCCCTCGCTCACCAGGCGCTCGGAATAGAGCTGGGCTACCGGCGTGTGCGCCCTGATCTTGCGGTACAGAATGGGTTGCGTATAGCTGGGATCGTCGCCTTCATTGTGGCCGTGGCGCCGATAGCAGATCATGTCGATTACGACGTCTTTCTTGAAAGCCTGGCGGTAATCGAAGGCGATCTGGGCGACGCGGACGGCGGCCTCGGGGTCGTCGCCGTTGACGTGGAAAATGGGCGCTTGCACGCCCCGGGCCACGTCGGTGGAATAGGGAGTGGAGCGCGATTCGTCGGGCAGGGTGGTGAAACCAATCTGGTTGTTGATGACCAGGTGAACCGTACCGCCGGTGGAATAGCCGTCGAGCTGGGAGAGATTGAGGGTTTCGGCCACCACGCCCTGGCCGGCGAAGGCGGCATCGCCATGCACCAGCACCGGTATCACGCGCGCGCGAGAAGGGTCGCCCAGCCGGTCCTGCTTGGGCCGCACGATGCCTTCGACCACCGGATCGACGGCTTCGAGGTGGCTGGGGTTGGGCGCGACCGACACCACGATGTCCCGGCCGACCGCCGTCTTGCGGACGCCGGAGGCGCCCAGGTGGTACTTTACATCGCCGGAGCCCTGCGTGCTGGCGGGATCCACCTCGCCCTCGAACTCGGAAAAAATCTGTTTGACATCCTTGCCCACCACGTTTGCCAGCAGATTCAGCCGGCCGCGATGCGCCAAGCCGATGACGATTTCGTGGACGTTATCGCCAGAGGCTTTTTCCAGAACCTCCTCCAGGATGGCGAGCGCGGTTTCTCCGCCCTCCAGGGCAAAGCGTTTCTGACCCACGAAACGGGAATGCAGAAAATGCTCGAACTCCTCGGCCGCGAACAGGTTGGCCAGAATGCGCAGGCGGGTTTCCCGGCCCAGCGGCCAGTTATTGGCCTGGTGCTCCATGCGCTGTTGCAGCCAGCGTTTCTGCTCGGGCACCTGGATGTTCATGTATTCAGGCCCGATCTTGCCGCAGTAGGTCTGGCGGAGGGTTTCGAGGATCTCGCGGAGGGTAGCGACCGGCTTGGGGGCGCCTTCGCCGATGGTCTCGCCGAGGCTTCCGGTGAGGAACTCGCGATCGAGGTCCCAGATGGTGAGACCGTAGGTTTCCGGATCGAGCTCGGGATGATAGCTGGGTTCGTGCCCGAGCGGATCGAGGTCGGCGATGAGATGACCGCGCACGCGATAGGCGTTGATCATCTGCATGATGCCGGCTTCCTTGGCGATCTCGGCGGTGCGGGCGGTGGTGGTACCGGCCAGCATGGGTTTGCGGTCGACTTCCCAGTGGACCGGCTGGTGGGGCATGCGGAGATGGTCGAAGACCTCTTCGTAGAAGCCGTCCTTGCCGTCCAGCAGGGCCTGTACCTGCCCCAGAAAGGCTCCCGACTCGGCGCCCTGAATCACGCGGTGGTCGTAGGTGCAGCTCAGGGTCATGACTTTGCTGATGCCGAGGGTGGCGCGGGTTTCCTCGGCGGCGCCATGGTA
>JBEKZL010000299.1:0-13678 GCA_049509915.1 Bryobacteraceae bacterium | reverse complement strand
GGCGGGTCGAGCCGGAGCCCGAAGCCGCCGCGGCGTTGCTGGCGGAGAAGGCGCTGGAAGCGGGGTTGGAACGGTTCGCGGATGCTGAAGAGCTGGCCGCATACAGAGAACGCCTGCGCTTCGCGGCCGAGCAGGGCGGGCCGGGTCTCGCCGCTATACTGGATTGGGCAGACGTGCTGCGCCGGATGGCATACGGGTTGAAGAGCTTCACCCAACTCGAAGCAGCCACGCGGGACGGCGGTCTGGTGCGGGCGGCGCTGGACGAGATGCCGGCCGCGGAGCGGCGGGCGCTGGACGAGATCGCTCCCGAACGCATCCAGTTACCGGGTGGGCGGCAGACGCGGGTACACTACCAGGGCGGACAGCCTCCATGGATCGCTTCCCGCTTGCAGGATTTTTTCGGGATGACCCAGACGCCGGCAATCGCCCGCGGCCGCGTGCCTTTGGTGGTGCGGCTGCTGGCTCCCAATCAAAGGCCGGTGCAAACTACCACCGATCTGGCCGGCTTCTGGCAAAGGCTATATCCACAGGTGCGCAAGGAACTGGCGCGGCGGTATCCGAAGCATGCGTGGCCGGAGAATCCTGGGAGGTAAGTGGGACAGACGATCGCTTTTCGTCGTCTGTCGGGCAGGGGCAGGGGATGAACGCGGGCGCGGTTGCTCCCACAACTGCTACGATGAAGCGACGGCCCTTCGATGAAGTTGACCATTGATCTCCCAGACGAACGGACCGCGGCCCTCTCGGCCAAGGCGCAGGCGCGTGGCATCTCAGAGGAAGAATATGTTCGCCAAGTGCTGGAACACGAGCTTGCGGCTACCACCACGGTATTCGAGCAAGGGCTAGGCATGTTTGGAAGCGCGGAAGACGCTGCGCTCTTGGACGAGGTAGTTTCCATCGCCTACGCTGAGCGGCGCCGTCCGACCAGCCCCGCAGCGTCGATCTGAATGATCGCCAAATCGATTCTGGATACGGACATCCTCTCCGAATATCTCGAGGGTCACGATTCGGCCGTAGCCGGCCAAGCCGCACGTTACGCCGCGGAACATGGTGTCTTCACGTTCACCAGCGTGACCGTTTACGAGATCGCTTACGGCCTCGAATTGAAGGGCGCGTACGCCCAACTGCAAAGAGCAATGGTCTGGATGAATCAGAACGAAGCGATCACGCCGGCAGCGGGAGACTATTTGGCAGCCGCCACCATTCGCGCCAAGGCTCGGAAACAGGGCTCGATTCTGGAACTGCCCGACTGCCTGATTGCCGCTGTCGCAGTTCGGTGCGACCTGCCGCTAGTGACTGGCAACACTGACGATTTCCGAGCGATCCAGGGAACCGGCGCCGGACTGAAGTTGGACAACTGGCGCAACCCGCAGTCGCCCTAAGTCCGGCAAGTATTAGCATCCGAACGCGTCCCTGGCACGTTGGGAAGTGTCGGTAGGAGCAGCAGCGGCGGGAGGCGCCACGGGCGCACTGCCAATAGAGGGCGAATAGGGATATGCAATTCCTACTCAGTGGGAAAACTCAGTAGGTATTGCGAACCGGAGCGGCCCGCAGTTTTCTTCGACCCCTGCCATAATCGAAATAGGAAGGGATCCATTGCGCGTCGCGCTGCTGCAGATCAATACCACGGCGGGCGATCTGGCCGGTAATGCGGCACGGATCGTCGCGGGAGTTCGCCGCGCTGGCGAGCGGGGGGCGAACCTGGTGGTGACGCCGGAGCTGGCGCTGCTGGGATATCTGCCGCGCGACCTGCTGATGCGGGAAGGGTTCATTCGCCGGGGCGAGCAGACTCTGGCGGCCATGGCGCAGGAACTGGCGGATGCGCCGCCGGTGCTGGTGGGAACCGCAACGCTCAACCCCTGCGATGTGGGCCGGCCGCTGTTCAACAGCGCCGTGCTGCTTCGGGCGGGCAGCGTCGGCCGGCAATTTCACAAGACCCTGCTCCCCACATACGACGTATTCGACGAGGACCGCTACTTCGAATCCGCCCGCGGACCGCAGATCCTGGACTGGGAAGGGCGCAAGCTGGGTATCAGCATTTGCGAAGATGTGTGGAACGACCGCGACTTCTGGCAGCGCCGCCGCTACCGCCAGGACCCGGTGGAATGGGTTGCGGCCGAGGGCGCCAAGCTGCTGCTGAACCTTTCGGCCTCGCCCTTCTTCGTGGGAAAGCAAATGCTGCGCGAGCAGATGCTGAGCCACATGGCGCGGCGCCACAAGCTTCCGGTGGTGACGGTGAATCTGGTGGGCGGCGACGACGATTTGATCTTCGACGGCCGCAGCGCGGCTTTCGACGCCGAAGGGCGCCTGTTCGCGCGGGCCAAGGGCTTTGAGGAAGATCTGCTGGTGGTGGATGTGGACTCTGGGGACGCCCGCACCGGGTCGATTTCGGACGACGACTTCACGGCCGAAGCCGAGATCTGGAACGCGCTGGTGTTGGGCGTGCGCGATTACGCCCGCAAGACGCGTTTCCGCACCGTGCTGCTGGGCCTTTCGGGCGGCATCGATTCGGCTCTGACGGCTGCGATTGCGGTCGACGCGATGGGCGCGGAGAATGTGTTGGGTGTGCTGATGCCCTCGGAGTATTCGAGCGCCGGCAGCATCGACGATTCCCTTGCGCTGGCGCGCAACCTCGGCATTCGAACCCTCACCCTGCCCATCAACCCGATGGTTTCGAGCTACGAAACGGCGCTGGCGGGAGCTTTTCGCGGCTATGCCCGCGACGTGACCGAAGAGAACATCCAATCGCGGATTCGTGGCAACCTGCTGATGGCGCTATCGAACAAGTACGGGGGCCTGCTGCTGACCACGGGCAACAAGTCGGAGATGGCGGTGGGCTACTGCACGCTTTACGGCGATATGAACGGCGGACTGGCGGTGATCGCGGATCTGCCCAAAACGATGGTGTACCGGGTGGCGCGATGGCGCAACTGGCGCGGCGCGGATATTCCGGAAGCGATCTTCACCAAGGCTCCGTCGGCGGAGCTGCGCCCCGATCAGAAGGACCAGGATTCGCTGCCGCCCTACGACGTGCTCGATCAGATTCTGGAGATGCACGTGGAGCAATCGCTGTCGGCCGATGAAATCATTGCCAGAGGATTTGACGAACCTACCGTGCGGCGAGTGGTGAGGCTGGTGCGCAACTCCGAATTCAAGCGCCGGCAAGCCGCGCCGGTGCTGAAAGTAACCTCCAGAGCGTTCGGCACCGGCTGGCGGATGCCGATCGCGGCGGGACCGGGGTGAGAGAGGCTGCCTTCCGATTTGGAGTGGCAAACGGCAAAACGGCTTGCCAGCCGGGGCCTGTTCGGTTATACTGGCGCCCAATTGGGCAGAGCACCGAGCCGCGAGGATTGATCATGGAGAGCCAACCAGCAATCAGACGTCAGCCAAACGTCAGACTCCGCTTCTATATCGGTTCTGTCCTGTTCGTGGCGGTGTTGTTGCTGGTCACTTACTACATTGATACCGCGAAGTACCCGGTAGATCCGAATCTCGAGCCGGAGCTCGACAAAGCCATAGACGCGTATGAGAACCTCAACAATCTGCTCATTACTCTGGGTACTGGAATATTGGGAGCGATGGGGTTCCTGTTGACCAGCAGGCCCAAGGAACATTATCGGCCACGAGATCTGTGGCCTGCTGGAATCAGTGCGGTCTTTGTGGGCATCTCTCTGTACTTCGGGTATCTTTCCTATCAAAACGTCCAGTTTGTGCTCATGAACTCCATCGGGACCCTGGACACCCAGATCGTCGAGTGGCCGAAGGCGCTTCATTTCTATAGCCTGCTGGCTGGTGTATTTTTTTTCGCTGACTTCGTGATCCAACACCTGAGTAAGGCGGACTAGCGTGAAAAAGCAACGATTATTCTCTGTGCTGAGGATGGCGCTGTGCCTGGCGCTGTTTGCGGGGTCTTTGCCCTCGCAGATGCCTTCAGCGCCAGGCAGGCTATCCATCACATCAACGCCGCGCGGCGCCACCATAACCATCGATGGTAAGCAAATGGGCCGGCCTGCGCCTTCTACGTTTACGGTTTCTCCAGGCTCCCACAAAGTGACAGCCGAAACCCCGGCGGGCGAACTTCTGACGTGTAACCCGGAATCGCCGGTCGTCTATTCAGGTTCAACAGTGGGGGTCACTTGTGCGCGGCCAAAGAAGTGATTCACGGTATTGCAGGGCTTCCCTCGACGAACTCTCTTACAGCTTCGATTACAGCGCCCTGTTCTTCCTCGGTCAATTCCGGGAACACCGGCAGGCTGACCACTTCGGCGGCCATCCGTTCGCAAACCGGCAATGGCGGCTGGGGGCCTAGGTCTCGGAAGCATTCCTGGGCGTGCAGCGGGACCGGATAATAGATTTCCGAGCCAATTCCGCGGGCAGTCAGATGCCGCCGGAGGGCGTCGCGCGGTGATTCCGGCCCTTGCCAGCGCGGACCTCGCCCGACCCGGATGGTGTACTGGTTCACGATATGGGTGCGGTCTTTGAGCTGCGCGGGCAGGCGCAACTCCACCGCGCCCTTGCCGTCGAATCGGCGCAATTCCCGGTTGTACTGGCAGGCGTGCTGTTGGCGCAGTTCGGTGTAGCGGCAAAGGTGCTGCAGTTTGACTCCCAGCAAGGCGGCGTGTACGGCGTCGATGCGAAAGTTGCCGCCAATCATCTTGTGATAGTACTTGGGATGGGCGCCGTGGTTGCGCAGCAGACGGGCTTTTTCGGCCAGGGCGCCGTCATTGGTAACCAGCAGGCCGGCTTCGCCCAGCGCGCCCAGGTTCTTGGTGGGAAAGAAGCTGACGGTGCCGAAATCGCCCAGCGAGCCCAGCGGGCGTCCGCGGTAGGCCGCGCCGAACGCCTGGGCTACATCCTCGACGACAGACAGGCGATGGCGGGCGGCGATCTCGGAGATTTCGTCCATGTTGGCCGCCTGGCCGAACAGGTGAACGGGAATGATGGCGCGGGTGCGTGGAGTGATGAGGCGCTCCACGCCGGCCGGGTCGAGGTTGAAAGTGTCGTCCAGCGAATCCACGAATACCGGGCGGGCGCCCAGGCGCGAAACCGAACCGGCGGTGGCAAAGAAGGTGAACGACGGGCAGACGACTTCGTCGCCGGGTCCGATGCCGAGCGCCATCAGCGCCAGCAGCAGCGCGTCCGTGCCGGAAGGCGGCGCTCTCAAACTGTTCCACTTCCTTGCCTAAGATGAACTGGCCGGAATCGAGCACGCGCCGGAAAGCGTCGAGCAGTTCGTCGCGAATGGGCTCGTTCTGACGGCGGAGGTCGAGCAGGGGAACGTTCATGGAAAGCTCATCATAACAGTGCGAGCTTTCAGCGGCCGGCGGCCGCCAAACAAACCACCCGCCGGGACGGCGGCTTGATGCGGATATCTACCTCGAGGCCGGCGTCGGAGAGCATGTTCACCAACGTGTCCAGCGAAAAACGGCCGTAGCGTTGCTTGCCCAAGTCGATATCCGCTTTCCGTCGACTGGGTTTTCTTCACAAAGCAGTGGAGCATGTAAACGGCCTCCTCGAACCGCGCAACGTAGAACACTCGATACTCGTTGTCGCCGTGCAGGCGAATCTCCATCGCGCCTGAACCGAAATCCGGCATCACGCCGCGCTCCCTTGTCGGAACCCTTATTTCGGCACCGTCACCGCCGGAATATTGGCGTCCCGCACCAGCTTATTGAACGCCGCCATGTCCGTGCTCAGCAGGCCATTCAGCGACCGCAGCTTGCCGTTCACCTCGGTGGCCAGGTCTTCGTACACCACATAGGATTGTGCCGTGGGCTGGTTATCCGAGCTTTCGATTTCGCCCATCACATACGCCAGCTTATTGTTCAGCTTAATCGGGAAATTCAGCGGATCTTCGCTGGCGCGGTTCTTGGTCTGGTAGAGATCCTCTTCGATGGCCGTCAGCTTCGCGGTCAGCGACTTAGCCGCATCGGCCACTTTGGCATCGCCGCTCGAGGCATATTCGTCCAGCTTCTTGCGCACCTCGCGAATGCGGACGACGGCGCCATTGGTTTCGGATAGCTTGTCGCGAATCTGCAAGGCCAGCGAGATCTGTTTGGCGTATTCTTCAGGCGTGGTCGAAAGGCGCGGGTCCTTCTTCAGCTCGAAAGTCTCGCTTTGCGACTTGCCGTCCACGGTCAGACGCACGGTATATTTGCCCGGCGGCACGCGCGGCCCGGTCACGTTGCCGGCCCACATGATCAGGCCGGGGAAGGTGGTCGCATCGGGATAGCGCAGGTTCCAGACGAAGCGGTTCATGCCGGCACCGGAGGTGACGCGCGGCGGCGGTGCGCCGCGGAACGGGTTCTCTTCTCCGCCCTCCTCTTCCTGGGCCGCGGCCGGACGCGCCGCCGGGGCCTTGCTGGAATAGGTGTTGACGATCTTGCCGGCGGCATCCAGGAATTCGAGCGTTACTTCGCCCCTGCCTTTCAGCCAGTAATGCACCACCGCGCCCGCGGGCGGATTCTCCCCCACCGTCGCAACACCGCGCCCACCGCCGAATCCGCGCCCGCCACCCACGCGATACGTATCGGCTGGACGGAACAGGTGCGCATCGGTAGTGGCCACGGCATCGTTTAACTGATATACCAGCGGCAGATCGTCGAAGATCCAGAAAGACCGTCCCTGGGTGGCAATGACCAGTTCCTTGTCGCGCTTTTGAAACGCTACGTCGGCGATCGGCACCACCGGCAGGTTCAACTGGAACGGCTTCCAGTTTTCGCCATCGTCAAGAGAGAGGAACAGCCCGAACTCCGTGCCGGCCACCAGCAGACCGCGCCGGTTGGGATCGACCTTCACCACGCGGGTGAAGTCGCCTTCGGGAATTCCGTTGACGATCTTTTTCCAGTTCTTGCCGTAATCGGTGGTTTTGTAAAGGTAGGGGCGGAAATCGTCGAGCTTATAGGCCGTGGCGGCCACATAGGCCGTGCCGGCATCGAACGGCGAAGCGTCGATCGAATTGATCTGGCTCCATTCCGGGATGCCGGGCGGGGTCACGTTCTGCCAGGTCTTGCCGCCGTCGCGAGTGATCTGCACCAGGCCGTCGTCGGTGCCCACCCAGATCAGGTCCTTGGCCACCGGCGATTCCATCACGGTGAAAATGGTGTCGTAGTATTCCACCGAGGTATTGTCCTGGGTGATGGGACCGCCCGAGGAAGCCTGCTTGCTCTTGTCGTTGCGGGTCAGATCGCCGCTGATGGGTTCCCAACTCTGGCCCTCGTTGGTGGTCTTCATGAGCACGTTGCCGCCGGCGTAAAGCACCTTGGGGTCGTGCGGCGAAAAGACAATCGGGAAGCTCCATTGAAAGCGGTATTTGAGCGCATCGGCGCCATAGCCCATGGGGTTGTCGGGCCAGGGATTGATGTTGCGCATCTGGCCGGTGCGGTGGTCCTGGCGGGTAATCAGGTTGCCGTAGGAGCCGGCGTAGACGATTTCCGAATCGCGCGGATCGGGCGCGATCCAGCCGCTTTCGCCGCCGCCTACGTCGTACCAGTCCTTATCGGTGATGCCGCCGGCGGTGGTGCGCGTAGCCGTGCGCACGGTGGTGTTGTCCTGCTGCGCGCCGTAGGCGTGATAGGGGAAATCGTTGTCCAGGGCGACGCGGTAGAACTGCGCCGTGGGTTGATTGCCCTCGGGCGACCAGTTCAGGCCGCCGTCGTTCGAGACCGCCGCGCCGCCGTCGTTCGATTCGATCATGCGCAGCGGATTATCGGGCGCGATCCACAAATCGTGATTGTCGCCGTGCTCCTGGCGGATCGCCGCAAAGGTCTTGCCGCCATCGATGGAGCGGTAGAAACCGGTATTGAGCGCGTACACCGTGTCGGCGCTCTTGGGATCGGCATAGATGTGGGAGTAATACCAGGCGCGCTGGCGGAGAATGTTCTGCTCGTTGACCTTGGTCCAGGCGCGGCCGGCGTTGTCGGAGCGAAACACCCCGCCATCGGCGGCTTCCACGATGGCCCAGACGCGCTCGGGATTGACCGGCGAAACCGTCACGCCGATGCGGCCCAGCACTCCGCGCGGCAATCCGGGGGCGCGTGAAAGCTCGTTCCAGGTGTCGCCGCCGTCGGTGGATTTCCAGAGTCCGCTGCCGGGTCCGCCCGAATCCAGGCGCCACGGCTTGCGGCTCACGTTCCAGAAGGCGGCGTAGAGCACGCGCGGGTTGGTGGGGTCCATGGCGAGGTCGGAAGCGCCAGCCTTCGGTCCGCGAGTTAAGACCTGTTTCCAGGTGGCACCGCCATCGGTCGAACGGTAGACGCCGCGTTCCGCGTTGGGTCCCCAGAGGTGCCCCAGCGCGGCCACGTAAACCAGGTCGGGATTCTTCGGATGTACTACCACCGCGCCGATATGGTAGCTATCCTTGAGGCCGACATTGCGCCAGGTCTTGCCCGCATCCACCGATTTGTACACGCCGTCGCCATTGGAGGCGTTGCCGCGGATGCAAGCTTCGCCCATGCCCGCGTAGATCACGTTGGGATCGGAGACCGCCACCGCGAGCGCACCCACCGAACCGGTCTGGAGCTGGCCGTCGGAAATCGGCAGCCACGAAGCGCCTGCGTCGGTGGTCTTCCAGATACCCCCGCCGGTGGCGCCGAAGTAATAGACGTTGGGCTGGGAAGCAACACCGGCGACGGCCACCACGCGGCCACCGCGGAACGGGCCGATCTGGCGAAAACGCAGGTCTTTCCAGAGATCGGGCGTCTGGGCCACGGCCAATAAGGGACACAAATAGAGCAAGCACGCTCGGAGGGTTCTCATAATGTTGTATTTTGCATCGTACCAAAAGCGGCGCGATGCTGTGTTCGCACTTGCCGAATGACGGAAATGCCCCAGTCCGAGCCGCGACCGCGAGAAGCCGTCAAGAAATATAGCCACAGATAAACACAGATGAACACAGATAAAGAAATCAAAAGCATTATCTGCGTTCATCTGTGTTTATCTGTGGCTAAAATCCGGTTGTTTTGCAACTCCTGACGAGGGAGCGGTTGCAGGCTGTGTGACCGTAATTGCGAAACCGAGTACTAGCTGCGGACCTTGTCGAAGTCCCAGCCGTTCAATTGACAAACACCGCGCACGTGGCTCTCCCAGGTGGGCTCGTCTTTCGGCCGGCCTCCCGGAAAGCAGTCTACGCTGAGATAGACAAGCCGGTCCTTAGCGCTCGCTCGAATCCGATGCTGCGTGTGCGGAGGGATGCGCACCAGGTCGCCCCTTTTGACCGGAAAGCGTTCGGCGTCGCCGGCGCCGATATAGAGCGTGCCTTCGCCGCGCACGACGTAGAAGACCTGCTCGGTGTCGTCGTGAACGTGAAGCGGCGGAGCCTCCTTCGGTTCCAGCACAACCAGGAAGGCTTCGGCGGCTTCCGCCTGGGATCGATCCATAACCAGAAGATTGGTGTGAGTAGGGAAGCGGTACCGAATCGTCTTCTTTTTCCTGGTGCTGAAGACATATTGCACCGGAACCGCTGGAACCGGATCGGACTTGGAATTCGATTTCTTCTTCATGCCTTTCCATTATCCTCGCCTTTGACGGACGAAGTTCGCGCAAACCGCTCCCTCACGGTCGCGGCTCGGTAAGTGGCTGCAAACAAGCGGCGCCCGTAACCGAGCCGCGACCGTGAGGGAGCGGTTTGCGCCTAAACTGCGAAATCCCCAGACCGGTTGAGCACCCGGAGCCACCCGCGTAGCGCCCCAGGGGTAAATTTGAGGCTATAATCGTTGCAAAGGAGGGACGCACCGGATGCGATACCGGCGAATGTTCCGCTCCGTGCTCGTTCTGGCCGGCCTCGGCGTCTTCGCGACTCTATTACCAGCTCCAGGCGCCAGCCGTCAGGAAGATAACGTCGGCGCGCTCGAGCGGGGCACGCTGGAGGTCTGGGTCCCACAAACTGTTGTTATGGGGCGAATGGACGATCCCACCGCCCGCGTGATCACCACCTATCAATGGCAAACGCTGCTGGACGATTTCAGTAGAGACTTCCCCGGCTTCGACCTCCGTTTTAGAATACTCGCCCGGGACGACTTTGAGAAGGCGCTTCATTCCTCCGAAAAGAATACCGTCTATCCGGACGTGGCGTTCCTGGATAACCAACGCGAACGCGGCCCGTTGGTGGAGCGCGACGCCGGTGATCCAGATGTGGGGCCGCTCGCGCTTTGCCTTCAACGGCTGGTGGACAATTTTTCGGGGAACGAGAAATCTTGAAGCGGGCAGGGCCTTCATGCTCTGGCTCTCGCAGTCCCCCAGTTGGAAGCCGTGGAACCTAGGCACGGCGGCCCTGACTTCGGAAGATACGGCGGCCGTCGAGTCGATTGCCACCGAGGCCGTTCGGAACTATGAGTATGCCGCTACCGCGCCGCTCGTGTCGCTCATGGATCCGGAGGCAAGCCGCTTCCCCGGGGCCTTCCCGCCAACCTGGGATCTCCGCCCGGCAAAGAAACTCGAAAGCGTCGATCGGCTGCTGACGTTTGGTAACTCGAGGTTGGCCTTTGCCTTATTGTCCTCGGTGTGCGAAACCGAGAAGACCTTTGGCATGCCGCATACGGCCCTGGTCCTCAGGAAGGTCGACGACCGCTGGAAGGTGCTGCTTTTACTGCGGGATTCGCTGTCGAATCTCGAAGGTTTGCTCATATCCTTTCACAACCTGGGACTGGAGGACGGCCAAACCGAACCCGTCATACCGAAGGTAACGCTCCTCAACCCGGTGGATCATGCGCAAATACCGCGCTACCCGCCGTTCAGGCTCGAATGGGAGGCCCTTGGCTCGCGGGCGCGGGCGTATGTTGTCGAGTCCCAATTCGGTGACGAGGGGCCGGAAGACTGGTCGCTCAGCTCGATCAGGCTTGTGCGCGCCATTCCCGGGCAAACTTCGATTACCATGACAAGGCCGTTCGGCGTCGGCCGCCAACCGCATCGGTGGAGAATATGGGCCATTAGCGGAACCGGTGCGGTGTCGATAAGCGACTGGCGTACTATCGATTTCACCAACTGATGTTCATTCCGCAATCAATTGATCGGGTATCCCTGCCATAAATACTCCAGGGCTTCGGGCAAGGTTTGTTGTTTCACCGCGCGGTCGGTGTGTCCGGCATTGCGCGCAAATACAAACTGATAACGATAGCCCTTGGCGGCAAGCACTTTGGCCATGTTCTCATTGGCGAGGACCCAGTCGTGCATGTTGTCGTGCATGATATTGGGATTGAAGTTGTCCCTGTCACCGACTTCCATCCAGATGCGGATTGGCTTGGCCGGGGTGTTGGGGATGAGGTGTTCATGGAACTCCCAGGCGCCGTGGGGAGTCTGCGGGTTCGACGGCCACTGCTGGTTCACATAAGTGCCGGAGTAAGTGAGAACGCGGTGATATAACTCCGGGTGATACCACGCCATGATCAGAGCGCACGAGCCGCCGGAACTGCCGCCCATGGTTGCCCGGCCCTCGGGATCCTTGGTCAGTTTCACGTGATATTGCTTCTCCACCAGAGGCAGCACTTCTTTCTCGACGAACTCCGCGTACAGTCCCGACATGGTGTCGTATTCCAGGCCGCGTTCGCTTCCCTGGGCGTCGCCGCTGCCGTTGCCGATGGAGATGGCGATCATCGCGGGCACCCGATGTGCGGCGATCAGACTGTCCAGGGCTATGAATAAGGCGGGGTCGGGCCCATCCGCCCCCACGATAAAGGGCGCGGCCATGCCCGGGATGTATTGTTTGGGAACATATACAGCCACTCGCCGCGTGTATTGGGCTGGATGGCTGGTAGTGACGATCAGCTTGGCGGGGTCGGTCGGATCGGCCGTGCCAAAGGTACCGGTATCGCGCGCGATGCCGGGGTAGATCCTGCTATCGGCCGATTCCATGTTGAAGGTGAAGACCGATCCGTGGGGCACGCCTTCCTGCACGGTCATTTCGGGCGCGGGGTTATGGGTGGGGCCGAGGATGAAGTTCCCGTCCTCGTTTGCCGGAGGGTTGGAGCCGTCGGGTAACTCTCTTGCCGTGACATAACCGGGTGTGTGAGGATCCCTGGTTGGCGGAGTAGGGCGCGCCGGGCGTGGGGCCGCGGCTGGAGCTTGGGCCGTGGCCGGATCTACTCCGGTCATCAGGCCGATCAGGAACGCGAAGCTTAGAAGACGCAACATTTGGAACTCCTCTTCGGGCGACTTTGCCCGCTCATTTGCGCTGCCCCAGCGCGTACTGAAAATTCATTCGGGCCGCCACAACCACCGCCGCGCACCCTCCGATCATCTTCACCTCGTAGAGCCAGGATGCACCTTCCGGCGGGACAAAGGCAACCACCAGTGCCAGCGCGGTGACGCTCAGCCCGCAGGCCGCGCTCACGCGCCAGCCGCACTTCCAGCCGGCGGCGAAGATGTACACGAAGGGGAACAGGGTCGTCACCGTCGTCATGTCAACCAGGAGCTGATAGCCGCCGCGCAGGCTTTCTCCCGCCGTCAACATCAGGATGGCGACGCTGCTGAATGCGGCTTCCGACAGGAGCGCGATATACGGCGTGCCCCAGCGCGGGTGCAGGCGCGCAAATGCCGGCGGCAGGTAGCGGTCGATTCCGATCACAAACGGGAGGCGGGCACCGCCGCTCAGCCAGGAACCGAACGCGCCCGCCGAAGTGGCCAGAATGAGGAGCGCGATCAGTAGGGGGAAGCCGTGCCACCCCAACCGCGTCCCCGCCGCCCGGGCCGCCTCGATCACGCCGGAGATAATGTCCACGCTCCGCGAAGACATCAGCGCCAGCACCGCCAGCGTCCCGCCGACGTAAAAGGCGCAGATCGCGGCGCCCGAAATCCAGGCGGCGCGCGGAATGGTTCGCGCCGGGTCGCGAATCTCTCCAGCCATGATGGCTCCCAGTTCCAGGCCGGTGAATCCCAACGCGATCTGCGACCAGAAGTTCAGCTTTCCCCAGTCCATCCGCGGTACGAAATCGTGGAGAGGCGTCGCCGGGCCGCCATGCCGCCACGCGAACCAACCCGCCGCCATCAGCAGCACGCCTACCAGGATGGTTGCCACCCCGCCCAGGTCGCTGGCCCATTTGCCTAGTTCCAAGCCGAACAGATTGAGGATTGCCACCGACCACAGCACCGCCAGAGCCAGCCCGATCATGAGCGCTTTATCCTGCGAGAAGCCGAACGCCTCCGCCGCTATGGACAATCCGTACAGCAGCGCGGAAGGCAGAAAAAACAACACGCTGACGAAGTAGCACGCGCCACACAGGAATCCGTGCCAGGGCCCGAAAGCTTCCTGGGTCCACACATACAGGCCGCCTTCCTCCGGATATCGTTTGGAAAGCCCCGCCACTGTCAGAACCGATGGAATGAAAAACAGCAATCCCGCCGACACCCACAACGTGATCGAGCCCGGACCGGTGCGCGCCGCCACCGCCAGCCAGCGGACGCCCACCACGGCGGTGATGTTGAGCAAAACCAAGTCGGGTAACCGGAGGGCGCGGCGCAGTTGTTCGGCAGGCTTAGTGAGGATCATGAGAAGTTATCGAGCCGGCTTCGCGGAAAGATCGCTCGATTCTACCAATAGAGCCAGGCGCGAATGAAGTCCGAAATGTTGTGGGGCGGGCCCTCGGCCTGCGGCGGCCTCCCAGGCCGCCTGGCTGCGGCCGGACCGACCCAGCAGACGGAAAGTGACGTGCTCCCTTCGGGATCGCGTTCGGCTGGTGCGCCGCGGCGG
>JBEKZL010000298.1:0-8577 GCA_049509915.1 Bryobacteraceae bacterium | reverse complement strand
GTCTTGCAGGCGCTGAATGAGAAGGGCGAGTACCACCGCGCCAACCTGACCGACAACAACATCAACTACGCGCTCGGCACCTACGGCGAGATCGTGGCACTGACCCGCAAGGTCATCATCAACGACGACCTCCAGGCGTTCACCCGCGTCCCGGCGCTACTCGGCGTGGCCGCCGCGCAGCTCGAATCGAATACCGTCTGGGGCATCATCACGTCGAATCCTGCGGCGGTGTACGCGGGCGATAAGAACTCTACCGCGCTCTTCCACGCCAATCACGCCAATCTGCTGACCGGCGTCGCCAGCGCCATCGATTCCACCGTTGCCAACTCCGCTCCGCTGACCGCACTGGGCAAGGGGCGCGGCGCCATGCGCCTGCAGAAGGGGCCGCAGGGCACTCCGCTGAACCTTATTCCGCGGTTCATCGCCGTGCCGACGGCGCTGGAGACTTACATGCTCCAGCTTGTGTACCCGATCAACATCGCTTCGGCGGACGCGACCAAGGTCGTCCCGGAGTGGGTGCGCAGCCTGATTCCGGTGGTCGAGCCGCGTCTCGATGCCGCCACGAATGGGACCACCGGCTGGTATCTGATCGCGGACCCGGCACAGATCGACACCGTGGAGTACTGCTACCTGGAAGGGCAGCAGGGCGTGTACATCGAAACCAAACAGGGGTTCGAAGTGGACGGCGTCGAGATCAAGGCGCGCATGGATTTCGGCGCGGCGGCTCTCGACTATCGCGGGCTTCAGAAGAACGCCGGCCAGTAGGGCGTGGCGGCATAAGGAACAGGAGAAAAACCGATGCAGAATTACGTTCAAAAAGGTCAAACCCTCACGGTGGTCGCGCCCTATGCGCTGCTGAGCGGCGGCGGTTGCCAGGTCGGCAACATCTTCGGCGTGACGGTTAACAGTCAGAACATAGGCGACTCGAGCGAGTTGGTGGTGGAGGGCGTGTTCGATCTGGCGAAAGACGCGAGCACGTTCAACCCCGGAGACAAGGTCTTCTGGAACAACACCGCCCTGCAGGCCACCTCCAGTCCGTTGACGGCGGCCGGAGTCTCAAACAAGGAGATCGGCTATGCGGTGCTCAGTCAGGCGAGCGGCGTGAATGCGCCGGGCGGCCTGACTGGAGATGCGACCGTTCGCGTGCGGCTCAATCCGCTCGGCTTCGGGCCGGTGCAGGCGGCGGACACCGATCCGTCGCTGATTCAGAAAACCGTGGTGACGCTCACGGCGGCGCAGATCATGGCCATGTTCGGAGCGGCGGTCAGCATCTTGCCGGCGCCCGCGGCCGGACAGGTACTTGTGGTGGATCAGTTCATTGTACAGATGAAGCCGGGCGCCACACAGTTCACCGGCGGCGGTGCGGTGTCGTTCCAGTATCACGGGACCGGCGTGGTGCCGCACTCGTCCACCATCCCCGCCGCGACCGTCACCAGCGCGGCCGCGAGCGAGAACGTCGTGCCGCCGCCCACTGGCGTCATCCAGCCGCCATCGGCGACCGGCATCGACATCGTCAACGCCACGGGCGCCTTCGCCACCGGCAACGGCTCGATGATCGTGACGGTGTTCTACTCCATCATCACGCTCAACTAGGCGCGGCCACGCCGCCGCATCATTTATATATGTCGGACTGGCCCACCATCGACGAGGCGGCGAACGCGGTCATGCAGCAGGCGTTCGGCGAGCCGGTGGTGTATCAATCCGCTCAGGCTGGCGTGGCGGTTGGCGATCCAATGACTATCAGCGCCATCCGCCATGCTCGCGTGCGCGAAGAGTCTGGCGCGCTGGCCAACGTCGAGGAAATTTCCGTCAATCCCGGCGACCTTGCGAACTTCCCGCAGCGCGGGGATTGGGTGACCGCTTGGGGAGCGCAGTTCGTGGTGACCACCGTGCGCCAGCCGGACCCCTATGGGCTGGTCGAGCTTTCGATGATGGCGCGGCCCGGGCAGAGTCCCAATGACTAATCCGAAAACGATCCTGGCCGAGTGGGTGACGGCGCTCCAGGCTCTGCCGAATCTGGTAGATGCCTTGGGCGGGGATGGCAGTTACATTCAGTTCTACAGCGAGAACGCCACCGTTTTCGGCCAGCCAACGCAAAACAATATTCGGCTGGCGATCCTTTCGATGCCGCCCGGTTCGATCATGATCGCGTGGCAGGGCACCGGGCCAGGCAGGCTCGGCAATGCGCTCGTATTTGTGCATGATTTCTCGCTGTATTTGCGCGCGCCGGAAGAGGCCGACGTCGGCTACGAGGACCTCTTCAACTGGATCGTGAACGACGTGCCGGCGGGCAGCAGCCTGCGGATGCTGCACACTGCCGTCGATCCGAACTGCGAACCGATGGACTTCTACCTGCCGTCGGCGCGCCGCAACACGGTCGTGATCAGCCCGGATGGTGCCACTTTCGAGTACTTCGAGGTGCCTGTGCGGCTGATCGAATCCTACAACCCGTAGCTTTCCGAAAAGGGGAGGAAATGGCAGACCTGGTGTTTATGAAATCGCCCCAAGGCGACGAGATCAAGGAAGTCGAGGCGACCGCGGCAACCCTTTCACCTTTGATGAGTTCCGGGTGGCATCAGGTTGCCGCGCCGGAGGAGCCACAGAAGCCGGCAGTTGTTACTGAGGAGGAAACGCAGCATGGCCAACGTCAGTGAATTGCTGAACGGTTGGGGATTCGGCAAACAGACCGCCATTGGAACGGCCAACCTGGTGGCCACCATCTGGCGTCACACGAATCTCAATACGAAACCGTGGGCGAAGGTCCCCGTGAACGAGGATGACCGGGCGGAAATCGGCAAAGGGCACGAATTCCCCACGCAACTCTTCAAGTCGCATTACAACATGCCGGCATACGAGCTCTCGAAGTACGCCTCGTCGGAGTTCCTCGCGTGGGCGATGTCCTTCTCCATGGGCAATGTCGTCGTGAGCGGTAGCGGTCCGTACACGTACACCATCGTTCCGGCGTTGGGAGCCACGAACCCGACCGGCCTCGAGTTGCCCTACTTCTCGTTCGTGCAGCAGATCCGGCCCGGTGGTTCGGCGGTGCTGGACGAAATGCTGGTGGGCTGCGCGGTCAAGGGCTGGAAGCTTTCCATCAAGAACTCTCCAGGGCGTGCGAGCGCCATGTGCGCCGTCGAATGCGTGACCACTGGCCAGTACACTTCGCCCAGCGGCATCACGCTGCCGGCCATCTCGACGCCGCACGAATTCAATGCCGGCATGATCAGCGCTCTGACGTTCAACGGCATCAACTATCTTACCGGCGGCAGTGCCAAGCAGTTCGTGTCGATGGAAGCTTCCTGGGAAAACAACTTCCGGCCCGGCTTCTTCCCTGGCTCGGGAGCTCAGGATGGCTACCAGATCCAGGGGCGTTTCGAGTGGGGTGATCGCGCGTTCGCGGTCCAGTTTGTGGTGCGCGTGCAGGCGGGATCGACCGAGTACGCGAACCTGATCAACTTGACCACCGGCACCGCCACGTTCACTATGACCCGCGACGCCAACAACTCGTTCACGATGCTCATCCAGAAGATGGGCTTCAACGTCGCCGAACTCGGAAACACCGATGGCATCGTGACGCTCCAAATCACCGGGGTGCAACTCTACGACCCCACCAACGGGATGGTGACGATGACCGTCACCACGCCGCTACAGGGCATCTGCCAATAGGAGATTTGAATGTTCGACGCAAGCAAGCCGTTTGTGGTGCCGATCCTGTCGGGCGGCGAGAAGAGCTGCGAGGTGCGGTTCCCCTCGGACGAAGAGTGGTGTGCCTGGGCGCGCGCGCAGCGCACCGTGCGCCATTTCCTGGGGCGCGGAAAGTCGCAGAGCGAGGACGTGGACCTGCCGAAGATCAACGCGGAGTTGTTCGCCAAGATCCGCACCGACAAGGACGGTCCCGAGTTCGATGATGCTGAGGCCGGCATGGTCATCGGCCGGATCGAGCGGTGCGCCGTGGCCACCGTCGAGCGTGAAGGGATCAACTACCGGATCGAAATGAAAGTCCCCGGCACGCGCGTCGTGCATGTGCTGCGGATGCCGACCGCGAAGGAGATGCAGGACCACGAGCGGGCCTCGACCAGTGTGGTCGCAGCGAGGCGGTCCATCGAGACACGGGCGTTTCTGGAGCCGAGCGGCGCCCTATACGACAAGCTGCATATCTCGCATGACGGCTATGCCGGCGCCGTGCCCATCGTTCACAAGTCCGCAGCGGTGTCCGAGGTCATCGCGCAACTTGCCATCGAGGCTGACGAAGACCCGGAATAGCCGCGCCCGGCGACTGGCCGGAAGAGCCGGGCGTGCGATTCCTGATCCGGTCGGTGCTGCACCAGGGCGGGCTGTGTGGTGCTGAGGAAGATTGTCCCGACCGCGTCTTCCGTTGCCGGCGGTGCGGCTACTCGGCGCCGACGGAGTTGGATGGCTGCCCCGCGTGTGGCGCGGATTGGAAGGCCATCGACGTCAGCCACGGGCCCAACTGTCCGAAGAACCTGCTCGAAGAGGCGATGGATACGCCGAACGGCACTCTCGTCCGACGGTGTTTTCGCATCCTGAACGCCAAAAACATCGGGCTGACGATCACGCTGGCCGACATCACGGAAGAGGAGTTCCGAGTGCTGGAACTGATCGAGGCCGAACGCCAGGAACTGGCTGCGGACGAGGCTAAGAACGCGAAAGACTTCCAGGGACTGCCGATGCGTAAGCTGTCGCGGCGGTAGCAATCGTTGTCGTGCTGGCGGTTGGCGCCCCAGGATGACGTTCCCCGGAAGCAGGAGGAGAGCATTCCCAGCCGCCAGCCTGCCGCTCAGAATCATATCCTTTGCGGCGGCAAACGACGGCGACAGGGCTAGGCTACAATTGCGAATGAGATTACGCGGGTTCCAGCGGCGCTGATCTGCCGAAGGAGATGTAGGTGCCCTACTTTCTGTCTTGGAAGCTCCGGAAGTGGAGGAAGGGAAAAATCGCATATGAGGAGATCGCGGGTTATGGTAGCGCTGCCCTCCCCGGTGTATTGGAGACTCTCGGTGATAGCGAATCGGCGGCTCGGGCAAGGGCAGCTGAAGCCCTTGGTTTGATTGGGGACACACGCGCCGTATCCAGTTTGGGTAAGGCTCTAAAAGATCCTGATCATTCAACTCGGGCGAAAGCGGCTGAAGCGCTGGGTTTGATTGGGGACGTTAGTGCTGTCCCCGCGCTTATCGGGGCACTGAAACAGCAGTCTTGGGCGGTCTGTTGCTCGGTCGAAAGGGCGCTCGGCCGTCTTAGGGACCCTCGGGCCGTGAAACCGATACTCGACGTACTCCGGAGCGGATCTGAACACCCCCTGGCACGGCTCGAGGCTATGAAAGCGCTACTGTCCATTGGCGATCCAGCGGCTGCCCACGACATTTTCCTCCTTATGTTTGACTCACAGGAAGCTGTAAAGTTGGCTGCGCGGGAGGCTATTCCACAAATCGCCGATCTCCTCCCAGTACGTGACTTACTTGCTATTCTTCGCGACTCGAGCGAGTCCGAACACGGCATTGCTGAGCGTGTTATTCGACAGCGGGGCGCCGAAGCCATACCAGCACTTGTTGAGTTCCTGGAATCTCCGTTCCGCCAAACTGCGGCGGGTATGCTGGCGGAGCTTGGGTGGAAGCCATCCAGTGGAGCCGAACGCGCGCTGTTTCTCGTGGCAGCGGGGCGTTGCGATGAGGTGACAAGTGAGGATGCTGCCGCGGTCGGACCCATTTTGAGGTTATTTCGAGCGGAGCCGGGTGACCGCGCCATCGCGACGGCCCTATGTGCTTTCAAGGATGATGCTGTCGGCGAACTCAACGCTTTGCTTCTCGAGCAGCGCGGAACCGAGTACTGGGCTAGTTACGATCGTCGTGTTGGTCCCGCGGCGGAAATATTGGGATGTATCGGCCATCGGAGTTCCCTCGAACCGCTGTGCTCGGCCCTCCGCTCAGTCGGCAGCAACGACGTGCGGAAAACGATCATAGCTGCGATAGGGAAGATTGACAACCGCCGTGCGATTGACGAGGCTCGTGATCTATTGCGGGGGTATTTTTTCAGGGAAGAGTCTATGCAGAGGGACATAAAGGAAAGCCTTATAGACCTGAATGATGCCGCGACCATCCAGTCCCTCGTGCCCAGTCTAAGCCCTGACGTCGACCCTCGGCTTGAATACCTCGCAGAGAAATCGCCGCGTCGCCTCTCGAACGAACAACTGAGAAGTGCGAGACATGACGTCGACCCGGATCTCTTGGAATACCTCCTCAAGAAATCCCCCGATCATCTTTCAAACGAGCAACTGATGCTCATAATGGAGCTTAAGGACTTTGCCTACACCATAGGAGCGACCGACACTTTTAACGGGCACGACGTACGACGGGACTTCTCTGCGGCCCGGAAGCTTGCACGGGACATGCTGGCGGCTCGGCGGCTGCAAAAAGGAAGGTCGGCGTAGGCCACCGAGTCGACCGCTCCAACGGAGTGTGCCCCAGCGAAGGCAGGACGGAGAAAAGCGGTCAGGCGGTCGAAAGCGGCGGCTTTAGAGTTGCCACCCGCTCTGCCCTCATTTCACGGATGCTCAGGTTTCAAACAGTCATCAAGCACGCCCGCTTCGTGTACTCGCCCTACACCGCCACGGAAATGCAGGGCTTCGCGCAGGTGCTGGCCGATTCCATCCGGGCACGCATTCAGAGCGGGCGGAACATCTACGACCAAGCCGCAGCGCCGCTGAAACCGGGACTGCCGGGCCGGCGCGGATACCCCGACTATAAGGCGGCGCGCGGCCTCCAGCCCATCCGCGACTGGACCTGGAGCGGCCACACCCTGCGGTGCCTGAAGGTGCTGACCGCAAATGAGAACCGCGCGGCGATCGGGTTCCTCGACGAAGCTCTTCCCGGCCGGCGAATGACAGCATCGCAGATCGCTTTCTTCAATAACCGGCGCGAGGCGCAGTGGGGTGTATCGCCGCGCGACCGCCAGGCGGTGCTCGCCGCATTCCAGGCGCGTCCCTTCGTGATGCTCAAGGCAGCGTGAAATGGCAGACCAAGCTGAACGCGTAATCCTCGAAGCCGAGGACCAGGTCAGCCCAGTAGTGGACAAGGCCAACTCTGGGCTGGACAGTTTCGAGAAGAAAGCGGAATCGTCGCACAGCAAGGTAATCCGGATATCGGATCAGACCCGATCCAGTGTCCAACGGCTCATCGCATCCCTCGAAAAGCAGGCCGAGACTTACAACAAAAGCGGCGTGGAGCGCCTGATCACGCAGCGGGACCAGCTTCTCCAGCGATATAACCGCGAGCCCCAGGCCATCGACGCGATCACCAGATCTTACGAAAAGATGATCGCCATGGAGGAGAAAGCCGCCCGCGAAGCTCTCGCGGTCAAAGCGGCCAGGGAAGCCGAAGAAGCACTGCGGAAGCAGTCCGAAGCCATCACTTCGTTCGGCGACCGCGTCAGCCAGTTCATGGAGAATCCGCTCCAGGGGGCGAAGGGCGCCCTCTCGTCCGTGCTTTCCGCCCTTGGTCCCTTTGGCATCGCTGTCACTGCCGGCGCTGCGGTACTTGGCACCATTGCGGCGTCCGCATTCGAGGCGGCGAAAAGTCTGGGCGAGTATGGCACCCGGGTAAAGGACGCGGAGTTGCGCACCGGCTTGACCGCGAAGGAAGTCGGCCAGTTCGGCTTCGCTGCGCAGGCGGTCGGACAGGATATCTCGATTGTCGAGCGCCTGATGCGGGGCCTGTCCCAGGCAGCCGACGATAATTCGAGGGAAGGCGAAAAGGCGCGGGCCACCTTGCGCGGGATGGGCATCGATTTCCACACCGCCACGGGAGAGATGAAACCCACCTCCGAGATTCTGACGGAGATCTCCGAGGGCCTGAACAAGCTCCCGGAAGGGCTTCAGCGGGACGCCGCCGCCATGGACCTCTTCAAAAAGGTGGGCGTCGAGGCGATTCCGTTCATGACGGAACTCAACGAGAATCTGCGTGTCGCCCACGAGCAGGGGTTCGGGCCGACCGAGGAGGACATCCGACGCTTTGCCGAATACCAGCGTGAAGTGACCGTGCTCGAAACCAAGTGGGACGCCCTGGTCCGCAAGTTCAAAGAAGGGCTGGTCGTCACCGTGACCTGGGTCGGGAAGGGCGTCGATTGGTTCCTCAATAACATCAGCACCGCGGGAGACGATGAACGGCAGCGCCGCGAAGAGGAACAGGCGATGCAGGACGCCGCCGACATCCGGGCGGCGGGCGGCATTGGGGCGAAGATGTCGATCTCCGGTCATCGTCAACAGGTGGCTGACATGGAGCGACAGGCGCCGGAGATCATGAAGAATCGCGATGCCACATTGAAGCGCATCGAGGATTTGCGGGCCCAACAGCAAGAGCTGGTCGGCGATTTCGGCATCCTGCAAGCGATTGCTCCAACCCGCGACGAGGAGGCCCGCGCGAAGCGTGCGAGCGAAATCCAGGACCAGATCCAACAGTTGCAGAAGATGCTGCAGGATGCCGAGGCAGCCACCAAGCGGACAGACCTGCGGGCCGGCAAGGAAGAGACGGATCGCATTCGCGCCCGGTTCTTCGGCACGCACGA
>JBEKZL010000297.1:0-8614 GCA_049509915.1 Bryobacteraceae bacterium | reverse complement strand
GATCCGCCCGTTGCCAGCCATCCTCTGGCTGGCTACGAACTTCACCGCCTGGAAGTTCGGGTCCGGGTTGGCCCGGATCCGGTCGTAAATGGGATCGCCAATGTACCGCGACGCGTCGTATAACGTGATGTCCCGCCCAGGCACGCCCGCCACCGTAATGAGCTGATGCACCACCGAATACAACACCTGTGGGCTGGGCATTCCAGCCCCGAAGCGCCACGCACCGGGGCGATCCTGGTTGGAGTTCACTTTGATGGCAATCTTCTCGCCCGCCTGGTATCCGCCGCCGCCCAACTTCCGGGTCTGCTTGAAGGATCCAAACAGGGCCCTCCACGCCTCCCTATCGGTTCTCTCGCCGGCGAGGGCACGAAGGTTTCCGGAAACCATGGCATCCACGATGCGCGCCTCCGTGTTCCCATCGTCCCACCAGTTGCCGGTCTTGCCATCCCAGGTCGCCACCTTGGGATCGTGAGCCCAAACAACCCTGCCTGGGTGAACGCCTTTTCCAAAGCCCAGCGGCGTGTTTGGCGGCTCCGTGGGGGTCTTAAACGGCGGATCGTCCGTTCCCGTCGTCATCTTGCCCATTCGTATTGGCTGCTGCGGAAAGGGCCAGGCCGGACAGGCCGCCGCCAGCGCGGCGATCCCGGTATTCAGCGCAGTGCGGCGGGTCAATTTGAGATTCGCGCATCGATCTGCAGGCATAATCCAGACCTCGAACTCTTTTTTGGGTCCCGTGCACCCAGTTTATACTAATCCGCCTCAAAGGTTGAACTTGTGGGTATCGCCGGCCCGGGGCAGGACGAGGTCGTCAAGCGGGGCACTTCCCGCAACAATCAATTTTCGTGTCCGGTTCGGGTTCATTTGCGGTAACCGGCGGCGACCAGCCCAAGAACACCCCGAGGCGCCTGAAATGACGAGTTAAAAGATTTACAGATCTGAAAACTGTATTTCGATCTATACTGTCTTCAATCCGGAAGGCAAAACGGAAATTTCGGAAAAGGTCTTCTGGAGATAAGGAGGAATTGAAAATGAGCCGCCTCATGATTGCTCCTCTGTCGATCCTGTTCCTCGCCGTGGGAGTTTACGCGGCCATAGTGAACTTCACATTTACCGTGACGGGTGCCTCCGTCACCACATCGGGGACCGCCGTGTCGGTTTCCGGCCCTGCCACGCTGGCGGTGAGCGGCGTTGGGACCGACACCGGAACCTTCAGCGCGAGCGGTACGTTCGCCAATATCAGCGGAGGCAACGTCACTTGTCCGTTCACGACCGCGCTTGGCCAAGGCACGCTCACCGGCACCATGACCTTCCCGGAGACAGCGCTGGTAAGTTCCGGTGCGGTCAGCGGCTCGGCCGCGATCACGGGCGGAACCGGCAGGTATGCCGCCTATACCAGCTCGACCATAACGGGGTCGGGGTTTACGGGCGCCACGCTTTCCGGCGGGATGCTCAGCTTCTCGGTTTCCGGAACGGCAGGTGGACGGGACTTCACGTTTACGGTGACGAAAGCCCCCGTCACCATATCGGGGACCAGCGTGTTTTCCGGGCCTGCCACCCTGACGCTCGCCGGCAGTTCGCCCGATACGGGCACGTTCAGCGCGAGCGGTTCGCTCAACGATATCAGCGGAGGAGGCAACCTGATCGTTCCGTTCACCGTCACGCTTGGCCACGGCACGATCACGGGAACTATGACGTTCCCGGACACGGTGCTGGTAAGCGCCGGTCCGGTCAGCGGCTCGGCCACGATGACGGGCGGAACCGGCGGCTATGCCGGCTATACCAGCTCGACCTTAGCCGCGTCAGGCACGATTACGGGCTCCGTGCTTTCCGGCGGGACGTTCAGCTTCTCGATTTCCGGCACGGTCACTACCACCGGCCCCCCGCCTCCCGCCATTTCCGCGGTTACGCCGAACGATAGCACCTCTGCCTCGATCCAGCCGGGGGCCTGGGTATCGATCTACGGCAACAATCTGATTGCCGGCACGACTCCGCAAGTCTGGAACGGCGACTATCCGGCCACTTTGGGCGGAACCAGCGTCACCATCGACAACAAACCGGCTTATCTTTCCTATGCCGGTTCCACTCAGATCAACATAGAGGCTCCCGACGATACGGCGCGCGGCCAGGTGAATGTCGTAGTCACAACTGCTAACGGCTCCGGGTCGGCTGCGGTGACGCTGGCCGATCAGAGCCCCGCTTTCAGCCTGCTGGGCGATGGAAAGCACGTGGCAGCGATCATCGTGCGGCCTGACGGCTCCGGCGCTTATGGAAGCGGCGCGAGTTCTTACGACATTCTTGGGCCGAGCGGGACATCGCTCGGCTACAGGACCGTGGCCGCCAAAGCGGGTGATATCGTGGAACTATACGGAATCGGCTTCGGCCCGACCAATCCCGCCGTGCCCTCCGGGCAGGCATATGCCGGCCCTCCCGGGGTAGCCACCGATTCCATCACGATCACGATAAACGGCGTGCCCGTGACACCGTCTTTTGCCGGCGTGGTTTCCCCCGGACTCTTCCAGTTCAATCTGACCGTCCCCGCCGGCCTGGGTTCGGGCGATCAACCCCTGCTCGCAAGCGTCAACGGCATGTCCACGCAAAACGGCGTGGCCTTCGCCCTGCAATAGACAAAAACGGGCTTAGTGTTCGAATAGACACTGCCGGCAGGCACAGAGCAATGATGAGCGCTGTCCAGCAGAACATGTCGATGTAAGCCTTGGCGTTCGCCTGCTGCAGCAGGATTCCGTAAAGGACTCCGTAAGCCTGTCTTTGGGCTTCCGGTCCCGGCTGGGGCTGCGGTGAGCGGCTCACAGCCCGCCGTTCACTGCGCGCTCACCGGAAACATGCTGACCCGGAACTTCGTGCAGCCGTATGGCACCAGCTTGACATCGGTTGGGCGGCCGTCCGTAATCGGCTGCTTCGGAAGTGGCTGCAATTCGGTGGGCTTCCAGTCAAACTCCACGGCCTTGAGACTGAGTTCCAGCGGCGCCGCCAGAGGCCAGTCCCACCTCGCCGGCATTGGATGGCGCAATACGGCGATTTGTGCTTCCGTGGCAGGGCCCTTCACTCTTAGGGCGTAGTTGAAACGGCTTCCCGCGGCGTCCCGGTTGGGAGTTTCATCAACAATGGGAAGCGCAAACAGCAACGGCCCATAATAGACCGAAGCGAACGGATTGTCGATGGATCGATCCCTTGCGAGTTGGCGGCTGCTGGCGAAATAGGTGATTTCAGGATATGGCGTCTCGCGGCCGCGCACGACCTTGACACTCATGGGCAGGCGCAGTTCAACCCGGTCGTCCGGGCTCCACGTCCTGAGCACCCGCAGAAAACCTTTCGTCGGAGTGTCGCCGTGCTCCAGTCTCCCGTTGATGCGGATCCGCGGCGCAGCACACCACGATGGAATGCGCAGATAGAGTGGGAAGGCGGCCGGCTTCTCCAGGCGGATGTTCAGCCGTATGGTCTCCTCGAAAGGATAATTCGTGACCGCTGAGATCTCGACCTTCACGCCGTCACCGACAACAGCCCGCACACGCGAGGGGCCGTACAGGGTAGCCGCGATCCCGTCATCCGCGGTTGCCATCCACATGTGCTCGATGTAGTTGGGAATCACACGGTTGAGGTTGCCGACACAGCACAGCACCGAATGACCAAGGGGAGTGAACTGGTAGGAGCCGGGGCCTGGATTATGGGGTTCCTCGGCCGGCAGCGACGCGCTGTAACGGTTGGGACTCTGGTAGTAACACATTGTCCGGAAGTCGCGGCTCACCGGCGCGGCGGCCGCGTTGAGGAAAACACGCTCGATGCGATCCGAGTATTCTCCGTTTCCGGTGGCCCGCAGCATCCATAAGTAGGTCCACATCGACGCGGCCAGGTTACACGTCTCAGTGTTGCGCGTTGCGCCGATCCCCGCATGGTATTCCTCCCCGGAACTCATGCCATACGGCAGCAGGTGGTTGCGGTCGTGCCATGCCAGGGCCCTCGCCGTGGTTTCGAGGTCGCGCGGATTCCCGGTTACCGCGTAGACGATCGCCGGAACCCGAATGTCCTCGTAGAAGATCACGTTGTGCCCGGGCTGAATGTTGCCGGCGAGCCAGCGATCGGCGGTAGCCGCAAAGGATGGCGCGGCGCTGAAGGCGGCCAGGTTCCGGAGAACGTCGGCATTGCCGCTCATGAGGTAGGTTTCGAGCATCGCGTCCACATTCACTGCTCCGCAAACTTCCTGGAAGTCGCTCCGCAACGCCGGCACGGGGAAGTGGGTATAGACGCGAATCAAGGCCTTCAGAACGCGTTCATCACCGGTCGCCTGATAGTAGGCGACCAGCGCGCGGCCCATGTGTGAGTGCGCCCAGCTATTGAAGCTATCCGATAACACGGATCGAGGACGCCAGTAGATAAACGACTCACCGCCGCTCAGGACTCCCGCGACGACCGCATCCAGCCGCGCTTTCACCTTCGCGATCAATGCCTGGTCGTCGAGGATGTAGGCCAGCCTGACCGCGCCATCCAGCCAATAACTCGATTGCTCCAGCGGCCAGCCGGTGCCATCGGGATTGGCTCCTCGCGCATCGAAGCCAAAACCCTCCCAGGCCTCGCGGAACGTTGCGGCGTACTCATCGAGGTGACCGGTGATTCCGCTGGCGGCGGTCAATGCCCAATCGCGCAACCAACCCTCGGGCACGACAGCGCCCACGGGCAGCGGCAGAAATCCGGACTTCCCCCGAATCGCCTCGCTCCGCAGGATTTCCATCCGTTTGGCGTGCACCGCGAGGATGCGATCCGCGGGAGACTGCGCGGCAAGCGGCGCGCAGCACGCGAGCGCGGCTATGCAAGAAAGCCTCATTCGATCGGCTCCTATCCTATAAGTGTAATTGAGGATGAGGGCTTTCTGCTTCACTCAGTTCTGCGTTGCGAGTTCTGCGGGGCGGATCGTCTTCGGAAATGGTAGGCCAGCTTGGAGCAGGACCCGAGGCACCCCGACCGAGCATTCGTTGGGCCCGAGTGCTCCATGGCCCTATGGGCCACCAAGGGTGATGAAAATGGCGCCGGGAGGTCCACAAGAAGTGTTGATCGTGGTGGTGGCCACCACGGCCGACGAATTGCGGACGCCGGCCGGAACGGCCGCGGATATTGAGTGCCGCACATTTCGGAACCGGCGCCCGAGAGGGGAGTCATCTGCACGCTGCAGCAGCGCTACAGTTTCCCCTACAGCAACACCAGGTCCGTCAGGTGGCGATGGCGTCGGCGGCGCAGCACTGGAAGCTATCTGGCTGGGTCAGTCGACGATCTCTCGCCAACCGTTCGCCAGGGTTGGATCTACGAATTCACGGGTCCGAACGGCTTTCAGTGCCGCCACCGTCCGGGCCGCTTCCCGCATTTTCCGCGTGGCGGAGATCGTGAGCCGGGCCATCAAGAGTTGAGCGGCCGCGGGCAGGAACTCCGGGGCTTGAGCCTAGCGTTTGCCCTTGACTACATGGCCGCGTCCATCCCGCATTTCGTTTCCCTTGAAGTGCGCGGCATCAACACGCCGTGCCGGATCGGGTTTCTCGCCGACTCGTGGCACCGGGCCTTTGTAGCCATGGTCCGGATGAAAATGGTTATTCACATGGCCGTGGAAATCCGCCGGACCGTGAAACCACGGCCCAACGCCAATGAAGACTCCATCGTTGAACCATTCGGGGCCATAGTAGCCGGCGGGAGCGCAGGCATAAGGGGCTACGTCGTAGTAACCGTAGGGGCAATCCGGAGCTACTCCGATATTGACGGCGACCTGAGCCTCCGCTCTGGGGGCAGCAGCCGTCAGGCAGATCCCCGCGGCGGCGGCTATCAGGACCAACGTAAATTTGCGCATTGTGTTCACCTCGCAATGGTGAAAGCAATTGGCGTGCTAGTGTACGGCGCCGCACTCAGTGCCCGCGTTTTCGCGCTATCCGCCGCAGCCGATCCTTCCCCGGATTCGCTGCGAGTAACCGGCCCCCGGCGCCCCCGCCCATGCTAAAATTGGGGGTTCCCGAATATGAAAGTAGCCATCGCAGCCGACCACGCCGGGTTTGCGCTCAAAGAGAAACTTCGCGCACGCCTTGCCGCGGAGGGCCACGACGTGCTGGACTTCGGACCCGGGTCGGACGAATCCTGCGATTACCCCGATTTCGCCCAGCCGGTAGCGCGCCAGGTATCCGAGGGGCGCTCGGATCGCGGCATTCTGGTGTGCTCGACCGGGATCGGAATGGCCATGGCCGCCAACAAAATCGCCGGAGTGCGGGCCGCTCCGGCATCGAGCGAGAACGAGGTGCGGCTCACGCGCGAGCACAACGACGCCAACGTGCTCACCCTGGGGGCGCGGTACTTGGACGAAGGTCGCGCGCTGGCCATGGTCCACCTGTTCTTCCAGACCGAATTCGCCGGCGGCCGGCACGCCCGCCGCGTGGCCAAGATCGCCCGTCTGGAGCAAGACCGTTAACCGCCTCACCGAGAGTCCGGCGGCCGGCCCGGAGGGAGCCAAACTCATATGACACCTGCAGAACGTTTACAGCGGGCCTTGGCCGAAGTCGATCCTGACATCTACCGGGCGATCCGGCGGGAAGCCGAGCGGCAGAATGGCCAGCTCGAGCTCATCGCCAGCGAAAATTTCACCTCCGAAGCCGTGCTCGAAGCCACCGGCAGCGTCTTCACCAACAAATACGCCGAGGGCTACCCGGGCAAGCGCTATTACGGAGGCTGCGAGTTTACCGACGTGGTGGAGAACCTGGCTATCGAGCGCGCCAAACACCTCTTCGGGGCAGAATATGCCAACGTGCAGCCGCACTCCGGCTCACAGGCCAACCAGGCCGCCTACGCCGCCGTGCTCTCGCCGGGCGACACCGTGATGGGCCTGAACCTGGCCCATGGCGGGCACCTCACCCACGGGCACCAGCTCAACTTTTCGGGCAAAACTTACCACGTGGTGCCGTATAACGTGCGCCGCGAAGACGAGCTTATCGACTTCGATGAACTGGCCCGGCTGGCCCGCGAACACAAGCCGCGCATGATCATTGCCGGCGCCAGTGCTTACCCTCGCATTCTCGATTTCGCCCGTTTCCGCGAGATCGCCGACGAAGTGGGCGCGGTGCTGCTGGTGGATATGGCCCATATCTCCGGCCTGGTGGCGGCGGGCCTGCATCCCAACCCGTGCCAGTGGGCGGATATCGTCACCAGCACCACCCACAAAACCCTGCGTGGCCCGCGCGCCGGTTTGATTCTGGCCAAGGCAAAATACGGCGCGGCAATCGATAAGGTAGTATTCCCCGGTATGCAGGGCGGCCCGCTGGTGCACGTGGTAGCGGCCAAGGCAGTCTGTTTCCTGGAAGCTCAGCAGCCGGAATTCGCGGTCTACCAGAAGCAGGTGGTGGCCAATGCGCGCGCGCTGGCCGAAAGCCTCGTCGGCCACGGCTTTCGCCTCGTCGCCGGCGGCACCGATACTCACCTGATGCTGGTGGACGTGTTCTCCAAAGGAGTGCGCGGCAAGGAAGCCGAGAAAGCCCTGGACCGCGCGCGCATCACTGTCAACAAGAACGCCATCCCCTTCGATACCAATCCCCCGTTTAACCCCAGCGGCATCCGGCTGGGATCGCCAGCCGTGACTACCCGCGGCTTCGGCGAAGCCGAAATGCGGCAAGTGGGCGGGCTGATTGCCGAGGTGCTGCAGCACATCGAGGACGAAGCCGTAGTGGCCTCGGTGGCCGGCAAAGTGGAAGCCCTCACCGAAGGCTTTCCACTGTACGCCTGGAGACGCGGCTACGGTAAGGCCTGATATTCCAGCCGGCGCCGCCCGCAGTGGCGCAACCCAACCCATGCCCCTCAAAATCGTCATCGACGCTCGAAGGGTGACCGACTTCGGCATCGGCACGTACATACGCGGACTGGTGCACGGGCTGGGCCTCATCGATCCCACCAACCGTTATACCCTGCTGGCCGGCGTGGAGGACGCCCGCGCTCTGGCCGGCCTGCCCGGGAATTTTCAGGTGGCCGTTTACACCCGGCCCGACGATTCGCACTGGGACAACGTGCTCTTTCCCATGTTCGTCCGCCGCCTCAAGCCGGACCTGGTGCATATTCCCCTGAACCGCGTGCCGCTGTGGATGCCGCTGCCGTACGTGGTGACGATTCACGATATGGCCAACCTGCTGTTCGATGCCCAGCATTCGCGGGTGCGGCTGAGCCTGCGCCGCTGGCGCTTTCGACGCGGCTTGAGGCGCGCCAGTTTCCTGATCGCGGTTTCCGACGCCACCAAGCGCGACGTGGAGAATGCCGTGAACCTGCCGCCCGGACGGATCCGCCGCATCTACAATGCCCCCGATTCGGAGTTTGCCGCCAGCGCCGCGGCGGCGAATCCGGAACAAAACAAGCGCATCCTGGAGCGTTACCAGATCGCCTATCCATACCTGCTCTACGCCGGAAATATCCGGGCCCACAAGAACATCCCGCGCCTGGTGGAAGCCTTCGCCGTGTTGCGCGAAGAACTCACCTTCCGTCCCGAGTTTCGCGACCTGCACCTGATCCTGATCGGCGATACCATTGCCCAAAACTCCGCCGTCCGCCAAGCCGTCTTTCGCAGCCGTATCGGACACCTGGTGCGCTTTCT
>JBEKZL010000296.1:0-8996 GCA_049509915.1 Bryobacteraceae bacterium | reverse complement strand
ATTCAATTCCGGCCAGTAGGGCGCAAGCTGGAAGACTTCCACGTGGCGGCGGTTGGACTTGAACCAGTCATAAGTTTCCTGCTTCTTGTGATACGATGCGTTGTCTTGGATCAGGTAGATCCGGTGGCGGCGGCGGTAGTAGGCGGGCACGACCACTTGCTCCAGGAAGGCCAGATAGGTTTCCCACTGAAAATAATCCTCCTGATGGAGGTAGATGAAACTGGCGTTGTCCAGACGGACGGCCCCGAAGATCTTTTGTGTATTGCGCTCCCCTCGCGTGGGAATCCGAGGTTGACTTCCCCGTTTGGCCCTCTTCCCCGTTTGGCCCTGGTCGCATGCAGGGTGGGAGTCTGCCGAAACGAAGCCTCGTCTTCGAAAACAATCACCGCCCCTTCGGTTTTGGCGTGTTTTTTAGATTCGGGTACGTGTAGCGCGTCCATTTACGGTGTTGCTTCACATCGGCCTGAACCAGTTTGGTCGTTGGCCGTTGCACCGAGTAGCCCAGTTGCTGGAGCAACTTGCGCACATGCCCGGCACCATCATTGCTCATTTTTCCAAATGATGTCGAATTATTTATGCGCACCTATATAGCAGCGGTCAGCGCGAGGCAGGCCAATGTGATCATCGTTCCGGATCTGACCCGGCTGGCCTGCGACACTGGTGTTCTGCATCGTCTCATGGGTTTGTTCGCTCGCCGAGGAGTCAGGCTGCTCTCAGCGGTCGAGCGACGGGTCGCCGAGGTCTGAAGATCGTTATGCCGGCCGCCTGCTATCTTCGCGTCAGCACCGAGGAACAGCGAGAGCGCCAGTCCATCGCGACGCAGCGCGAATTCGCGGAGAAGTACACCGCTCTCGACGAGCTTGCGGTATTCCGGACATACGCCGACGATGGCGTCTCCGGCACCGTTCCGATCGAGGATCGCCTGGAAAGCAGCAGATGCTTCGGGACGCCCGCGCCGGCAGGTTCGATCAACTCCTCGTCCACAGCCTGGATCGCCTCGGCCCGAGACTCGGTTGATCCTCACCCACCCAGCAGCCGAGGCTTTGTCGCAAAATACCTTGTGCATTACACGATCGCCGTGCGTTGAAATCGGGCCTCATCGAAAATCTCCTAGTGTGATCAAGTGTATCGCGAGCGCGGTGTCAAGACACGTGAACAGCAGTATCGAAGCTATTGATGAATCCCCTTCCCACCAGCGGAACGCCCAGGAAGTCCGGTTGGGGGAAACGCGCGGCCGGTACTTCTTCGGCGTCCACGGGTCCTCGAACCCCGTTCATAGGACCGTGGACCGTGCAATCCGGAAAATCGTTGAAACGATGCCCGTGCGGCTACAGAATTTGCCGCGACGCACAATTTGCGGCAGGTCCGATCCTCCTATAGAATTGGCCCATGACGTCGAGCCGCAGATCTTTCTTGTCCGGCCTACTGGCCTCGCCGTTCGCCGCTGCATATGCCGCTGCCGCACGCTCCGCGCCGCCCACGAAGATCACCCGCATCGAAACCGTCTACTGGAAATCCCGCGACGACGCAGCCTTCTGGCCTCACTGGACGTGGGTGAAAATGGACACCGACACTGGCATCTCCGGCATCGGCGAAACCTACCCTCGCAACCCCGCCGAAGCCGCCGTAGTACACGCCGCCGCCTCTTCGCTTCTCGGCCACGACCCGCGCGACATCGAGCGCATCTGGGCTGACCTCTACCGCGCCTTCGATTTTCAGATCGCCGGCGGCGCCGAAATCCGCGCCCTCAGCGCCATCGACCTTGCACTCTGGGACATCCTCGGCAAGCACCTCGAAGTCCCCGTATTCCGACTCATCGGTGGCCGGGCCAATCCCGAAGTCCGCCTCTACAACACGTGCTTCCCATACAAGTACGACTTCAACAAAGATCCCGAAAAAATCATGCGCGAGCTTATCGACTCGCGTGGCATCAGAGCCATCAAGATTTGGCCCTTCGACGGCGCAGCGGCGCGGAACCGGAATCAGTACATTACTCCGCAGGATCTCGACGAGGCCCTCCGCCCCGTCAAGAAGCTCCGCGACGTCTTCGGCTCCGAAATCGATATCGCCGTTGAATTCCACGCCCAGTGGAATGTCACCTCAGCGATCCGGATCGCCCACGCGCTCGAACCTTATCAGCCCATGTGGCTCGAAGACATGCTCATGCCCGGCAACTTCGCCCAGTACCACGAAGTCGCATCCGCCACTTCTCTTCCGCTCATTGCCGGCGAGCGCATGGCAGGCAAACTGCAGTTCCAGCAACTCTTCGAATCCCGCACTGTAAAGTACGCCATGTTCGACATCACCTGGTGCGGCGGCCTCACAGAAGCCCGCAAGATCGCTGCCATGGCCGATTCGTTTGAACTACCCATCGCGCCACACACCGCCGGCGGCCCGCTGCTCTTCTACGCCAGCACCCACCTCTCGACCGCGTCGCCGAACGTCTGGATTCAGGAGAGCTGCCAGCGCTTCTACGAGCACGACTGGCCCGCCATGCTAGAAAACCCAATCGCCCCCAAAAACGGCTTCATGAGCATGCCTGAAGACAGCGGTTTCGGCATGCGCATCAAGCCCGAGGCGTGGAATCATCCGGCGGCTGTTCGCCAGATCAGCGGGCGCGGTTGAGCGGTGTGAAGTCGATTGTGCCCGGAATACGCTTTTAAAGCGGCCAATGTTCTGAGTAGGAGTAGCGGCCAACAACACAAAGCAGTATTCTTGTTTTCGTTTGAAACTGATTTAGCCGGAGGGTGAAGGCCCGGCCAGCGGATTCGAAAACTTTGGCAGAGAACGGTCAGCGGCGGGCCTTCACGCCAGCCGTGATTCTCTTTATCGCACTACCAGAGCCCGAAGACAACATCGACCGGGGGTGATCCCCTTGGGCCTCCTCCCGAGGCGATGTCCGCTTTGCCGCGACTGTACGATCATCGGCCATGGACGACGGTCCCGCCCGGCCCACGACGATCGGCGCGAGCGCATTTGGGTGCGCCGTGGAATCTGTCATCTTTGCGGGAAGACCTTCACCATCTTGCCCAGTTGGTGGCGCCTTCGGCGCCGTTCAGCTTGCGCTGCCGCCAGCAAGCCTGTGAGCGCATCGTCGCTGGAGATTCCGTGGAGCAGGCGGCGCCGCACTGCCAAGATCCGTCGCGTTCGCCCGATCCATCCACGCTGAGCCGCTGGGCGCAGCGTCGCTTGTTCAGCGTGTGTTGCTGGGTGAAGACGGGAGCCATCAGAGCGTATTTTTTTGCGCGCGCCCACCATCCTTGCCTGGGATCTGAGCGCGCTCTGCCGTATTCTGCCGATCGACGCAAGAAGTCCTTGAACCGCCAAGCTCTCGACGAGTTGAAACGGCAGATTCCTCTGATGGGCTATCTGCAGGCGCATGATTGGCACCCGGCGCGGCCACTCAGTCGCGGCCGGTGGCGTGGTCGTGCAGGCGACAGGACGTGAGATTGACTGGATCAATCGGTACCTCGATTACGAGGCCGTTCGCCGCCTCGCTGATCATACCGTGCAAAATTATGCGAACGAGTTGTTGTACTTTCTCCGTTGGTGGGAGAGCGTTCATCATACCGATGCGCTCACCGAAGATGCACTTACCGAATCGACACTGCTCGACTATGTGCGATTTCTGTCTGGCCAACAGCCCCCGTTGTCGGGCTCACCCATTAATACACGTATTGCCATTGTCGACAAAGCCCTGCGCCATTTGTTCCCAGATGCTCCTCATCAGGTTGCTCCGGGATTTCAAAGGACCTATTGGCAACGTGCACCAATGGGCATTGGCAGACCACGACTTGCCCTAAGCCGGTTGCGGGTGAGGACCCCAAAACGAACCATAACGCCGCTGTCGGTGGACGAGGTGGCACGGTTTTGGACGAGTTTTCGTACCTCACGCGATCTGGCTATAGTCGGTTTGATGTTGCTGTAAGGTCTCCGCTCCCAAGAGATTCTGAACCTGAATCACGACGATCTGCTGTTGCCGGAAGCGCAGATTTGCGTGCGCGGCAAGGGTGATGAGACCCGCTTTCTTCCCTTGGCTCCGGAAGCAGCTCAGTTGCTCGATCATTATCTGCGGCTGGAACGGCCCGCCAACTCGTCTACCGCTTTATTCGTTTCTCTCAAGGGCCCGGCTCGCGGCGCCCGGATGACTCCCGCAGGTCTACGCTCGCTTTTTCGCCATCATCGCCAGACTAGCGGAGTCAAAATCGCAAACCCCCACCGTTTCGGGTCCCTGACCGCCGGACTCCAGTGGGATTCAGCCCGTCCATATCGCGGTACTGTGCGCAATTTCCTGATCTATCTCGGCGACAATCACCCTGCCGTTTGTTCGTTGGATCAGTTGCGCCGCGATCCACACGTCCTCGGGTGGTTCACCCATCTGCGCTCACAGACCCCACCCTTGGCGCCGGCCGTTTACATCAATCGCCTCACGCACCTCCGGCGTATCTTTGAAGAACTTGCCTGGATCGCTCAACTTCCCGAGTTGGCGCGTCTGATCCGGCGCGAAGACTTTCCGCGCACTCCTCAACGTTTGCCGCGAGCCCTGACGGCACAACAGGATCAACTCATCCAGCAGGAGTTGCTCCGCCGCAACGATCTGCCAGCCAACACCTTCTTGCTGCTGCGCCATACCGGTATGCGCCTTGGTGAATGTGTCGATCTCCCCTATGACTGCTTTTGCAATATCGGCCCCGATCACTGGGCGATTCACGTCCCGCTGGGCAAGCTCAAGACGGAAAGAATGGTGCCGGTAGACGCATTTGTATGTCAGCTTGTGCACCGCATGCGCTTTTTCCGTTCCTTCTATCCATTGCCTCCCGATGGCCGGCTGCTGTCACGTCCCCACGGCAAGCAAGCCTTGATCCGTCAACTGCGGTACTGCCTCCACGAAGTGACTGTTGCCGCCACGACCCGCATCGTCCCACACCAGCTTAGACACACGTACGCGAGCGAGATGATCCGCTCCGGCGTAACCTTACCTGCAGTAATGAAATTACTCGGCCATGCCGATCCAAAGATGACCATGCGGTATGTCGATGTCACGTCGAAAGATTAGCAGCGCGAATACCATCTGGCCCGCGAGAAACCTCGACATCTAATTCCACAACCAAAGGCGCCAACAATTTCGCCCCGTGCCGGCTTGGGCGGCGTCGTCGACTCTTTGCTCTTCGCTCAACATGCCATCGAGATGTTCCGTCGGTCCCTGCCTGATGGCCCCCCGCGATGCTGCCTCGATCGACTCTCGAATCGCCTCACCAAAATCCTCTCCCAAATTCGCAAACTCAGCCTTTCCGCCTAACGGGCAGAGATTGCCCGTATAGACGCGCTACTCGGACAGAGCAGCGTTATTCATTATTTTCGGTAGCCACACCCCGAAGGCTGATGGCCGCCCACTTACCCAGAATCCCTCATCATGATTACGTCGTCGCGAGCCAATATCGCCGTGTCACCCGGCCCTGTTGATGCGAGTCCTCGATGCGCATTGCGCCGCGCTTCTTGATCACCCTGGCCGATGCGAGATTGGCGGCGCTGCATGTAACCAGCGCCCGCGGGACACCGATGGCGGCGAGCTTTTGAAGCGCGAGCCGGAGGGCCGCCGTTGCGACTCCACGATTACGGCATGAAGGCCGCACCTTGTAGCCGATGTGCCCGCCGTAATGCTCCAGCGCCGCCGAGAGCCGGTGCCGAATGAAGATCTCGCCGAAGATCCTGCCCTCAATCTCGATGAAGTAGGAGTCCATGGGCACGATTTCCGGTTTTGGATAGCCACCCGCTTTCATTTTCGAGATCAGGTCGTAGAAGGGTCCATAGCCCCTCCACGCAACGGCGAAGTCGCCCTCGTAGACATGCGTCTCGCCCGCGGCCCGGAACTCGTCGAGCATCTCTCCGAACTCCGCATCGCGTTCCGGAGCCATGGGCGTTAGAACGAGCTTCGCGGCGAGATCGTTGGAGATCGTGGTCATCGGGTGTTGCACCTCTCCGGTTTCAGCAGGATGGAGAACTGACATTGTCGCAGTTCCCAACCAGCGAATGAGGCGCCGTCCGGAAGTCGGGAGCAAGCCGCGACCAAGTTGACGCGAAACGCGCGACCCGTTTGGGTGGCGCGTCATAGCCTCGATTCCCGGAGGATCGACCGCCCAAAACGGCCTCGTGAAAATTCGCGCGTAACCCCCGGCGTGCAGAGTCGCCGGCACGCGGGTTGGCGAATCTTAGCTCGCTCTGCGACTGCAAGAACGGGGCATTACGCAGCAGAGTGGCCGGTACACCGGATAGCGCGGCAGGGATGGAAGACCCTGCAGTTTCATTCAGGGCCGTCGCGCAAGCCACCCCAGCGCGTCCTCAAACATCCGGTTTTGACGAGGGTCGGTCAGGATCTTGTCCCCGTGCCCCATGTTGAAGTAGATCATCCGATATTTCGTATTGGTCCACACGACGGGCACGTCACCACCTGCGATCGTGTCCTTCAGGCCCAATGGGAAATTCGCGGGCTCCAGGGTCAACAAGACTTTCACATCCTGGTTGGCTCGCGGACTCGGGCGCCAGCTATACCATTCGTTATCGGGAGACAGGAAGCGCTTGGGCAGGTGCCTGGTCACGGGGTGCAACGAATCCTCCACCCGTAGCCATGCCGGCAGCGGCGGCCAGTTATTGCCATAGAATACCGAGCCGCCCAGAAAGCGAACGAACCACGGCCAACGCGTACCGCTGTCGTTGTACGCGGAAACGTGAAAGCCGATCCAGCCCCCGCCGTCCTCCATAAAACTTGCGAATGCCTCGCGCTGGCTCGTGGTGTGAGGAAAATCGTTGAGCCACAGCACCACGCCCACGCCCTCAAGGCGTTTGGCGTTCAGGTCATCCCAGTTGCTGGTGGGCTCAAACTGGAAACGGTGCGCCGCTGCCGCGCGCCGGTAAAACTGCAGCGCCTCGCGGGCAAACTCAACATGATCGCCCTCGACGTTTGCCGACCAGAATGCCATCACGCGTATAGGCTCCCGTTGGCCCGGCGCGGTCGGTGACACCAGCAGCTCAGCCGCCAGAGCAACTAGCAGGCCGCGCCTCATTGGCCGGCCGCCCAGAAAATCGAGTTGTGCACGATCTTCGCGAAGGCGGGGTTCTGAAATAGCTCCCCGTGATGGCCCATCTGGAGGTACACGTTGCGGGCCCTCATCCGTTCATTGCTCCAGATCACCGGGTGGTCGCCCATCCGGATGGAACTCGGTGGTGCGTAGCTCTTTTCGTCGACACTCGCCAAAACGCGCACATCGGCCCGCGGCGATTTGTCGTAGGTGTACCACTCCTCGTTCTCAATGGTGAAGCTGCTCGCAACGCCCTGCATCGCCGGGTGCGCGGGGGCCTCAACCTTCACCGTGCCGGTGGCAAATGTGGGAATGTAGGTGGCGAAGCGTATGCTGCCCATAAACATGGAAAACCATGGCCACATCGCATAGCCGTCGAACTCGCCGAGCAGAGTTGCGTGATGAAAACCGATCCACCCGCCCCGGCCCGCCTCGATATATTTGCGGAAGGCGTCCATGGCGGTAGGCTCCCACCCGTACGGAGGATAGTTCAACTGAAGGAACACGCGGTACTTGGCGAGGAACGCATCGTCGATACGGTTGGTGTCCTCGATGTAGTCGATGGCGAAGCCGCCGGCAAGCGCCTCGCGCTCTAGCCATACCCTGGAGGTGTCTACAAAGGGCTGATGCAGGCCGCCCTTTTCCGCGATGGCCAACACCACGAAATTGGGCGGCGCCCCCTGGCAGAAACCTGCGCCGGAACACAGGAGAGACAGAATCAGAACCGCGACGATGGCGATCCTCTGCCGCGCCATCGTGGGGCGCCAGGGGATATGCTGTGTGATCAAGAGTGAATTGTCTCATGTTTCTACGGAGCGGAACGGATCGGCCATTCCTGGTGGCAGTGCTTCTCTCGGTATATTTTGCGGCGGCGATTCCCTGGTGTCGCTCACTCGCAGCGGCAGCGCAGCCCCCTGCACCGGACCCGACTAATGTCTGAATGGGCACCCGTGCAGATAACAACCGCACCAAATATGAACTGCGAGTGCGGTGCTCCAAGGGAACGTATATGCTTTGTTTTAAATCATTTCCCGCCAATTGCGCCCAGAGGGCCCACGTTTCGCCCGTGCCGGTGGCCTGGACGTGTAGGATCCGGCTGGGTGAGAAGTGGGCACCCCCGGTCGGCGGACGGGCGGGCCAGAGAGGCGCGGGGCTAGTTCAGGGGATCAGTGATTTCGCACGCGAGGCAGTAGTAACCGTCCACCCCGCGAGCCCAGAGCTTGTAGGTGGTCGGGCAAATGCCGGCATCTTCGTCCCGTTGCAGGCGGCGCATCCGGTCCCGGAAGTCGCTCTCCGCCGTTTCCCGCGCTTCGCTGATCGAGCCAACGACAGCCACGGGCTGGTGTTCCCCATCTTCTCCCTCTGCGCTCAACATCGCGAGGCCCAGGTCCGTGTCCGGCTGGAGCAGGGTCGAAAATCCGTTATGCGCGGCGGTACGTGCCATTCGGTTGCTATCCGTTCACCACGATTAATCCCTCTTGCGCCTGGACAAGTCAAACACAATCTTTCGGCAAACGAAGAAATGGCCCGCTCGACCACGTCAGTGCCGGGCGGGCCTGGAGGGACGGGGTTTGCCCATCTCGCCTTGCGAGCTCGTCCCAGGTGGTATCTGGCGCCCGCTTTCCTGGCTTCTTCCATCGCACGCGAGGGGAGCGCAATACACAAAAGATCTTCGGGGCCGTCCGTCTGGACAACGCCAGTTTCATCTACCTCCATCAGGAGGATTATTTTCAGTGGGAAACCCATCTGGCCTTCCTGGAGCAAGTGATCGTGCCCGCCTTCTACCGCCGCCGCCACTGGATCTACCTGATCCAAGACAACGCATCGTATCACAAGAAGCAGGAAACTTATGACTGGTTCAAGTCCAACCGCCGCCACGTGGAAGTCTTCCAGCTTGCGCCCTACTGGCCGGAATTGAAT
>JBEKZL010000295.1:0-9103 GCA_049509915.1 Bryobacteraceae bacterium | reverse complement strand
ACTGGCAAGCATGTTCGGATTATCAGCGTCATTCCGTCGCTCGATACGCCGGTTTGCGACGCTCAGACCAAGCGCTTCAATGAAGAAGCCGCCAAGCTCCCCGGCGTGGATATTCTCACTGTAAGCATGGACCTTCCGTTCGCGCAGAAGCGTTGGTGCGGCGCCTTCGGCGTGGACAAGGTAAAGATGCTCTCCGACCACGTGGAAGGGTCTTTCGGCTCCCGCTACGGCACCCTCATCAAGGAACTGCGAATCGAAAGCCGGGCCATCTTCGTGGTCGACCCCACCAACACCATCAGCTATGCCGAATACGTCAAGGAAGTGGCCGATCACCCCGACTACGAAGCGGCCCTAACGGCGGCGCGGGGCTCGGCATCTGCCACCGCATAAGACCGTCACGTGGCGTTGGCACTCACGCCAACGCCTCTTCCGGGGCCGTGTCGCCGCTCCGAACCCAGTCGACACGAGCGCTGGCGCCACCGCGGCTATTGGAGCATGAGCCATGCAGCCTAGCGTTACGCCGGACGGTTTGCTGGCGCGCGCCGCCGAGAGCCCTTTGGTGCGCGGCGGCCTGACCGTAGCGGCGGGCATCCTGGCCGGCAACCTTCTCGGCTTCGGGCGCGTCGCGCTCACCGCCTATCTGCTCGGCACCCATAGCCAGGCCGATTCTCTGGCGGTGGCGTTGGGACCGGTCGATACCCTGAATGGAGTGCTGATCAACAGCATGGTGTTCGCCTTTGTGCCCGCGCTGACGGCGGCCCAGGGAGCGGCGCGAACCGCCCTGTTCCGTAGCCTGCTCCGTCTGTTCGTCTGGGTGTTTGCCCTGGCAGTGGGCGCGATCGTGCTGATGGCGCCGTGGATCATGCGGGTGCTGGCTCCCGGTCTGGACGCGACGCACTTCTCCCACGCCGTCGTGCTGCTGCGAATTCTGGCGTTCTCCAGCCTGGCGGCCGGCTCCTCGGCAGCCTGCAGCGCGCTGCTCTACACCGCGCGGCGCTTCGGTCCTTCGGCCTCCAACCAGGCCGTCCTCAACCTGGGTACTGTGGCCTGCGCCCTGCTGTTGTGGAAGGAGCTGGGCGTGTATGCATTCGCCATCGGCTACACGGTGGGTGCATGGGTACAATTGGGCATCGCCTACCTGGCCGTGCGGCAACAATTGGAGGCCGGCGGAGCCGTCCCCAGCCCGTTTCGAAGGCGCGAGATCCTGGCTCGGCCGGCGGCTTTCGTGGTTTACGCCGTGGCGCTCGGTTTGAACATGACTTTCACCCGAGCCTGGGCCACTCACGCCGGACCCGGCATGGCGGCGGCTTTCGATTACTGCCAGCGCGGCGTGAGCGTGCCGCTGGCGTTTCTGGTGCTTCCCCTGTCCAGTTCGCTATTGCCGGAAATCGCCCGCCTGCGCAGCCTGGAGCGCATCCGGGACGCCCTGCGGCTGATCGACCGCACGGTGGCGCTGACCGCGCTCCTGGCGGTGGGCGGGTGCGCCTTCGCCATCGCGTTCCGCTCTCCGGCGATTCGCCTCCTGTTTCAGCGCGGCAGCTTTACCGGCGATTCCACGCGTCTGGTGTCGGAAGTCTTTCTGGGCTTCGCTCCCAGCCTGATTGGCTGGAGCTTGATCGAGATTCTGGCCCGTTCCATGTTCGCTCTGGAACGCCCGTGGCCGCCCGTGTTGACCTCCTTTATTCCGGTCCTCGCCAATGTCTGCATCACCCTGCGCCTTGGCCTCTCACACCCGCAATACCTGGGCATAGGCGCCAGCGCCGGTTTGCTGATCGGCTGTCTGGCCCTGTTCGCCATGATCCATCTGACCCGCCGTAAAGCCCCGCGCGCGCTCGCGGCCTGACCGCCGCTCAACGTAGCGGCGCGAAGAGGGCTGGGGTGAGGATTCCGATTGCGCAACCAAAGCCGCGGTTGAGGTATACGGGCGGGGCCAACGAAAAAGGCGGCCCCACGGGCGGGCCGCCTGCCAATTGCTTCGATTCTTTAAACCAGGTCAGAATGCGAAGCGGGCTCCAAGTTGCAGCCCGCGGCCGCCCACTGTGGTACCGGTGATGATGCCGGCGGTGGGAGTTCCGATGCTGGTGTTAGGGTTAGAGAAACACGGGTGATTAAGAACGTTGACGGCGTCGAACCGCACCGTTACCTGACCACCCTCACCCAGCTTCGGGACGCGGAAGGTCTTGCCCATGGAGAAGTTGAGAGTCCTCTCGCCCGGTCCGAACAGGGCGTTTCTTCCCATGTCCCCGAACGTGTAGGGCGACGGTTCAGCAAATGCCGCGGGATTGAACCACTCGTTGAGGCCCGGGTTCGACACGTGCCAGTTGCCCACTACGTTGGGATACCAGCTCTCGGCCGACGAGAAGCCCGCCAGGAACAGGGTGTTGGTAGCGGATCCACTCAGGTTCTGCCCACCCCAGACCGGCGTATACGGCGTACCTGTTTGGATAATGAAAGTGCCCGAAGCGTGCCAGCCGCCCAACAAGGCATCGGCTATTCCACCCTGACTCTTCAGGAATGTTCGCCCTTGCCCAAACGGCAACTGGTACACGAAGTCGCCTTTGAACATCTGCGAAATATCGAAAATCGACGGTCCGTAATTCTGTGCGGGATCGTAGGCATTCTGGTAAATCGGCGAGCCGGCGATCCGGCCCCAGCCGGAAGAATCCTGGTCGGACAGCATCTTGCCCCAGGTGTAATTCACGTCATAGCTAAACCCATGGGCGAAACGCTTCTTGATGGACAATTGTAACGAGTCGTAGTTCGAAATGGCATTGAAGCTGTCGCCGTTGATGCCCAAATATTGCGGGAAGGGCTCGTTGGCCTGCGGATTGGGTCCAAGCTTGTTGGCGGGAACCTCGTTTGAGTTGATTACGAACGGGAGGCCCGTGCCGTGGCTGCCCACATAGGCTATTTCGGCCACCATGCCGCCTTCCAGTTGGCGCTGAATGGCGATCGACCATTCATAGTTCCGCGCCACCGGCGTGTTATAGGGGTACTCGTTTACCGCTTGCCCGTTGTACGCCGCCGGGTTCGTCGAGGCCGTGACGTAGTTCAGGGGCGGATTCGGAGCCGAGAGTTGGAAGAGCGGGTTAATCTGGTCCGAATTGGAGAGCGACCCGCTGCCGCCGAAGCCGAACCCCAGGGCGTTCTCGCCGTAGTTGTCCAAGCTCCACAGGTAGCTGTACATTCCAAAGCCGCCGCGCACGGTCCATTTGGGCATAGGGGCCCAGGCGAATCCGATGCGTGGAAGAAAGACGTCGGAAACCGGCTTCTGCAGGGCCGTCCGGCCGTTTTGGCCGCCGAACCACATCGCACCCAATGTTCCAGTGGCCGTATTTTGAATGGTGGGATCGAACACGCCGATGCGGTTTTTGATCTCGTCCCATCCATGTTGGTACTCATAGCGGAGTCCAAGGTTAAGGGTGAGATGGGGCGTAACTTTGTAATCGTCCTGGACAAACGCCTGCGGTATCTTCATACGCATCCCTACCTCGGGTGCGTTGGTGGCGCCCCAACCTGCCACCGACCCCAGGAGAAAGTCCGCGTAGCCCAGTCCGCCGCTACTGTTAAACGGAGCCGCCTGGGTGAAGGTGCCGTTGAAGGTGAACAAGCCGGACTGCTCGTTACCCCAAATGGTGGAATTGTCCTGTTCCGCCAGGTAGTCGCCCCCGAACTTGATGATATGCTTACCCCGGATCATAGTCACCACGTCGGACGGGTCGAAGCTGGCTTCGGTGAGCAGGGCGTTGACCGCGCTGCCGCCCCAGGTCATGCCGGCAACCGGGCCGCCAATGGTGACCGACGGGGGTACATCGGCTTCTGCGTAGCTCCAGCCCAGCTTCGAAGGCCAGCCCGTGCCGGCGGTCTCCGGATTGAACCAGTTACCCTGCCGGGCAAAGGCCATTCGGATTTCGTTGACCGTGGTCGGGCTGACAGTCCAGATTTCCGAAATCTGCACGTGCTGGGCGTCCACATCGCCCTGCTGGCAGTCTATGGGACAACCCGGATTGGGGAAGAATAGGGGCAAGTCCCGTTCCATGACCGACCCGGTCAGGCGGTGCTTTTCGTTAATGTTGTAATCCAGCCTTCCGAAGAACCGGTTGAGCGGGCTCTTGCTGACCTGCGGCTCCCACCAGTTGTTAGCCACCCCTGGCAGGTTGGGCATGGGGAAGAACGCCTGAATCTTGGAGGCCAGCGGATCGATGCGGCTCGACGGAATCACGTTACCCGGGAAGGCCGTGCGGTTCTTCCCGTTCCAGGTCGACGGATCGTAGACCGTCGGAAAGATGGAGCTCGCAAAGTTGCCGGCGTGCATGTCCGCGGTAGGATAAGTGTAGTAGGGGAACGAGGTGGAATTGTTGATTTGCCGGTCGGTATTGAAGTAGAAGAACGCCTTGTTCTTCCTGATGGGGCCGCTGATCGATCCACCATAATTGTCCCACCGTAGATTGGGGACCACGGGCGAGAAAAAGCTGCGGGCATTGAAGAAGTTGTTTTGCACGTAATAGTAGAGAGCGCCGTGGATTTTGTTGGTTCCGGCCTTGGTGATCTCGTTGAAGACGCTGCCGCCAACTCCGTACTGTGCGTCGAAGCTCGAGGTGCTGATCGCCACTTCCGCGATCGTCTCGAAAATGCCGTCATCGACGTTCGAGCTCTGCGGGTAGGTAATCGCTCCGCCATCGGTCAGGAAGTTGCTCTCCCAAGCCATGTTGCCGTTCACGGAAAAGCCACTGCTGCCGCCGGTGACGCCGGGAAGCGTTGGAATGAAGGTATTCCAGTCCTGGCCCACGTTCGGCAACATCGCCATGGACTCTTTCTCCAACTCGCTGCCCTGCTTGCCGGTCTCGGTCTGCAGCAGGGTTGCCTGGCCGGTGACTTCGACCTGTTGCACGGCCGCGCCCACAGTCAACTGGGCGTCCACCATCGTGACACCGACGTCCACCCGCACGCCGTCGCGTACAAACTGTCCGAATCCCTCCTTGCTAAAAGTCAACCGGTAGGTTCCGGTTTGAACCGAAACTGCGTCGTAAAGACCGGCATCGTTTGTGGTTACTTCCTTCGCGACACCGGTGTCGGTTTCGACAAGCGCGACCTTCGCGCCGGGAATCACCGCGCCCGAAGCGTCGGTAACCGTGCCGCGGATATCGCCGGAACCGGCGTTTTGCGCCAGCCCGAGGCTAGCCACGCAGCACAACAAGATGAGCACGGCCGGAAGACTCCTTCCGTGCGCCGCTGATAATTGCAAGCGTCTCAGCATAGGCTCCTTCTCTCCATGGAGATTGAAAAAACTCCTAGTTCGCAGACCATCCCCGCCGTGGAACGCGCAGACGCGCGACTCAGCGACTCCGAAAACAGATAAGGGAATCTTTTGATTGGGTTTGCCGCTGCCCGGGCGGCTAACGGACTCGGCTCGTTGAAGACGGTATACAAACACTAACCGCGCTTTCCGGGTCGTCGCGGGGCACTCAGCACCTGAGAAACCCACTAGACTCGCGCACAAGACCCCTTACTTATACGTTAACTGTAATGTATTTATACTACGGGAAAAGCCCTGAGTCAACGTATTTTTGGAGATCCGGCACCTTTTCTATCTTTTATGACTGCTGAAAGCGCTTCCATAGGAACCTTTGTGTTGCGGCTATATGTTTCCATTGGTTGCACTTATTTTGGGGTATCCGGGTCCGATCGGTCTTCCTTTGCCGGCCGTAAGTGCATTTCGTCGAAGATCCGCTTGAGACGGTCTTTCATATCTCGGATCCTCTGGAATTCCGCCAGTTCACGGCGGGCGTCGTCGGCTTTCCCCAGCTCGCGATAGACCGACGCCAACCGGTAGCGGATCACGGCGTCGAAAGGCTCCAGTTGAGCGGCGCGGACCAGGGGAGCTTCCGCCTTCCCGGGCTGGTGCATCGAGGCCAGCGTCTTGCCGACGCCGAGATTGGCGTCGGCATCGTTGGGTTCCAGGCTCAAAGCCCGCGAGTAGTGCTCATAAGCCGCTTTCATATCGCCGTCGCGGAAGGCGATTTCCCCCAGACGGCACTCGGATTTTTCATCGAAAGGATTGGCCGCCAAAGCGGCTCGGTACTCGGTTTCCGTTTCCTTGGGATCCGCGGACGGCGTAGTACTGAGTAGTTCCGCCAGCTCGAAATGAAGCCCGGCGAGTTTGGGGGCGATTTTTAGCGCCTCGCGATCTTGTGCAATCGCTCCCTTCGTATCGCCCTGTCTCTCCATCTGTTGGGCCATCACCTGGTGCATACGCGCTGAGTCTGGAGCGCTCATTGCCAGGGCAAGCATGGTCTCATCGGCGAGATTCGAGTAGATTCGATGCGCCACGTACAGAATGTCGGGGTTGGTCGGCTGCAGTTGGCGAAGAACGGACACCACGCTGGTGGCCTCGTCTAGTTCCCCTTCCGCATAGTAGATTTCGATCAACTCCATGCCGGCCTCCACTCGAACCTTTTCTTCTTTTACTTGCGGGAAAGACTTTTCCAGGTCGGCTTTGGCGAGGCTGGTCTGGCCGGCCCGTCTTTCGCTGATCCCCAACAGGGCTTGGATATTCCAAAGCGCCGGACGGAGCTCGAGGGCGCGGCGCAGTTCCCCCGCCGCCGTGGCGTATTTCCCTTGGAAAAAGAGAACTACTCCGAGATTGGCGCGGGCATCGACGTTGCCGGGATCCAGAGCCAGAATCGCGTTGAATTCCCGCGCCGCAAGGTCCGGCCGGTTGGTTTTCAGGAACTCCTGCGCCTGCCGCTGGTGCGCCTCGATTGGTTGGACGGCGGGCCCGGACTGGCAAAGGGCCGCCTCGATCGAGAAAAGAAGCGCCGTCAAGATGCGCCTGGATGCCATGCTGGTCATAGCTAGATTCTGACGCAGTTCGGGCCGAGCCGGGGTGACTCGCAAGCACCCGGAACGCTCAAGCCGCGCCCTGGCGCCCATATTCCATCAGGCCTTTGTACCCTAAAGTCGTTAACGCACTGCTAACCATCGCTATTCTAGAGCCGCCGTCCAATCCGATGTATATTTCAAGTCTCTATGGCTGCAGCCCTGCCGAGCACGCCGCTTCCCCATGCGGACTGGCGACCCACTATCCCCGACCGGGTCGACCAGTTGGGTGTGCCGAAATCGCTTGTCAGCGACCTGATCTTGCGGTATCTCTGGCTGCACGGCGCCGGCTCGCTGGCCAGCCTGCACGAGGCGCTCAAGCTTTCATTCCCCGTGCTGGAAACCCTCTTCCACCAGTTCCGCCAGCAACAGTTGCTGGACGTGAAGGGGATGGTGGGCAACGACTACGTATTCACGTTGACCAGCGCGGGCCGCGTACTCGCTTCGGCGCGCAACGAAATCTGCGCGTATGCCGGGCCCGCTCCGGTTTCGATCCAGCAGTACACCGAAGTGGTTCGGGCTCAGTCGGCCCATCCCCGCCTGAGCCGGGAAAGTCTCCGCCAGGCCTTCCATGACCTCGTGCTCCCCGACGGTCTGCTCGATCAGTTGGGCCCTTCTCTAATTGGCCACCAATCCCTGTTCCTTTATGGCGGGACGGGCAATGGCAAAACCAGCATCGCCGAGCGTATCCTCCGCATTTATAAGGACAAAGTGCTCGTGCCCTATGCCGTCGAAGTGGATGGGCACATCATCACTTTATACGACCCGGTCGTGCACCACGCCGTCGAAAGCGACGATGAACTGCATGATCCGCGATGGGTGCTATGCGAACGCCCCTGTATCGTGGTGGGCGGCGAACTATCCGCGGTCATGCTCGAATTGCGCCTGGATGAGGCAACCCGCGTATTTATTTCCCCTTGCCAGATGAAGGCCAACAACGGCATCCTGCTGATCGACGACTTCGGCCGTCAGCGCCTTGCTCCCCAGGAGTTGCTCAACCGCTGGATCGTGCCGCTGGACCGCCGCGTGGATTACCTGACGCTCACGTCCGGCATGAAATTCCAGGCTCCCTTCGAGATGATGGTCGTCTTTTCTACCAATCTCAATCCCAAAGACCTCGCCGATGAAGCCTTCCTGCGCCGCATCCAGACCAAAGTTCTGGTGGGCGACATTACCGCCGAGGTCTTCGACCAGATATTCCGCCAGGTCCTCGACACCAACAAGATTCCTTGCGAGCTGAATTCCGCCGAATACTTGCGCCAGGCTTGCCTCAAGGCCGGGGCAACGACCCTCCGCGCCTGCTACCCCAACGACATTTACAAACTGGTTCGCGCCATCAGCGAGTACGACGGCCGCCCTGTCCGTATGACTAAGCCGAATATCGACCACGCCGTGAGCCTGTACTTCGCCAAAGACCCCGACGTCCGCTAAACCGAGTCGCGACCAAGGGGATAGGTGCAGACCAAACGAATCTGACAATTGAGGTATTTTTCAACGGGTCAAGGGTTGGCCAGCACCCGCCTGGGAGCTTCGACGGCCTGCTCGCTTGCATTTTTCGCACATTTCACTTGGTTCCGGAGCTTTGATCGAAGAACCCGGTGCGAGGGCGTTTACGCCTCCCGGCCCAAGCACAATGCCTTCCGCCAAGGCAGAAACTGGCTTGATTGAGTTCGGCCAACTGTTTGTAATTAACTTAGATAGGCGCGCAAGTGGGGCTCTTCCGGAAGCCCCCAAACGCGGCACTCGGGATCCTGCCCCAAAATCAAACTTGCTGCCGGGGCCACGTCTAATGTAATCTCGCTTTGGGTGGGAGTATTGCGGGCTTAGGGATGGACGGGTGGCTGAGCGGTCAATAGCAACGGGCTGTAAACCCGTCGGGCCTTGCGCCCTACGGAGGTTCAAATCCTCCCCCGTCCACCAGCAAGTCTTGTAAGATAATATAGAGGGTTGCCTCTTGGCAAATCTCCGAAGATCCAACACGCCGTTGTAGCTCAGTTGGTAGAGCGCGTCCTTGGTAAGGACGAGGTCACCGGTTCAAGCCCGGTCAACGGCTCCAGTTTTCCCCCTGTTAGCCAATTACGGACAGGCAGAGAAGGATTCGGCATGGCAAAGGAAAAATTCGACCGCAACAAGCCGCACGTCAACATCGGGACCATCGGACACATCGATCACGGCAAGACCACGCTGACGGCCGCGATTACGAAGGTGCTGGCCAAGCACAATC
>JBEKZL010000294.1:0-8829 GCA_049509915.1 Bryobacteraceae bacterium | reverse complement strand
GGGTGTGCCGGCGTATCCTGGTGTGCGGCTGTGGCCTCCCTCGATGGAGGCGTTGTTCTCGGGTGACACCAGTATGAGTGGTGTGGCACAGTTTACTCAGAAGAGAAGGGTGAGTGATCGGGAGAGTCTGCCCTTTTCGCCCAGTCCGGCTTGTCTGCGTGGGCTTTACGTACTGGATCCCTCTCCCGATGAGGACACCCGAATCGAGGCACTTACGGGCGCAGCCGCCGTTGGCAAGCTTCTTGAGTCGTGTTTCATACTGACTGATAGGATAGCGGGTGCGATGAGGGCTATCTTCTCTACCCTGGGAGGGATGGTTTCCGCGGGGCTGACATTCAGGCTTGTGTACCCCAGCAGTTTCGGTCGAATGCCAGAAGTACGCAAGCAGATACTTCAGCATGCGGTCCCTTTGAGGTCACAGCCGGGGCGGGCGTCCGTGTTATGTGTCTGAAGCGCTACGTAGAAGGAGTGCGCTTCGGCGGCCGGCACTTATTCTTGCTGACGGCCTGCTGGGTCATTCTTGCACTGGTTCGTTTCGGCATGGCATTCCTGCCCTTCCCAATGGTGCTCTCTCGGCGGTGTGGCCATTTGGCCGCCAGGCGGAGAGGACCATCCCCGGAGGTCGCCGCCCGCGCCATGGGGATGGCTAGCCGGTTAATGCCCGGGGCGACCTGCCTGTCGAGAGCCTTGGCGCTGAGGTTTCTGCTTCAAGCAGCCGGGATCCAGTCCACGCTGTGGATCGGTGTTGGACGAAGCCCTGCGGTGAACTTCGAGGCGCACGCATGGCTTGAGGCAGACGGGCGTGTCCTGCTGGGCGGGGGCAAAGGGGAAAATCTCACGCCGCTGGCAGCGATCGAGGATGGAGTCCTATGAGCGGAATAGCGGGGTACTTCCAGAGGACAGGCGCGCCTGTCGACCCGGCTCTGCTGGAAACCATGCTCGCCGCCATCAAGCACCGTGGAGTGGATAGCCGTCAGACGGGTCTTTGCAAGGATGCCGCCGTGGGAGTTCAGGTTCTTTTCTCAACACCGGAGGCCCGCTTTGAGTGCGTGCGGTATGAACGATTCCCCGGATACTGGATCGCAGCCGATGTGCGGCTGGGCAATCGCGACGACCTGGCGGCGGCTCTGGGATTCCCGCGGGCAGCACTTCCGGATTTGAGCGACGGGGAACTGATCGTTGCCGCATACTGCCGGTGGGGTGAGCAAAGCCCGGACAAGCTGCGAGGCGATTTCGCGTTCGCACTGTACGATGAGAAGGCGGACCAGATGTTTTGCGCCCGCGACCCGACAGGGGTGAAGCCGTTCATCTATCACCTGTCTCCGGATTGCCTGGTCTTTGCGTCGGAGGTCGGCGGCGTCATGCCGCATCCGGCGGTTCCGAGAGGATTCAACAGAACGCGCATTGCCGAGTTTCTGGTGGATTACCTCGAGTGGTCGGACTGCACCGCCACGTTTTTCGAAGGGGTTTTGAAACTGGCGCCCGGCACATGGATGAAGGTGGGGCGTCAGTCGGACACCAATGGTGGATATTGGTCTCTCGATCGGGTTGCGGACACGCGGTTCGGGAGCGAGAGTGAATACTGCGAAGCCTTCCGCGAGCGGTTCTCGATCGCGGTCGAGCGCAGGTTGAGAGGTGCGGAACACACCGGGTACATGCTGAGCGGAGGCGTGGACTCGTCTTCGATTGTCTCGGTGGCTCACCGTCTGTTGAACTCGGCCGGCGCCCGCATGCGATTTGTTTATTCGGGCACACCGGACTCATCGGTGAAGTGCCCGGAGGCTCCTTTCATTCGTGCGGTTGCGGGTGCCCTGAATCTAACGCCTACCGTGCTGCCGGTAGCGGAGGACACGTGCTTCAGGACCCACATCGCCCCGATTCTCGAACGAACCGACGACCCCTTTGACTGGCGGATGACAGACCCTCGCCTCTCGATTTATAAGGCGGCGGCGGCGGATGGATGCAAGGCCGTGCTGGACGGCGTGGATGGAGATGTCGCAGCCTCGCAACCGGCAGACCTGCAAGCTGTGTTTCTGGAAACCGGCAGCCTGGGCCGGACGCTCCGGGCATCCCTGTTGGCCTGGCGATCCTGTGGCGGAATGACATTTGGCGGACTTCGCCACTCTGCCCAGACCGCCGCGTTCATGCTCGGTACCATTGCGATTCCGGATAGGATGAAACCGTTCCTGCGGGTTTTGCGCCGCGGGTGGAGCGGCGCAGATGGCCGCCTTGTAGCGGAGGGCCTGGCGGCAACCGCGGGGCTGGACGGGCGAATATTCGCTTATGACGCGGCGGCCCGGAAGGTACCCGAGAGTAGCCGTGAATATCACCTTCGCTCCCTAACAAGTGGGTCCCTCGCCGTGGCGAACGACCGATACGACCGCATTTCATCGTCTTTCGGCGTGGAAGCCCGCCACCCGTTCCAGGATCGGGACCTGCTGGAGTTTTGCGTCGGACTGCCTTTAGAGTGGAAGGTTAGAAACGGGTGGACCAAGTACGTGCTGAGGCGGTCGCTTAAGGATCTGGTGCCCGATGTTGTGCGCTGGCGACAGGACAAGAGCGAGCGCCTCTGGCGCCATTATTATCTGGCGTCTCGCCAAGCCCGGCAAGAAGCGCTTCGCCTTCTGGAAAATCCGTCCGCTATCGGCGGACTGGAGGATCTGGTCAACCTGGATCGGTTCCGCAATGCAATCAATCGGAGCGTTGACGCCGACGCGGATGATGCCTGGTTTGAGGTGCTCCAGGTCCTTTCGCTGCGCACGTGGATGGAAAACGCAAAACAAAGGTATCGGATTTCCGACTGTTGATTTCGCTCGAAGGGTGTTATGTTGATCAAGGGAGGCGCCATTTTGACGAACCCAGACGACCGTCCGAATCAAGCGATGGTGACGAGAAAAGAATACAATACTCCTGTTTTCACCGAGTTTGGCCGGGCAACGCAGCTCACGCTTGGCGGAACCAAGGGAGTAGCGGAGCATAGCAAGAAAAACGGCGGTCCGAATCGCAAGTCCTAGCCCGCCGGGCCGGGGAGATCCTGTCCGCCCAACGTCCGTTGTCGCCGCCCTTGTTAATGGTGGTTGGGGCGCCGGGGTCTATTCGCGAATTGGGCGAAGGGGGCACGGATGTGCGCGGAATTATGTCTATAACCCGGTGCCCTTGCGCCGATTGGCGGGATTGGGCCCGACGGCGTTGGACCCTGCCATCCCAGTAGAGCGAACCCGCTCGGCCTGCATAAGTCCCTCCCCGTCCTGTTCCTGCCGCCGGGCGCTTCGCTCTTCGTGCTCGCCGGCGCTCCCCCCTGACGTCGACACGTTTTAATTGCTCTGCCCCTGGCCGCCGTCTGGCTGCTCAGCACGCCGGTCACCGCCGACCCGTCATGCGTACTCGGGAGGATCGCTACTTGCCTGGCGTCTCGCCAGGGCCGGCAAGAAGGGCTTTGTCTTTTGGAGAATCCGTCCGCCACCGGCGGACTGAAAGATTTGGTCAACCTGGATCGGTTCCGCAATGCAGTCAATCGGAGCGTTGACGCCGACGCGGATGATGCCTGGTTTGAGGTGCTGCAGGTCCTTTCACTGCACGTAGGTGGAAACGCTAAACAAGAATCGGATTTCCGGTTAGTGATTTCGCTCGAGGGGTGTGATGTTGATCAAGGGAGGCGCCATTTTGACGAACTCAGACGACCGTCGTGATGAAGCGATGGTGACGAGAAAAGAATACAATACTCCTGTTTTTACCGAGTTTGGCCGGGCAGCGCAGCTCACGCTTGGCGGGAGTGGTAAGAGTGTAGAGGTCAGCGGCGGAAACCCTGGCCCGAAACGCCACCCCTAGCCCGCGGGGCGGGGCGGCACGGATGTGCGGGCGATGTCCATAACTCCGGTTCCCTTTCGCCGATTGGCGGGAGTTGGCTCTACGGCGTTGGGCCGTGCAACATGGGATAACGTGAACCCGCTCGTCCTCCACAAGTCCCTCCCGGTCCTGTTCCTGCCGCTGGGCGCTTCGCTCATGATGCTCGTGGCCGCTCTTCGGTGGCGGCGCCGCGTACTGATTGCTCTGCCCCTTGCCATCCTCTGGCTGCTCAGCACGCCGGTCGTCGCCGACCCCGTGATGCGTACTCTGGAGGATCGTTACGCCTGGCGCCCCAATTCGGCATACCCCGAGGCTGATGCGGTGTTCGCCCTCGGCGGCGGCATACTCGGTCCACGGGACGGACTCGGCACTGAAGTGGAATGGGGCGCAAGCGCCGAACGCTTCGATCGGGCTCTGAGCCTCTATACCTCCGGCCGCGCCAGAGTTCTCGTAATCAGCGCGGGGCAGCTATTCGATTCCGACGGATTCTGTGAAGGGGTTCGATTGAGAGAAATCGCGATCCAGCGCGGCGTCCCCCCCGAATCGGTTATCGTTACGCGCGAGACGCTGAACACCGCGGACGAAGCCGGCGCACTCACCCAGCTCGTGGCTCGTCTTCACTGGAGGCGTATCCTGCTGGTCACTTCCGCGTTCCATATGCCGCGCGCCATGCGGCTCTTCCGCGAGTGCCCCGCCGAGATCGTGCCGGTGCCGGTCAACTACCTTACGCCCGATCCCCGAATGGCGTTGGAAATGGACCAGTATCTCCCACAGGCCGAAGCTCTGTTTCGGTCGGAACGGGCATTGCGGGAGTATTTGGGAATCCTGTACTACTCAGTAGTTCGCCATGAACCCCGAGCTTCGCGCCAAACTCGCTAAGGCTGTTCGCCAACTGCGCGATGTGCCCCGCGCACTGCGTTTGGCGTGGAACGCCGCGCCCCGCTGGACGGCTGCCTCGGCCGCCTTGCTCGCGGTACAGGGCCTGCTGCCAGTGGCGACGGTCTGGCTTTCCCGCTCGCTCGTGAACGGTACGGTGGCCGCACTTCGCTCGGGCGGCGATTGGCGGAACGTGCGGGGCGCCCTGGCCTCCGCGATCTTGCTGGGAGCCGCCGCCCTGGCCGGCGAGACCCTCCACAGCCTCTCCACATGGGTGCGAACCAACCAGGGCGAACTCGTGCAGGACCACATTCTGGCTCTTGTCCATCGCAAGTCCGTAGAGGTGGACCTGGCCTTTTACGATTCGCCGGACTTTTTCGACCGCCTCCATCGCGCCCGCGAGGAGGCCTACTACCGCCCGCTTGCCCTGATGGATAGCGTTGCCAACCTGCTCCAAAACGGCATTACGTTGGCGGCCATGTTCTTTGTCCTGCTTTCCTTCGGCCCATGGATGCCGATTGCCTTGGCTGCCGCTACTCTGCCGGCCCTTTGGGTCGTGCTCCGCTTCGCCGTCCGGCAGCATGAATTGCGGGTGCGAACCACCGGGGACGATCGCCGCGCATGGTACTACGACTGGCTTCTGACGTCGCGGGAAACAGCGGCCGAGCTGCGGCTATTCGGACTCGGGGTGCATTTTCGCGCGGCTTTCGACGGCTTGCGCGCCAGTTTGCGCAGCCAGCGGTTCCGCCTGGCGCGAGGTAACGCCATTGCCGAGTTGGCAGCGGGAACGGGCGCACTTGCCGCCAGCGGAGCAAGCCTGGGATGGATGTTCTGGCGGGCGCTGCACGGCCTGATCAGCCTGGGCGACCTGACGTTGTTCTATCAGGCCTTCCAGCAGTCGCTCCGGGTGGTGCAATCGTTGCTCGATAACGTCGGCCAGCTTTACTACAACAGCCTCTTCATCGGGAACCTGTTCGAGTTCCTGGCGCTGGAGCCGCAGATTGGCGTCCCGAAACTTGCAGCGGACCAGATCCATCCGGTTCCTCGGGCCGCGGCTCCGACGATACGCTTCGACAATGTCACATTCACTTATCCGGGTGCGCTTAGGCCCGTGCTTCGCAATCTGTCGCTCACGATACCGGCCGGCCGTATGGTTGCGTTCGTAGGTCCCAACGGGTCCGGAAAGAGCACGCTGGTCAAACTGCTTTGCCGCTTCTACGATCCTGAAGGTGGGAGGATCGAGTTGGATGGCGTCGATCTCCGCGAGGTGTCTCCCGACAATCTGCGGTCGCAAATTGCAGCCGTCTTCCAGGAGCCGGTGCGCTACAATGCCACGGCGGCCGAAAGTATCGCCCTGGGCGATGCAGGTGTCGATCCCGCTTGGGGCCGAATCCGAACGGCCGCACAAACGGCGGGTGCGGACGAAGTCATAGCCGGCCTTCCGCGCGAATACGACACCCGCCTGGGGAAGATGTTTCTGGAAGGCGAGGAATTGAGCGCAGGCGAGTGGCAGCGGATTGCCATGGCGCGCGCGTTCTATCGCGATGCCAGGCTGCTCGTCCTTGACGAGCCCACCAGCGCCATGGATCCCTGGGCCGAGGCGGATTGGCTGGACCGATTCCGCGGTTTTGCCGCCGCCCGGACATCCGTGGTGATTACTCACCGTCTGACGACCGCGATGCGGGCGGACCTGATCTTTGTGATGTCGGATGGCCAAGTCATCGAATCCGGGTCTCATGAAGAATTGGTCCGGCAAGGCGGGCCCTACGCCCAATCCTGGGAACGGCAGATTCTGTCTCATGCATAGTCCAGAGCGAAAGGTCCTGATCGCCTGCTGCGCTCCACCGGCCCAAACCGCGGCGCGTCTTGCCGAAGCTCTACAGGCCCCCGTAGACTGGCGTCTGCTGGTGGACCAGAACGTTGCGCAGGGCACTTTGCCCTTACTCTCGCGTGCCCTCTACAGGGCCGGTCCCACCCCTGTCCCGCCCGAATTTCTTGCCGAGATCCAACGCAAGGCGGCCGGGAAGAAGCTGTGGAGCCTGGGCATGGCTGGTGAACTGGCCCGTGTCCTACGCAATTTCGAAACTGCCGGTCTGACAGCGATTGCATTCAAGGGTCCGACTCTGGCTTATCTGGCGTATGGCGACATCGCCCTGCGTGATTTTACCGATCTAGACATTTATGTTCCTCGGCAACAACTCACAGCCGCGCTGAATGTGCTCCATTCCGATGGCTACCATAGGAAATCGGCAGGGTTTAAGACTTCGTTGCCAGGCGCGTGCGAGGTAGCTCTCAGGCGGCAGGATCCAGAATGCGAGATAGATCTTCACTGGCAGTTTTCTCCACCCTACTTCCTCAAGTTCGACGCCTCCCGTGCAATCGGCCGGTCGGTAACCGTGCAGGCATCCGGCCTGGTGGCCCGCACCCTGTGCAGCGAAGATCTGTTGATCTATCTTTGCGTTCATGCCGCGAGAGAATGCTGGGCAATTCGGTCGATTTGCGATCTCGCCGCGCTTTTGACAAATCAGTCATTCGATTGGGACGACCTTCGGCGCGAGGCCTTGCGGGTTGGGAGCTGGCGGGCGGTTGCCGTGGGCTTGAGACTAGCCGTAAGCATATTCGATGCTCCCGTGCCGCCGGATATCTGGAGCCAGGTGAATCGGGACCAGAGTGTATGTGCCATCGCGGACCAATTCGCGGAGAATCTCTCCCGTGACGTGACGGACTATGCCGGCGCCCCAGCAGGAGCGATGCTGCATCTCAGGATGATGGATAGCCTGGCTTCCAAGGCCAGGTACCTTTGGCGTCGCGCTTTCCAGCCCAATCACCTCGATGCGGATTTCATTCGGCTACCCGACAGCTTACAGCCGGTGTATTATTTGGTACGGCCGCTTCGGGTCGCCTGCACCGCTCTGGCTCGCTTGCACCAGCGGTGAATGCCAAGTGTGTTCCGCGCATCGGTGCTCTTACGGGAGGCAGAAATTGGAAAAGCAGAACGCTGTCAAAGCTTCGGCCGTGGACATCCAGGAGTTGCTGAAAATCCTCCAGTTTCGGTATGGGCGAAGGGTCGGCTTCCGGCCTGCCGTGCGCCGCGGCGTGAGGTTCTATCCCGTCGAAGGGAAGCTGTGCTCGGAGACCGAGATCGTGAGTTGGACCGATAGAGCCGAAAGAGGAAGTGAGCGCCGATGAATGACAGCATGCTCCGAGAGCCGAACAGTCGCGCCCCGCTTCTGGCCCTTTGGGCCGCGCTGATCTGCTGCGTCATCGTTGGCGAGCTGTTGCCGGCAGCCTCTCCCATCATGGTCGCCATCGGCCGCCTCCACATCTGGGACAAGCTGCAACATTTCGGTGCTTACCTGGCTCTGTCGTTTCTACCGGTGATCGGATTCCAGGACAGGCGCCGAGGGATTTTAGCAGGTGTCTCGATGTTCGTTCTCGGAGCTCTCCTCGAAGGCGGTCAGCATTTCTCCCCCGGGCGCTCCGTGGAACTCGGGGATGTGATCGCGAACGGCATCGGCGTCAGTTGCGGCACCCTCTTGGGCCTTCCGTTCCGCGCCCTGATCGCCATTCTCTGAGCCGCGCCTGTTCTCCCTCCTGCGCGGCTGTCGCCTCACCGAGAATTGTGGAACCATCGTCGTGACCCGCGGGCCGGAGGTGTGGCTATTCAACCGTCGGTGGAGTGCGCTCCTCAAGCTTGCCCTCCACCCAAAGGCGCAACTGTCGCAGAATTCCGCGCGCCGCAGCCCGGTCAAGGGAAATCGGTGCGTCGTAGTCCTCGTAGCGGTAGATCGCGCCGAAGGGTGTCAGCGCGTCGAGGTCCTCAAACTGTGTGGGTAAAGGGTGGCCCGCTTCGGCAACGAGAGACATCAACGCGCCGATTTCGTGCGTCTTTCGGATGCGGACGCCGAGATCCGATAGTAGGGCTTTCAAGATCTTCTCAGCAGCCTGCTGGCAGTGAAACCCGATGATTTCGTCGCTGACCCGGTCGGATGTCAGCACCTGGTCGAGCAGGGCTTCATCCTGGGCAGCCTTGCGGAGCAACAGCAGGGCCTGCTCACGCCGCTTCATAGAGAATCTTGCCTTCGCTGGCCGCCTCGAAGTACACGT
>JBEKZL010000293.1:0-8844 GCA_049509915.1 Bryobacteraceae bacterium | reverse complement strand
CTGCATCACCACCATGAGCGGCGCCCGCGCCGCCGCCGACGCCATCGAAGCCAGCAAACGCGACCCCATCCGCGTCTGGGCCCTGCAGGAAATTCACGAATCGCATAAAGCGCGGGCGTAAGGCCACAGGGAGATTGAAGTGGTCAGTGATGTCCACCGCCGTCCTGTATGTACAGATCGGAGCGCTCCAGTGGTTCTCCTGCGTCATCTACGGGAACGAGCATTTGCTGGAAACGCCCTGGTCTCCAAACAGGTAAATCCAGGACAACTCGGGGCGCCCGGGATAAACCAGGACCATGGATGGGCGTTACTCGCGGTCGTAGCTGCCCGCATTTCTCCGTCGAGACGAAACTTACCGCAGGCGATCGGGCGGCCTGCGCCATCCCACGCCCGACAGACATCTTCGCGGCCAAGACCCACTTTGTCCGAGTCCTGCCCATAGAGGTTTTCATGAGATCAGATATTTCTCAGTTTACGGATAATGGCATCATACAGTGACAAAAACAATTCACGCAACCCGTGTTTTATTGCTTTCCGCGCAGGCAACCGGCCGCTTGCCAACAAGGTCCCGAGCAAGCGCTCTACGTTGCGCGTATCCGGAGTCTGTTTCTGGATCCGGGTTCGGTCCTCCGCCGCCGATGAGAAGCTGGACTGTCGCCCCCGCACACGGCGCCCATGTTGGGCCGGCGCCTCCAGCCTGGACCTTCGCGCCACCCTCATGGATGCCCCGTGCCGCGAGTGCCAGCAAGACGGGCGCCAGTTCCGCCGTAATGTTGACCAGATCAGAAGCGGCGCGAGTAGAGGTTTGGATTGAGGCGCCGTACACGTCCTACTCACGTCGAGCAGACTCGTGGTGACATAATAGTACTGATCGGAGGCCCCATGAGCAGAAACGTTTCCCGGCGCGAGTTCGTGCAATCGACACTAGCCGCGGGCGTCCTCTCGGCGGCAGCCGTGCCGCACGCCCATATCAAGGTCGGCTTGTATAGTATTACCTATGGCGGCGTCTGGTACCGAGGCGATGCCCTTACTGTCGAGCAGGTCATCGGCCGTGCCAGGAAATTTGGGTACCAGGGCGTCGAGATTGACGGCAAGCGCCCGCACGGCAATCCTCTCGACATGCCGAAGGCTCGCTGCCAGCAACTCCGCAAGCTAGCCGCTGACCAAGGTATCGAGATCTACGCCGTTGCCGGCAATAACGACTTTAGCAGCCCCATTCCGGAGCACCGCGAGACCCAGTTGGTTTACCTTCGCGAGCTTCTGCGCATGACCTCCGACCTTGGCGCGAAAACCATGCGCATCTTTCTTGCCTGGCCTGGCGTCACTTCCCTACCTGGCGGTGGCGGCAGCTATGACGTCGCGCAGGCTGTCTGGAAGGCTGAGCACAAGGAGTTCACAGACGAGCAGACATGGGGCTGGTGCCGCCAGGCCGCCACCGAAGCTGCTGCTTTCGCGGGTGATTACGGCGTGACGCTCGCGCTGCAAAATCATCCGCCCGTGATCAAAGGCTATGCCGATACGATCCGAATGGTGAAGGAAGTCGCTTCTCCCCATCTCAAGATCTGTTTCGATGCCCGCCTCGAGCACAGTCTGGGCGAGGCCGCCGTTCGTAAGGCGGTCAACGAAGCCGGCGCGTTGCAAACGCTGTGGCACTTCGGCGGCGAATACGACAGCGGCCCGGATGGCATCACCATCAAGGGCGATGAGAAAGCTCTCGCCGAAGCGCTGGGCCTGTACGACATCGGCTATCAAGGCTACGCCGGATTTGAGCTGTGCCATCCGCTGCCAGTCGTCAACGGCCGGACTGTCAGTCTCGATTTCGTCGACAAAAACGCCCAACTCGCCGCCGAGTATATGCGCGGCGTTCTCGCCCAAGCGGGCAAGGTGGTAAGGTAAGCTCTCCAAACGGGCTGCGTCAGCCGCCTCCGCCGCAGTCCGACCACCGGCGTTGGCGGTCCACCCGTGCCGTCGATTCTCGTGGATGTCGCGCGACACGGAGGCGCGCCGGCGCCGCTCCAGTCCCGCGCATCCGGCAGCCTTCCCGCGGCGGTGGGGGTTCGCCGCACGGATGGGCACCTCGGCGAACGCGGCGGCAGTTGGCCGTACGCCGTAGCGCTTCGGCGGAAGTCTGAAGCCGCCCGGAGCCGTGGCTCGCCGCGCCGGCGGCGCACCGCGGTCCGTGATTGCCCAGCGCCGTCACGATGGACATAGGAACCGCTTCTCGTCGGCCGAAAATGGACATCCTGACGCCATCGGTCCCGTTTTCAGCGTCATCGTGGCACGTAGCGCACTTGTTTCTTGCAAGGACCATTCGACCCGGTACTCATCGCCACGATCTTCCAGCGACCACAAATACCTGACGAGCGCGCTCATCTCGCTGTAGCTCAGCGAGGGGCGGCTCTCCAAGTTGGCGGAGGGATGGTTCCACATGGCGGCGGAAACCCCCGTCAGGGTGGATCGCCCCACACGGTTCTCCAGGGGGAGTTTCCCCGATGGCAGGGGCGCACACCTGGGCCCGAAACAGCGCGCGGGAGGACTTGCTGGTCCTGGATCCGCTTGGCGATTTTGTCTAACAGCTCGCCGCGTTCGCCCCGTCGATGGCGCGCCGTGTGCAAGGGTTCGCGCTGACACGCTCAGTCCCCGGACATCGCCGATCCATGGAGCCTCGGCCACAATCGCAGACAATCGCTAAACTTCGGCAGGCGTTTCCCGTGCGGGTACCCACCGGATGAGAGACACGCGCTGCTCCGGCCCGGATCTGCGTTCGAGGAAGGGATGGGGTCCGTCATTTCCTCGCTGCCGATAGGTGCCTGGAGTTAGAATGGGAAACCGCGACGCGATTCGGCTATTGTATTTCGCGGCAGGATGCATTTCTGCGCAACAACTACCGAACGGGCTCTATGCCATCTTCAACACATCGAGGGGGAATATCGCCCGGCTATGGACCCGGTGAAACTGATGGGCGTAACCATCGAACGGATCGGGCCGGAGCGGGTGAAACTTGGAAGAAGTAATATCCCTTCCGGCCGCCGGCCGGGCTCGCCGTCCCCAACGGCATGGCGGTAGGCTCGGTTGCGCCCGAGGATGGCGGATGGAGAAACGATTTATGAATAGCAAAGCGTCTGGCCCCGTCCTGGTCGCCATAGCAGCGGTTGTGACGATCGGCACTCCGGCCGCGGCTCAAACCCGGTATCCAATCGTCTATTCAACCGACTTGTATTACACGATTGCGGATATCGACGACCATTTCGATGCCGCCGTTCTGTTGAAATCGCCCGAGCTTGACATCAAGGGGGTCATCCTCGACAACCACATGTATCCATCGGATGGTGAGAAGGTCATGTCCAAGCTGATGGAATACGCTAACCGCCAGGTGCCCGTGGTGAAGGGCCTGGGGAATTTCCAGTTGCGTTCGCTGGGGGACAAGGGCCTTTATGTGGACGGGCAGGATGGCATCGAGTTAATCCTCAAGACCCTCCGCGAATCGAATCGGAAAGTCGCCCTGATGGCCGTCGGGAGTATGACTGACCTCGCCGCGGCGTATCTCCGCGATCCCGGGCTACTGGAACGGAAGGTCTCAAACGTGTACGTTGTCGCAGGCTCGGCGGACTCTCCCGAGCAGGATTACAACGTCAAGCTAGACCCTTTCGCTTTCGTTGTCGTCATGCGTTCGAAACTGCCGATTGTGTGGGTCCCGGTGGACTCGTCCATGTGGTACTTCCCCGCGCCAAAACAACTCGCGCCCGAGAAGAACATGCTGTCTCACTTCCTGCTGAACGAACTGCTCTATTGGTATCTCAGAAACGACGCGAAGGCGAACGAACATAGGGATCGTTACGAGTATTTCGAAAAAGGGCGCTGGATGTGGTCGACGCCCGGTTTCGTTCATGCCGCTCATCATCCCAAAGCCGCGGAGATGTTCGATGTCATCCCGTGTAAGGTTCAATTCGATGACAGGGGGGTCATGAAAAGCATCGACCTTGGCGTACAGGATTCCAATATTCAGGTCGTCAGGAACGTGAACGGCGATAAGCTCAACGAGTTTATCGTGTCGCGGATCGACCGGTAGCCCGGCAGGCTGAACCGTGGTTGGAAACAAGGGTAGGACGAGGTCGAAGTTATGGACAGGAACTTTGTTACCGTTGTCGGCAGTTATAACATCGGGCTCTTTTACAAAGCGGCGCGTTTGCCCGTCGTCGGTGAAACCGTGATTGGCGACTCTGCCTGGGAGGGGAATGGCGGAAAAGGATCAAACCAGGCTATCGCGGCGTGCACGTTCGGAGCTCCCACACAGTTTGTGGGAAGAATCGGGATGGACCACTACGGTCAGGGCGCGCTCGCGCTTTACAGGCGGCACGGGATCGCCACCGACACGATCCGGATCGATCACGACGATCACACCGGCATCAGCGTGATTTTCGTCGACAAGGACGGAGCCAACATGATCATGGTCTGCCCGGGCGCGAATTTCAGGTTGTGCGAAGCGGATATCGACGCCGCCGAACCGGCGGTCCGGCGATCGAACATTGTTGGTTTTCAGCTTGAGAACCGGCTGGCAGTGGTGGACTATGCGATCCGGAAGACACACAACCTTGGAGTCGCCACACTATTGGATCCAGCACCGGCCGTGAAACTGCCCGACGATCTTTTCCCGTTCATCGATTACATCAAGCCGAATGAGACGGAGGCGACGGTACTTACTGGAATTCCAGTCACGAACCCCACTACGGCGATGCGCGCCGGACTCTGGCTTGTCGGCCGCGGCGTCGGAACGGCGATCGTCACGCTCGGAGAACAGGGAGTAGTGGTCGCGGACAGAAATACTTCCCGACACTACCCGGCGCCGAAGGTCCAGGCGGTGGATACCACCGGCGCGGGCGACGTGTTCTGCGGCGCGCTCCTGGCCGCCTTGCTGGGCGGCAAGCCGGTAGAAGACGCAGTTATGTTCGCAAACCATGCAGGCGCGCTGTCGGTTGCGCGGCTCGGTGTGATCGACGCGATCCCGACGCGGGATGAAGTCGAAGCCAGCCTGCGCGCGGAGGCAACTTCTGTATGAGCCGGATCGCCGCCCGCGAGCGGCTGCTCGCGGTGTACCACAAGCAGCCAGTTGATGGCGTCCCGGTCGGTGTCTATACGAGATATCTCCCTCGCGGGACGAGCGAGCGGGAAGCCCGGAATTTTGGCCTCGGTATTCTGGATTTCCACCCTGTCGCTTCCTTGATCGCTCCTCCGTGGCACACGCATGCGGGCTACGTTTCCGAGGTCCGGGGCGCCGATCTGCAGGTTCGATTCGCTTTCGAAAATGGGGAGAGAGTCGAGATCAGAACATATGACACACCGGTCGGTTCGGTGTGCCAGCGCAGCAGGACCGATCCAAGCTACGGTTCGGATTGGATCTCGAAGTACTATGTACAGACGCGCGAGGACTACGGGGTCCTGGCGTATCTTGCCAGGCACACGATTCTTCGCACGAACGAAGCAGCCCTGCGCGCCAGAAGATCGGAACTCGGAGATGACGGAGTCGTCCTTGGCCGGGTCGATCGCTGCCCGTTCCAAAAAGTTCTGATTGAACTCGCGGGGCCGGAGCGTTTCCTGGTCGACCTTTACACCGATCCCGACCCGGTTCTCGAGCTGCTGGACGCGCTCAACCGAAAAATGGACGCGGTCTTCACCCTGGCGCTCGATTCTGAGGCGGATGTCATCTGGCAACCGGATAACATTTCCTCGGCCACAACGCCTCCCAATAGTTTCAAACGCTTCTGTCTTCCGTTTTACGAGAAGCATGGTGGCGAGTGCCGCCACGCCGACAAGCCATATTTCGTTCACATGGACGGGCGCTTGAAGGCGCTTAAAGACCTCATTGAGCGCGCGCCAATCGACGGGGTCGAATCGCTCTCGCTGCCGGAGACTGCCGGGGACATGAGCCTGGCGGAGGCTAAAGCGGCATGGCCGGATAAAGTGGTTCTGCCGAATTTTCCGGCTTCGCTTTGTCTGCGGGAAACGGCCGAAATCGAAGCCTTTCTGGACCGATTGGTGAACGAGGCCGGCGGCGGCGCGCCCACCATGCTGCAGTTCAGTGAAGACATTCCTTGCTCCGAATGGGCACGAGTCGTGCCGGCCGTGTGCCGTTACCTTGGATGCGTCGGAAAGTCGGGAGTCGCGCCACCGCTTGAGTCCGGAAACGCAAGGTGCCACCCTTGAGAACCATTCAACCCTCGAGTGTCCATCACACGGATCTTCCAATGCGCGCCGTGCCCGTGCGCGCGCCAGTCCTACAAGCCCACGATTTGCTGACGCCCGACCTGAGCAGTGGCAGTCCGATTTCAGGTGCTGACGGCGACTGAGGTGCCCAGAGCGAGTATGAATGCGCTGTAGAGGCTCGATCGATTTACTGGAAGCCATGCGCAGAGGACTTAAGATCCGGATCCTGATCGCGATTTGCCTGGGAGCCGCTTTTCTGGCATTCCCGCAGGCGGCGAATGACCCGCTCGATTCCCTGAAGGTTTGTGCCGCCACACAGCATCTAATTCTGGAGAACCGGTTTGTTCGGGTAATAGATGATCAGATTCCGGTAGGCGTCACCGAGCCAATGCATCCGCACCCCCACGGCGTGGTCGTTTACCTGAATACCTATACAAACGAGCAGACCACGCAGGATGGCAAGAAGACCGTCCAGGAACGGAAAGGAGGCACGGCCTCGTGGTCCGAAGCAACGGTACATACGGTCAAGACCATAGGCGCCACTCCGTCCCACGCGATCCGTATCGAACTGAAGTTTTGAGCACTGATTCTCGACCTCTTTGGCCGATTCACTAACTTTTGGCGACTGAAACCCGCAGCAGCCTTTCAAGGGGCGGAAGGATCAAGTCTGCACAGCAACCGCGACGCCATCGGCGAGCCTGGGTTGACTATTCGCTGCTGGGCCCGGGCGGAAGCGACGTACGGGCCGGAACGTGACCACTCTTCGAGCTCGCTGCGTCCGCCAGGGTCGACGGCGCGCCGCGTTTAAGCCCACCGGCACGCGCACGGCACGGACGCGGCGCCCCAGCGCGGACGCGATGCTGCGTTGCAAGGTGCGCGGCGCGGACGGCCTCACCGGCGCCGGAGATCGCGGCGCGCGTGGCGGGAGTTGGAAGCTTTGTTGTTCAGCGCACTGGCGATAGCGGCCCGCCCGAGCCACAGGCGGAAGTTCCGCGTTGACGTTGAGCGCGGCGAGCGTTGACCGTACGCCGTCGAACCCGGGTGGACTGCGGCTGAAGGAGCCCGGCGCGCCGGGACGCGCACTCTGCGGACGAGATACCAGCGCACCCGCGTCGGCCTTCGAGCGGCCAGCATTTGCAGATACCCTTCAAAATCTTCGCATCCAAAGATGTTTCCTCAAGACTCCATAGCGGCTTGCAGCATGGCTCGGGCGTAAGCCACGTTGTACGCCCAGCTGGCGTACGCGCCGCTTCTGGGCTGATCGCGATACCCGTCGAGCCCGCTCGGGTGCTCCGGAAAGACCATCCGCGGGTACTTCTGCCGTACCAGTTCCTTCATCACCGCAAGCATATTCACTTCCCCCTGGTCAGGGAACACCTCTGTGTATTTGAGGCGTGGCACCTGCGTGCGCACGTTTCGGAAATGCACCTGGTTTATGCGCCCCCTCGTTCCAAAGTACCGGCACACCTCGACTGGATCCTCGCCCAGTTCCCGCGTCACGCCGCAGTCAAACGTGATCCCGTTCGACGTGCTGGGGACGATCTCGATAAGCTGCTTCCACCCTTCCAGGCTTCCCATAATCTGCCCGGATCCGCGGCTGAACGGCGGCGGTGGGTCGTTGGGGTGCAGAGCCAGCCGTACACCGGACTCCTCGGCGACTGGCACCACTGCTTTCAGGAAATACGTGATATTGCTCCACATCTCTTCGAGGCTGTGTGCACCCTCCTCTGGAAGCGGAGGCAGATCCTTCATCCGGTCGTAATCGAACGACGTCAGCCGGGCGCCGCCCCTTCCGAACTCCCGTGAGTATCCATCCGTAGCGCGGTGCGCGTACCAGTTGTACTCCACCACGGGTAGCCCGGCCCGGCCGGCCGCGCGGATGGATTGTCGGACTTTCTCAATTTCCTCGTCGCGGCCAGGCCGTCCAAAAATGGCATTGGGAAATGAGCCATTTGCAGTGCGAGATGGCGTCATCCACGGGATCATCATGTTACCCAGGGTCAGGCCGCCACTCTTGAGGCGCTCCATTAGAGATCGGATGGTGCCCTCGTCCCAGGGAATGGGTGGTGAGTCAGCCATATATATGTAGTCAATACTGATTTGCTTGACGCGACGCATGGCGTCTTCGCTCAGGTCACCTACCGAGATGTCAATACAAAGTTTGGGAGTGTCGAGACCTTCGGAGCGCATCCCCAAGACGGGCGCTCCGGGAGTGTTTGAGGATGTTAGCGACGGTAAAAAGGCCGTCGCACCGACGGCCTGCATGATCCTTCTTCGGGACAATGTTAAGTTCATAGTTTTAAATAGTGTTAGCCTGAATTTCCATTTCCCCAACATGGTGATTTGGCAACCATCAGCACAGCTTCCAGCTTGCTCAAATCTCCGGCGTCAGTCTGGCTTCGCAAATCGTTGTCTCCTCAAACCGGCCTTTAGGTGCCTGGACAAACTATGGTAATACCGCGAAGCCACACGCCGCTATCGCTGGGTGACTAGCTTGGCAGGGCCGGTTCCCAGGCCATTCGAGCCTGACAGGAGGGCTCGGGCGCGCGGTTCCGCGACGCGCTGTTCGATGAAGTGGCCGGCCCACGCCTGTCCCGGTCCACTTGGGCGCGTAGTCGCCGCCTCGGACTTCCGCTAGCACCT
>JBEKZL010000292.1:0-9951 GCA_049509915.1 Bryobacteraceae bacterium | reverse complement strand
CGGACTTCCGCTCGGATGGCCTTTGAGTCCCGTCCGTGTCCCGTCAGAGAAAGGTGCGGACCGGGTCCAGTGCACGAGCCCGTACCGAGGCCGGCGTTTTGGGGTCCGCCATCAGCAACAACTGGCAGCAGATGCACCGAGAGTGTGTCCCGATGCGCATCCAAGTGCTTCGCCGGCCTCTATCCCGGATCCGACCAGATGCCACCCCTCCCTGACCTTTGCGAGGGGTCACACAGGGAATGGCTGGAATCTCTGGCGGACGGTTCAAGGCTTCGGGCACAAACGAAGTCACCGGCCGCTCGATCGCCGGCAGTCGCAACGGCCAAACCGCCGTCTCGATCTGAATCTCGGATCGCAAAATCCCCTGCCCGGCCGCAATTGGGGTATAGGGCAAACGATAGAGCGTATAACGGCTGGCATTGCCACGGTCGCGGCCGTCTGCCATGTACGCGGCAACGGCCATCTCTACCGTGGGGCGTTCCGACTCCGGCGCGTCCGGGTCCGGGAGTCGGGCGTACTCCTCGGGGCGGACCGGTTTGCCGATGCGCGCCCAGAGGAGAGCCAGGTCGCGGGCGGCTTCGAGGTCGCGGGCTTTATCGGGCGGGAGGTACTTGGCGGTGGAGAGGCTGATCTGACGGCCGGCGAGAGTGCCGCGAATGGTGACAGAACAAGAACACTTCGTGTACTTATCCCACATCGGCTTTTTGCAGGGGGCGATATGGCGGCGTTGGGCATTCAGCATACACCGACACCATGGCCGTTTGATCAATTTTGATCAATTATTTTGCAGAAAGTCTGTAAGTTACTGATTTTATTATGGTGGAGGCGGGGGGAGTTGAACCCCCGTCCGAGAAAGCCCGTCGTGAAGAGAACTACGTGCGTGTCCGGCTCAAAGGTTTCGCGTCGGCGCTTCAGAACCGGCGAGCGCGGCGCCACGCTAGTCCGATTGGATTTCAGCCGCCGGCTCCGGACCGAAGCCTTTGGCCAATCCCGCAAGATGACGCTCACTCACCGCCGCGCGGGCTCAGCGGCTGGAGCGGCTCCCTAATTAATTAGGCAGCGTATGCAAACTGCGTGTTATTGGCAGTTATGTTTTCCGAAGCGTATGCAAACTGCGTGTTATTGGCAGTTATGTTTTCCGATCGTTTTACGGGAGCTCGGAACCCGGCACGCCTCCCCACCACGATTCGATCCCGTCGAATCCGTTGCGCCCCCACAATTGCTGAACCTCAAATGGCAGGTCTGACGCCTTTATTTTACCACCGGGGCTATAATTTGAGTATGCGCATCTGGAAAGTGGCGGCGTTGCTGGTGGGGACGCTTGCCCTTTTTGCCGACGACCCGACCGTCAAGCTCCGGATTGTGGTGAAAACCGTGGGCGGCCATCCCATCGACCGCGCCGAGGTGGTGGTTCGCTGGCATGCCGACCCGAAGCATCCCCAGGCCCGCTATGGCCGCGCCGTCAACACTACCTGGGAACTCCGCACCAATCAGGAGGGCGAAGCCAACGTCCCCGAAATTCCGCAAGGCGAAATCCTGATTCAGATCAATGCCAAGGGCTATCAGACTTACGGCAAGACCTACGATGTGGAGGAGGCCGAGAAAACGATCGAGATCCCGCTTAACCCACCACAACAGCAGTATTCGGCGCACTAGCCGAGGTCACGCCGCCCGGCGACGTTGCCGTGAAACCCTACACCGTCGAATATACTGGCCCGCCGCGCCCAGCCCCAGCAATCCCGCGCACAGAAGCAGCGACGCCGGCTCCGGCGCGTCCGGCGGATCGGCTATCTGAGCGGAAACCACGTTACCGTTGGGATCCAGAACCGAGAACAACGACGTCGCCATTCCGCCGCTCATCAGCGTAGATCCATCGTCGTTGGCCTGGGCGCTCAGAGTGAACTCCTCACTGAAGCTGAACGGCACTCCAAAAGTGAATGGAATCGCGATGTATTGAGCCGGGACGTCTGGTTGCCAGAAGCAATCCTCCCCACCGTAGTAGCACATCCATCCGGGGTAAATGGTGTTGAGGACGCGCGAAACGTTAATACCGTCGACGCTTGCCGCCAGGTCGCCGCCCGTCTCGATCCCAAACTCGCTCCCCTGGACCATGAGCGCCACGTCAAGGATCAAGGTGCCCGAACCGGTCCCGCCCGTAACGAGCAGGTTTTCCGTGTACGATTCGTCCACCGAGGCTGTGCCCCAATCGTCCAGGAGCGTGTCCCAACCAGCCCCAACGTCGGCACTTGCCTGGAAGGCCGGGAAAAGCCCCGAGCCCATGGTGCCGGATGCGGCGGAAGTCACATATGGAATCGGATAAGAATCCGGGGTGCCGCAGGTGGATGCGGCTGAGGCGGAGCCGGCCCCGGTATTCGACTGAGACGCGCTGCAGCTAAGCGGCTGTATGCCGTTTGCGACCAGGCCTGCCGTCGTGTATGCTGTGATGGCGCCGGCATAGCCTGTCCCGATTACCCCCGACGCCAGTACGAGCGCTGAGGCGAAACGCGCACACACGAACATTTCAGGCTCCTCACCATGAGTGTACGCCCGTCCCGGTTATTCAGCGCCCCCAAAATAGACGGTCAGTACCCCAAACAGTACTAAGTAATTTGCGGAACAATGGCAGCCAGATACCAGTTTACGCCTTAGCCAAGAATTGCCCTATCGAACGCGTGGCCTGCCGAATGCGTTGCTCGTTTTCCACCAGGGCGAACCGGACGTAGCCTTCCCCCAGCGGGCCGAACCCGATGCCCGGAGAAACCGCCGCCAGCGCCTTTTCCAGAACCAGCTTCGAGAATTCCAGCGAGCCCATGGCGCGGAAGCGTTCCGGAATCGGCGCCCAAAGAAACATGGAGCCGCGCGGCTTTTCCACCGGCCAACCGGCCTGGGTCAAACCTTTCACCAGCACGTCGCGCCGCTTCTGATACATGCACCGGATCTTCTGGGTGTCCTCTTCGCACTCGCGCAACGCGATGATGGAAGCGATCTGAATCGGCTGGAATACGCCGTAGTCGAGGTAACTCTTAATCCGCGCCAGTGCCGCAATCATGCGCGGATTGCCCAGGCAGAACCCCACCCGCCACCCCGCCATGTTGTAGCTCTTCGACATGGAAAAAATCTCAACAGCTACATCCTTGGCGCCCTCAACCTGCAAAATGCTGGGCGGCTGGTAACCGTCGAAACCGAGGTCGGCGTAGGCGAAATCGTGGACGATCATGGTGCCGTGATGGTGTGCCAGGCGCACGATCTCCCGCATAAAGTCCATCTCAACGCATACCGTCGTCGGGTTGTGGGGGAAGCTGATGAGGATCAGCTTGGGCTTCTGCAGCGCGGTCCGGTAGACGGTCTCGAGCGCATCGAGGAAGGTAGCCGGGTCGGGCATCGGCAGCACATAGGCCTGCCCCTCGGCCATCAGCACGCCGTACTGGTGAATCGGATAGGCGGGATTCGGGGACACTACTGCGTCGCCCGGTCCGATGGTGGCAAACAACAGGTGTGCCAGCGCGTCCTTGGCGCCGATGGTGACAATGGCTTCTTTTTCGGCATCGAGCGCAACGCCGTATTTGTTCTGGTACCGCAGCACAATCTCTTCCCGTAGCCGCGGAATCCCTCGCGATTGCGAATACCGGTGATTGCGCGGATTGCGCGCGGCCTCGATCAGCTTGTTGACTACGACTTTGGGCGTAGCGCCGTCCGGGTTGCCCATCCCCAGATCGATCACGTCGATCTGCGCGGCCCGCGCCTTTGCCCGCATCTCGTTGATGACGGCGAACACGTACGGGGGGAGTTTCTGAATTCGATAAAACGGCTGGGAAAAATCGGGCATTTAAGCCATTGTACCGAGTTGGAACCAACCTGTTGAAGGCCAGGGCCGCCAGGAAACGCCTTGCGTTGTACAACGGATTTGTTGCGTGTCGCCAGTAGCCGGGGAGATCGGCGCGGCGCAGGCTATTGGCCGCCGCGCCCGCCCATTCCGCCGAGCACCGTATCGAGGACGCCTTTCTGGGTGGCGATTCCGACGATCATGAATTCAAGATCTCCCGGACTGTTGTTGTGGAACGAGTGGATTTCGTTCAACAGGACGGGCACTGCGTCGCCCTTGTGGATCTCGGCCGTTTCGCCGTTCACTTGCGCCTGGCCGTCGCCGTTCAGGACGTAATAAACTTCTTCGATCCCGGGATGCCGGTGCAGACCTTCCGAAGCGCCTGGGGGCAGCAGCAGATGATCCATATAGGCCCAATTGGTTTGAAACACGCTTGGGTCCAGCGCCCGCCGATACCGCGCCGTGCCTTCTCCGCCGTGATAGCCCTCGACCGCTCGCAGCAGCTCCTTATCAAGCCGCATGGTCATGAATACGGGAATGGGATCCTTGCTGGCGACATTGATGCGGGCGTCGTCAAGGTTGAATGCGTCGTATTTCCCCTTGACCGCGGTCACGTTGATGTTCATGAACTCCACCGGACGGTCCGACGGGTTGTAAATCGCGTGCGAATGGCCCATTCGGCAGGGAGCGCCCACCGTGCCCTTCAAGACCGAGGTCCGCCCATCGATGGTAAACTCCGCCTGTCCATCGAAAATGACGAACATCTCCTCGCACTGGTTGTGGAAATGATGCCCTACGCCACCGCCCGGCATGATTTGGCAGCGATGCATGAAATCCAGGTTCGTGGTGAGTGCGTTGCCAGGCAGGAGAGTCTCGCAGGCCATGTCGCCGGCACTTGCATGGGAGCGGCTACGCGTATATTTGGCGGGATCGGTATGTCCAATCCGCTGAGCCAGCGGGTCCCGGGATAACAGCGGGACTGCCAGCGCGACAATCAGAATCAGTGCTTTCTTCATCGCTAACCTCCGGTGAATCCGAGGGCCGGGCAAGCCGGATCAGTTCCCCCTGCCGCCCCGGGGGAAAAGACTGAGGACGTCCACGGTGTCCACCCTCCTGGTGGCATCGCGTGACACGCCGACGATCATGAATTCCAGAGGCGCGTCCCCGGTATTGGCGAAGGAATGCGCTTCGCCCAACTGAATCGGAATGGCGTCGCCGGCATGGATCTCGGCGGTCTCGGAATTGGTTGCGGCGCCACTGGGTGGGCCTGCGGCGGACATCGTCACCGAGCCCTGGCCATTCATGACGTAGTAGAATTCGGCCTCTTCCCGATGAAGATGGGGGCCTGTCGAGGTGCCTGGCGGAAGCAGCAGATGGTCCACATAAGCCCACGGGCCAAGAAAAACCGAAGTGTCCAGCGCACGGCGATACTCCACGGTCCCCTTCCCGCCGTTCATGCCGTTCACCGGGCGCAGCAGGCCGCGGTCGAGCCGCATCGCCATAAAAACCGGTATGGGATCGAGTTGCACGTCTACGCGAGGGTCGTCGAGGTTGAAGGCGTCGTAAGTGCCCTTCATCGCCGACACATTGATATTCATCCACTGAACCGGCTTGTCGGTAGCGTTATAAATGGCGTGCGAATGCCCCATCCGGCAAGGGGCGCCGGCGGGTCCCTTCAACACCGACGTCCGGCCGTCAATCGTGAACTGCGCCTCACCGTCGAAAATCATGAACATCTCTTCGCATTGGTTGTGGAAGTGGGCACCAATGCCACTCTTCGGCTCGATAACGCCCCTGTGCAGAAAGAACAAATTGGTATCGAGTGAATGATAGTCGAACAATGCCATATAGTCCAGTTGGCCCGCTCCGTTGTGAACCGCCTTCATGGGCCGGTACTTGGTGGGATCGGTGTGGACGATGCGCTGAGCCAGCGGCTCGCGTCCAGCCAGCAGCGCGACCCATGCGATCGCGAGACAAAATGTCTTCATTCTTGTTCTCCCCTTTTAGTCGCCGTGCTTGTACGTCTTACTAACTCCGTTCCGGCTGTTGGTGACGGTAAAGGTTCCGTCCTCTCGCGCCGAGATCTTAATGAAATTGGCGTTGTCATTGAGGACAAACCCGAAGCTCCGCGGATCGGGCTGCTCTTGCGGGTTGGCAATCAAGTCCGGCGAGGTGTTATTCTCTTTTCCGCCGTCCACGCTGTAATGAATCTGCCAGACATCCTTAAGCCCCGGCGAACTCCGCAAGACCTTGACCACCGCCGGCATGTTCCCTTTCTTCGCCCCGTTACTCATGACCGCCACCTGCGGATGGAGCGCGTGCACCAACAAAGCGGAGTTGGATAAGTCCCAGCCGTGGTGGCTTACCATGTATAGGTCCACTGCTCCCACCAGGTTGTTCGGACACATCAACTCATATTCCTTGCCCTTGGTCAAGTCGGCAAGATCGATCATGCGAAATTTCCCGAAGGTGTATAGCAGGCCGACCGAAGCGGGGTTCTCGCCCCGGTCGGGCCTGGTGGGAGGGGCCCCGCACAAATCATTGGGAGCCCCGGCGCCGGGCAGGGGGCTCCGAATCGTTTCGCCCGCCGAAGTCAACACCTCCACTTGAACGCCGTTCAGCGGGATCATGTCCCCCGGCTTAACGGTGATCCGCTGCGCGCCCCCGATGCTATCGAGATAGGTTTTGTAGAGGTTCTGGGTGAGCGGGTCCTGCTGTTGCGGCGGACCGTGGTCTACGAAATGGCGCACCGGTATGCCGAGCTTGGCAACCAGTTTCGGAATATTCTCGGCGTGGTCGTTGTGAAAGTGACTCACCACGAGGTAGTCGATTTGCTTCACCTTGGCGAGTTTAACCACACGGATGATCCGGTCGGCCTCCAGGTCATTCGGTTGGATGACTTGAGACTTCTCGTTGATGAACCCCGCATAACCGGCGTCCACGACCATGGATTGGCCCGACGGGGTTACCACCAGCGTGGCTTTCCCTCCCTCCGCGTCGATTACATACACATCCAGGGTCTTAGCCGCCGCGAGCGCCGCGGCGAATAGAACAACCAGGACGGCGACCGAAGAAGTCCTCATCGCAGATACGATTCGCATGGTGAGATTCTCCACCCGGGCTCTTTCTCGTGGGCGCGCACATGCCCCTTCCGTCGATCAGGCGCGAGGCATGCGGCGCGCACGCGTTTGTCAAAACTGTAGTCGCAGCGAGACTTGCATTAGCCGCGGATTGCCGACAATCGCTGAGATGACGGGCGCGGCCGGATTACCGATCAAGCCGCTGGGCGTGCTGAACTGCGGTGTGTTAAAAGCATTGAACGCTTCCGCGCGGAACTCTAAGAAGGCGTTCTCGTGGAGCGTAAAGTCCTTGAACAGCGACAGGTCCAGGTTCACGCGGCCGGGTCCGAACACGGTATTGCGGCCGCAGTTGCCGAAGGTATAGAGTGGCGGCGAGACAAAGGACGCAACGTTAAACCAGTCGCTAATGCTCCGGCCGGATGCCAGGCTGCTAGGGCCGATGCAATTCGGACGGCTCGTAGTGCCGGTGTTTGTCGTCGAGGTCTGAAGGGTCGGCGTGAATGGGAGGCCGGTCTGCGCCGTCACGAAACCGTTCAGCTGCCAGCCGCCCAGAATCAGGTTGCTGGCGCCGCCATGATTGAGGAACTCCCGCCTCTTGCCCCACGGCAGCTGATACGTATAGTTGGCGGTGAAGCGCTGGCGAATATCGGAATTGGAATTGCCGCGGTCGCAGTTACGGCAGGCCGGATTCTGCGGGGGCGAATAACCGCCGCTGAACTCCGTGCCGGTGTTGTCGATGCCGTGTTCCCAGGTGTAGGCGACGAGCATTGACAGGCCCCGGCTGAGACGTTTTTCCGCCGACACCTGGAGCGCGTTGTAGTTGCTCAAGCCGTCGGAACTGATCCAGTTCACCGTACTCATGTTCGGGTCGATGGAGTAGTAGGGTTCGCGCGGCAAGGTGGCACCGGGGCCGGGAACCGGCTGATTCGGGTTGTAGGAAGCGGCGAGATCGCGTCCGAGATTGCCCAGATAAGCGGCTTTCACGAGGAAGTTGGAGGGCAGTTGGCGTTCCAAAGTGAGATTGAACTGTTGCACACTGGCGGCGGTCTTAAAGTTCCGGGCGACTCCGATCGTGCTGCCGGTAGGGTTGGTAATCTCGGAGTCGACCACGGCCGACACGGCAGGAAAGCCCTGGCTGACGCGCGTGGCCACAAACTCGTCGCCGGGTTGCACCAGGTAGATGGGACCGAACGGCGCTTGCCGGTTCAGACGCATTAATGTTGCGCCGCTGCCGTTGGGGTCGGAGAAGATTCCATATCCGCCGCGGATTACGGTGCGTGAGTTCACTTGGTAGGCGAAGCCAAAACGGGGGTCGAAATCCGTCCAGGTCTTCGGAACCCCGGCAGTCGCGCTGACGCCGTTCTGACCCGCGATTTGCACAATGCCATTGGCGGGATTCCAATTCGCCCAGTAGTTGTGGACCTCGGTATAGGGGCTGAAATACTCCCAACGCAGACCGACGTTGAATGTCAGCTTCTTGGTGACGTGCCAGTCGTCGGCGACATACAGACCGCTCTCGATGCCGCGGATACCCGGCCAGATCAGCATCAGGTCCTGCTCGATCAGGGTGGGATAGCCAAGATCCATGCTGGCCATGGCGTTTCCGGAACCGGACACACTTGGCGAGGCGGTGAATCCGGTACTGAAATTGAACCGGCCATTTCCCTGGTTGGTCTGGTATTCAGTGATTTGCCGGCGGGTGAAATCGCCGCCGAATTTGAGAGTGTGACTGCCGTGCGTCCAGGTCATGCCATCGATGTACTGAAAGGTGTTCATCCGCCGGTAGATGGGCAAGGACCGGCTGTCGCCGACGCCGGTGAAGCCGGAGGGCGAAAAGATCGGCAGCAAGGATTGAAACGCGTTGGTGTTCGAGTTTGGCACGCCGAGTTGGTTGCCGAGATTCAACCCCGGGTCGGCTCCCTGGGCGACATAGTTCACTACGAAACGGCTGAAGCCGACGCGGAGATCATTTACCAGCCGAGGGCTAATCACATGGACGTAGTCGGCCACGGCGTGCTGGTCGGGAGTGAAGGAAGTTCCCGCGAACGCGGCTTCGTCTCCCACCGTCACGGCCTTCGAAAGACCCGGGATTTGGACGGCCGGGTAGGAGTTCGGCACTACGGTGGCGGTATGCTGAACGGACCAGCGCGCAAAGAAGCTGTCGGAAGACGAGATCTGCTCGTCCACCCGCACGTCGCCCTGGTTCCAGTTCTGGGTCTGGAGCAGGTTGGCGGGGTAATTATTGGTTATGCCGGCCCCGGTCGGAAGAGGGTAGGCGTTCACCATCTTCATGGCGATCGGATCGAACCGGCTCACCGGAATCTGATCGCCAGGGAATTCCGTGCGGGTGTAGGTGTTGCCGGTGGGCTGGGTCGTAAGGGGGTCGAAGATCGGATTGATGCCGGCAAAATCGCCGACTCGCATGGCGGCGGTTGGAACCGTGAACACGGAAGTGCCTAAGCTGCCTTTCCGGTACCCTTCATAGTCAAAGAAGAAGAACGTTTTGTTCCTGCCGTCGTACACGCGTGGAATATATACCGGGCCGCCCAGTGAGAAACCGAATTGGTTGTAGCGGAACGGGGGATAGGGACTTCCCACTTTGTTGAAAAAGCTGCGTGCGTCCATGTCGGAATTCTGCAGGAACTCAAACGCGCTGCCATGGATCGAATTGGTGCCGGACTTGGTGACGACATCCACTATCGCGCCGGAGTCGCGGCCCGTATCGGCAGCGAAGAGGTTGGTTTGCACTTTGAACTCCTTGACCGCCTCGACCGGCGGCCGCAGCACTATGGAGAGAGTAAGCCGGTCGTTGTCATCGACACCGTCATAAAGGAAGTTGTTATCACCCTCGCGATTGCCATTGGAGAAGATCTCGGAGCCGGGGCGCCGGTCGTCGGGCCGCGTGCCGCTCATGATGGTGCCGGGGGTGCTGTAGCCAACGCCGTTTACGCCGGGCACCATAGTGGCCAGTTCAACGAAATTGCGGTTATTCAGCGGCATGTCTTGTACCAGGGTTGGCTCGACTACGCTGCCCAGAGTGGACGACTG
>JBEKZL010000291.1:0-8917 GCA_049509915.1 Bryobacteraceae bacterium | reverse complement strand
TTCGCCATCTTATGCGGCGGAATCTGGACGGCGATTCTGGTCCTCACCGGATCGTACGAAACGCTCTATTCCTATTCGATCCTGGCCGCGTGGATCTTCTATACCATGAGTGTCGCGGCCGTGTTCGTGCTGCGCCGCAAGCTGCCGGATGCGCCGCGGCCATACCGGATGTGGGGGTATCCCGGCACGCTATGGCTGTTCGTAGCGGTGTCGGTCTGGTTCATGGCGGATGAACTGGTGACCGAGACGCGGCCCTCGCTGATGGCATTTGTCATCGTGGCCGCCGGAGTGCTGGCGTACCGGATTTGGAGCCCGCGATGAGTGGCCCAATCACATTAGCGACAGCGGATCGACATCCACCACCAGTGACGTGGCGGGCCATTTACGGTCGGCGGCGAAACCGCGGACGCGCTGCAACAGTTCGTTGAGGGCTTTGCGGCTGGCGGCCTTGACCAGGAACTGGTATCGATACTCGTTCTTGAGCCGCGGCACGGGCGCCTCGGCCGGGCCTCTGACCTGCAGCATCCCTGACGCGGATGCGCGCCCCTCTGGCGCGGCGCCCAGCGGAGCTGGCGGCGGCGCCAGCACCTCGCCCAGTTCGGCGCTCATGCGCATCGCCATTTCCTTCTTTTCGGCGCGCACCAGCACGTTGGCCAGGGCGGCAAACGGCGGGTAGTGCATGGCCCGGCGGAAGACGATCTCCTTGGTGTAGAACGCGGGGTAATCCTGCGCCCCCGCCAGGCGCACAGCGTAGTGATCGGGATTGAGGGTTTGCATCAGCACGATGCCAGGCAGGCTGCCGCGGCCGGCGCGGCCGGCCACCTGGGTCAGCAATTGGAAGGTGCGTTCGGCGGCGCGAAAATCCGGCATGCCGAGCCCCACGTCCGCCGAGACTACGCCCACCAGGGTCACGTTGGGAATATCGTGTCCCTTGGCGATCATCTGCGTCCCCACCAGAATGTCGTAACTGCCTTCCCGGAACCGGTCGAGGATGGTTTCGTACTGGCGCTTGCCGGTGACCGTGTCGCGGTCGAGCCGGGCGATCCGCGCCTCCGGGAACTCGCGGTGCAGTTCCTCCTCCACGCGCTCGGAGCCCAGGCCGAGGAAGTAGATATGCTCGCTGGCGCACTTGGGGCAAGCCTGCGGTACTTTTTCGGCATAGCCGCAGTAGTGGCACAGCAGGCGCCGGTCGCGCTTGTGGTAGGTGAGGGTCAGCGAACAGTTCATGCACTCGATGCGCTCGCCGCAGGCGCGGCAGGCGACGAAGGTGGAAAATCCGCGCCGGTTGAGCAGCACGATGGTCTGTTCCCGGTTTTTCAGCCGCTCCCCAAGGGCTTCCAGCAGCCGGCGCGAAAAGGTGGCCTGCTTGCGGGTTTCCAGAAATTCCTGGCGCATGTCGATCAGCTCGACCGCCGGCATGGGCCGCGCTTCGATGCGCTGGGGAAGCTCGAGCAGAGTGTACTTGCCGCGTTCGGCGTTGTAACGGCTTTCGAGGCTGGGCGTGGCCGAGCCCAGCACCACGGTCGCGCCAGCCGCCTGCGCGCGCACGATGGCCGTATCGCGGCCATTGTAGCGGGGCGTTTCTTCCTGCTTGTAGCTGCCGTCGTGCTCTTCATCGATCACGATCAGGCCCAGGTCGCGCACCGGCGCGAACACGCCCGAACGGGTGCCCACGACCACCCGCGCGGCGCCCGAGCGGATGCGGCGCCACTGTTCGCTGCGCTCGACGTCGGTGAAGGCCGAATGCAGAATCGCCACGCGGTCGCCGAAGCGGCGGAAGAACTGCCCCGCCACAGCCGGGGTGAGGGCGATCTCGGGAACCAGCAGGAGCGCGCCGCGGCCTTCTGAAAGCGCCACGTCGATGGCGTGCAGGTAGACTTCGGTCTTGCCGGAGCCGGTCACGCCGTACAACAGAAACGTGTGGAATTGTTTGGCTCGGATGGCGCGCCCGATGCTGTCTGCAGCGGCCTGCTGCGCCGGGTTGAGGATGTGCGGCGGGCGTTCGGCGGCGGCGCGGATGGCCAGCGGCTCGGTCGTGAGCGCCACCACCCCCTTGCGCGCCAGCGCGCGGGCGGCCGCGCTGGCGCCATTCACGGTGCCTTCCAGGTCCTTGAGATTGTGGGAGCCCACGTGCAGCTCCAGAAAGGCTTTCAATTCGCGCTCGGGCTTGGTGAGCTTGGGTGCAACCGCTCCCTCTCGGTCGCGGTTCTGACTCGGAGTGTGGTACGCGGGTCCGGCGGCCAGCTCGATGCGCAGCCGCGCGGCGGGAGCCCGCAGCGGATCGCGATCGCTCTCCACCTGCTCGGCCACGATGAAGCCCTTGCGCTCCAGCGAGCGCACGGCCCTATCCGCCAGCGGCAGAGCCTTGGCCAGCCAGACCGCTGAAAGCGGGCGTTTTTCGAGCATCCGGAGGACGGCGGCGACCGGATCGTCGGGCCCGGTATCGAGCAGAAGCTGGCGGGCGGCGTCGCGGCCGGCGTCGGTCAGCGACCACACCTTGCCTTTGCGGATTTCGGCGGCCAGGGGCAGCATGCCTCGGAGCACCTCGCCCAGCGGCGCGCAGTAATACCCCCCGATCCATCGGCCCAGCGCCAGCAGTTGCGCGTCCAGCACCGGCTCGGCGTCGATCAGCCGCAGCGCGTCGCGCGTCGCCATCGCCGGCCGTTCGTCGTGGCAGCGCAGGATGACGCCAGTGAGTTTTCGCGCGCCGAACGGCACCACCAGCCGGCTGCCCTCCCGCACGCGGTGCCGCAGCGTCTCTGGCAACGAATAGGTGAACGGCTGATCGAGCGGCACCGGCAAACTGACGTCGCAGTAGAGGTAGGAACCCGCGGGCATCGAAATCCCAGCATAGCGGAACGGGCCCGGGCGGCGCCGGGCGGCGTCGGAAACTCGGTGAAAAGCCTTCCACCTGATATCCAGGGTTATGAGACCAGGTTGCCCCTCAACAAGTACGCCCGGAACTGGTTTTGCGCACAAAGTGGGTTCAGCATGGAATTGTAAGGGAGGAAACGAAAAATATGACGATTCAATACTCGAACGGGATCGAAGTCGAAGCGATCCTTCTCTCGCGGGATGGCGAGCGCATGCGCGTGGCGGTACGGGGCAGCGCGGAAGCTCTCGAATTCGTCCAGCACGGCGCCATTTGGATTTCGGAGGAATTGGAGCCGGTCCGGATCGAGTTTGCCTGGCAGCGCAAGACGCGGCGGGAGATCGTCCGGGAAGCCGACTGCGTCTGCTCGCGCGAGCTGGCTTCCCATCTGATCCACCTCCTGCTTGCCGGCGAGGAGCAGCCGTCGGCCACGTGGCCCGCCGCTCCATCCGATCAACCGCGGCCAGTAGCCTCGGTCTAAGAGCTTGGCGGGCGGCCATCGCCGCCGCTGCCTATTGCACCTGGACCGTCACCTCGCTCTGCGTCACGTAGGTGTTGCTGCCGCTGGTGAGCGTGATGAAAACGGGCTGCGCCCCGCTGGAGAGGCCGGACGGAATCTGTAGGTCGACCTGCATGATGCCCTCCACGTCTCCCGGCGCCGAGCCGGCATAAGCCACCTTGGCCGGCAGGCCGCCGACGGTGGCGCTCACCGCCAGGGCAATGATCTTCAGGCCGCTACCGTTGTTGGGAATCACCGCGCCGGTGCTGCCGGCGGGCAGAGTGCTGCCGGCGCCCGTCAGATAAACGGCCACGTAAGAGCCGGCCGCGGCCGGTTGGCTCGGCCCATTGACGGTGTAGTTCTGGTTCAAAATCGACCCTGGACCGGTTCCTTGCGAGTTCTGCGTATAGATGCCGGGGACGGCGGCCGCCACGTTGTAAGAAATCCCCGCGGACTTGACGCCGTAGTAGCTCACCTGCAGCGTAGTGGTGGTGCGGCCCGCGATTTCAAAAGGCACGATTACGCTGGTTTGCGTGGCGCTGGCATAGACGACGGGCGCGGCGATGCCGTCGAAGGTCACCTGGGTGTTGGCGACCGTGGTGGCCACCGTTCCGGATGAGGTCAACTGTAAACCGGCCAGCGTGGCTGGCCCGAGGCCCGTCCCGAAAATCACGATATTCTCCCCGGGAGCCACCGAGCCGGTGACGTAACTGCCCGCGTTGGCCACGCCGCCGATAGTCGGTGTGGGTGCCGCGGCGACCGTCATGCTCACCATCAGCGTGGCCGTCTCGGTGGCGCTTGTGGAAGCGATCGTGACCGTACCGGAGTAAGTGCCGGCCGGCAGCCCGGCGGTGACAACACTGACGGAAAGCGTAGACGGGGTATTGCCGCTGGTGGGTGTTACCTGCAGCCAGGTGCCGCCGTCGGCCGTCTTGGTGGCGATGGTGAAAGGAGCCGACCCTCCACTGGAGGTCAAGTTCGCGGTTTGCGCCGCCGGGGCGGAAGCGTTCAGCACATAGTTGAAAGTAAGGCTCGACGGGCTGACTGCCAGAGACTGCGCCGGCACCACCGTCAGCGTGACCGGAATCGTGATCGGACTGCCGGTGGCGCCGCTCGCCGTAATAACGACCGAACCGATGTATCCGCCCGCCGCCAGAGCCGCGCTGCTGGCCGAAACGGTTACTGCTCCGTTGCTGCCGATGGCCGCGCTCAGCCAGTTGGCGGAGGCGCCGCTGGCCATCGTTACCGAGACGCCGTAAGTCAACGAGCCAGGTGTAACGGCCACGGTTACCGTCTGGGTTGCCGCCGTGGCCGCTCCAGCGGCCTCGGTGAAGGAAAGCGACGTGGGCGACGCGGAAATCGTGCCGGCATTCACCGTGAAGGTAACCGGCACGTTCACAGGCGCTGTATTCGCCGCCGAAACCGTCACCTGCCCGCTGTAAGTGCCGGCCGGAAGGTTGGCTCCGTTGGCGGTCACGGTTAACGTGGAGGGCGTGGTCCCGGTGGCCGGAGTCACCGACAGCCACGATGGAATCGTCGCCGCCGACGACTGGGTAATGCTGGCCACCGCCGTACAATTCACCGCGCTGCCGTTGGTGGAAATCTGCAGGCTCTGCGAGGCAGGCGCCGCCGCTCCCACGGTTTGCGTGAACGAAAGAGAAGTGGGATTGGCGGCGAGCGTGGCGGACGTCACCTGGAACGTCACCGGGATGGTCAGCGGGCTGTTGGCTACGGTGGCGCTTCCCGTCGCGGAAATGGTAATGGTGCCGGCATAGGTTCCGGCCGAGAGCAGGCCCGGAAGCACGGACACTGTCAGCACATTCGAGCCGGAAGCCGTGGAGCCGGTATCCGGGCCCACAAACAGCCAACTGTTGCCGCCGCTCGTGGCGGCAAACGTCATGCCATAGTCGAGGACCGCGGTGGGATCGGTACTGGACAGCGTAATCGTCTGCGCGGAGGGAGCCGAGCCGCTCACCTGGGCGGTGAAGCTCAGCGACGGCACGCTGGTCTCGAGCAGCGGATTTGCGCTCACATACAGCTTCACCGGAATCGTAAACGGGCTGCCGGGCGCCGCGGCGCCGCTGGCGGCGTTGGTCGCCGTAACCGTAATGGCTCCGTTGCACGTACCCGCAGTGAGCCCCGTGGTGGCGACGGCGGCCGTGATGCTGCCGGTGGTCGTCCCGCTGACGCTCCCGCTGGTGCTGCCGCTCACGCTCAGCCACGATCCGCCGCATTGCGTGGAGGCAGCCGTAGCGCTGTAGTTGAGCGGCGCGCCGGTGCTGGAGGCGATCGACAGGTTTTGCGCCGAAGGCTGCGACTTGCCGATCTCATAAACGAACGAGAGCCCGGTGCTAGCCGAAGGTGTGAACACCGGTATCGCGTCGTCGGAAACCGTGAGCTGGACGGATATCGTCTGCGCTGCGTTCCCCGCGCCGCTGGCTGTCACCGTAATTGTGCCGTTATAAGTCCCCACGTTGAGGCCGGCGGGATTCACCGATACCGAAAACGGCGTACCCGTCTCGGTGCTGGCCGGAGTTACCGCCAGCCAATTCCCCGTCGATGTGGCGCTAATCGTAATCGCCATCTGACCGGTAGCGGAGCCGGGCAGCGCGTTGGTCGATGCCGCGGTTACGCTCTGCGCCGCGGGCGTCGCGCCGGTCACTTCGTAGAGAAAGGTCAAGGTATTGGCAGGTACGCTCAGCAACGGCAAATTGGAAACCAGTAACGAGACTGGAACCGCCGTAGTGGACAGGATGGCGGTGGGTGTACTGATGGCCAGCGACCCAGTGTAAGTGCCGGGGCTGGTGAAGGCGCTGGCGTCGTAGGTGTTGAAACTGACCGTAACCTGGACACTGCCTCCGCCTGGGATGGTGCCGCTGGAAGGATTCACCAAAATCCAATCCGCCCCCGAAGGGTTATTGTTTACCGAAGGAACGATTGAATAAGACTGCGCCGCGGAACCTGTCGCGCTCAGAGTGATCGTCTGCGAAACCAGGTTATTTGTCCCGCCGATCTGGTAGTCGAACGCGATCGAGGAGGTATTCACTGTCACGGTGGCTTCGGCAGCGACGGTGAGCGTGACCGCAACCGGAATGGCCACTCCGGTAGCCGGGGTAATAGTGACGGTGGCGTTGTAAGTGCCGGCCGTTAGAGCGCCGGCCGTCGAATTCACCGACACCGCGACCGCTCCCGGCACGCTGCCGCTGGACGTCACCGTCAACCAGTTAGCGGAGGCGGAAGCGATGTACGTGGTCGGAGCCCCGCTCAGGGTGATCGTCTGGGTGGCCGGAAGCGTGCTGCCGAGCTGATAGCTGAAGCTCAAGGCGCTGGGGCTCGTGCCAACCGCGCTCACCACCACGGTCACCGGCACATTCACCGTGTTGCTGGTGTTGTTCACATTGATAATTTCCAGGTTTCCGGTGTTGTAACCGGCGGGCAGCGCCGACGGATTCACCGTCACTTCGACCGTCGCAGGGGTGGACCCGCTGCTGGGCGTCGCCGACAGCCAGGAGACGTTCGGATAGATGAAATACGTAACCGACCCACTGCCGCTGGTCACATTGAAAGATTGCTGCTGACTTGCCCCACCCAGCGCCGACGAAAAGGTGAGCGAAGTGGCACTTGCGCTCAACGTTTGCGCGGCCATGGTACCGGCCAGCGAGATCAGAGACAGAACAAGCACGGAAAGAGAACGGGAAATACGCACTGAAATCCTCCAGGTGGGGCAATCCGGACGGGTAGACGCCTTTAACCGGGCTTATCCTATGCACGCCGCGTGCCACCGGAAAACCGTCCCCTCACATAGTGCACCTATTAAGCCCCGGACGCAACAGATGCGGGGGCTTGGGCGATCTCATGCCGCTCGGCCCGCGGCCCCCGATCGGCGGCGAATCCGCCCCTGGGTGACACACCCGCTGTTCCCGGAGGCCACGCGGCGCCAAAGCAGATCGCTGAAAATTCCCCTCACTCGCCCGCCGATAGCGTCTTCACCAACTGGTACAAAAACTCCTGCCCTTCGTAAAAAGAGCGGACCCCGATGCGCTCGTCGCGGCCGTGGGCGCGGACGTCGTCGCGCTCGTAGAAGAACCCCTGCACGCCGTAGGTGGGAATGCCGGTGGCGCGCAGCGAGCGGCCGTCGGTAGCCCCGGTGCTCATCGTCGGCAGCACGATTACGCCCGGCCACATGCTGTCGGAGATTTTCGCCACGGCCCGCATCAGGTCCGGCCGCAGGGCGGAAGCCGGCGAGTTTTCCTCTTTGTTACTAACCGATATTCTTACCTGATCGTCCGCCACGGTCTTTTTCAGCTCATCCAGCACATAGTCCAGCGAATCGTCCGGCTGTACGCGGCAGTTCACGTTGGCGGCGGCCAGTTGTGGCAGCGCGTTGGTGGCGTGCCCGCCCTCCAGCATGGTGGCCACGCAGGTGGTGCGCAGCATGGAATTCCAGGCCGGAGACGCGGCCGCGATTCGCTTCATCGCCTCCGGGTTGCCCGTGGATGCCTCCTGCAGATCGGCTTTCGCGCCGGTGGTATCGATCTTCGCCATGCCGGCAAAATACGCGCGGGTGACGTCGGTCACCTTTAACGGAAACGCGAACCGGCTCAGCCGCACCAGCGCGCCGGCCAGGTGGTAGATGGCGTTATCGGGCACCGGCAGCGAGCTGTGCCCGCCCTTGTTGCGCACTTCCAGGCGGACGTCCAGGTACCACTTCTCGGCGGCTTGCATATCGTTGGAGAGGCGCTTGCCATTCACCATCGAGCCGCGGCCGCCTTCATTCAGCGCAAACTCCGCATCGATCAGGTCCCGATGATTCTTGATCAGCCAGTCCACTCCGTTGTACGGGCCGCCGCCCTCTTCGTCGGCGGTCAAGGCCAGGATCAGGTCGCGGTCCGGCTGGAAGCCATCCCGCTTGTAGCGAATCAGATTCTCCACCCAGGCCGTGACTTGCGCTTTATCGTCCGATGAGCCGCGGCCGTAATAGTAACCGTCTTTTTCAAGGAAGGTGAACGGGTCGACGCTCCAGTCCTCGCGCCTGGCTTCCACCACGTCGGTGTGGGCCAGCAGCAGCAGCGGTCTCCGTTTGCCGGTGCCGCGATAACGCACCACCAGGTTGGCCTTGGTCGGGATGGCGCCGCCGATGAAGATGTCGGCGTCGGCAAAGCCGGCGGCACGTAGCCGTTTCGCGATCGCGTCGGCCACCGGCGTCGTCGCGCCCGTCGTAAACCCGGACTGGATTTCGATGACTTCCTTAAATATGTCGCGGGCCAATTTCTGGTCCGCCTCGGGCGGCATATTCGACGCCGCAAAGCAGGCGAACGGAACTATAGCGAGTGAAAAGAAACGCAGCATGGCCCATTATGCCACGCACCGATTTGTCCCGACCGACGAAACGAACCAAAGCGGGCAACCGCCGACGGAGGGAAACTTACGCCCGCGCTTTATGCGATTCGTGAATTTCCTGCAGGGCCCAGACGCGGATGGGGTCGCGTTTGCTGGCTTCGATGGCGTCGGCGGCGGCGCGGGCGCCGCTCATGGTGGTGATGCAG
>JBEKZL010000290.1:0-14420 GCA_049509915.1 Bryobacteraceae bacterium | reverse complement strand
CCGGACTTTGAGAAACGCCTCGATGGACGCCTCCAAGTCGGCTACGCTGAGAAAGACGCCACGGCGGATGGCCTTGTTGTCCAGGTGGCCGAACCATCTCTCGACAAGATTCATCCAACTGGGGCTGGTGGGGACGAAGTGGGGCACGAACCGAGGATTACGTTTCAGCCATGCGTTCACTTTCGCGTGCTTGTGTGTTCCGTAGTTGTCCATGACCAGATGCAAGGGAACATCGCCGGGGAATTCGGTGTCGAGTCGGCGCAGGAATTTGAGAAACTCCTGATGCCGGTGTCTCTCATGGCACTCGCCGACGACCTTGTCCTGTGATGTGTCCAGCGCTAGGAACAGAGCGGTCGTGCCATTGCGTTTGTAATCGTGGGTCATGGTGCCGCATCGCCCCTTCTTGATGGGCAACCCAGGCTGGCTGCGATCCAAAGTTCGCGCTCCAGCAGCCGTCGGTCGGCGTCTGCAACGATTCGCAAGGCGCCGCGCCCGATGGCTTACTGGGCCGCGAGCATCCTCACCCGCGCGCCTACGGAACCTTCCCGCGCATCCTGCGCAAGTATGTGCGGGAGGATGGCGCGCTCACCCTGCCCGACGCCATTCGCAAATTCACCGCGCTCCCCGCCTCCCGCCTCCGGCTCGCCGACCGCGGCGTCATCAAAGCCGGTATGTGGGCCGACGTTGTGATTTTCGATCCCGACCGGATCACCGACCTCGCCACTTTCGAAAAGCCCAATCAACTGGCCGAAGGAATGCAATCTGTGCTGGTGAACGGCGTGCCGGTCATCGACCACGGCGGCATGACCAACCGGCTGCCCGGCAAGACTCCTCGAGTCCGAGCCGCGACCGTGAGCGATCGGTTGCCGAGGTTTGGAACAGCCGTTCCCTGAAAAAACAAATTCAGGCGCAGACTTCAACTCTTGAATTCCACCACGATCGCCTCGAACGCATGGTCCAGATGGTTCTGTTCCATGTGCTTGGTCGGAGGCCCCCAACTGAATTCCCCGGCTTTGTGCTGTGCCGTCGTGGTCTGTCCGTCGGGCGTCGTCATGCTGCCGTTTTGATCGCTCAGGTACACCACCACGCGGTTCAGAAGGTGCTCGTGCAGCGGAATCTTCCTCCCCGCCGCCATCTTCACCCGCACCACCCGCACCTGGCTGTTCTCAAACTCCAGCTTGTAGTCTTTCGGGTCCACCTTCAGCGGATCGAGCGGCGTATTTATGGTCTTCGCGGGGTCGCCGGCCTTTTTCACTTCCACTTCGATGATGGTGACCGGCTTGCCGGTGACCAGTTCGGTGGTGTGCATGCCTCGAGCCGGGCTCCATTTCACCTCGCCCGCCTTGAATACCAGCGTTTCCGGCTGGCCGCCCTGGGGCGTGATGATCTGGCGGCCCGCATCGAGGTAGATCATGACGCGGTTCAGTTTGTGGTCGTGCAGCGCTCCTTTCTTATGTGGCTGGTCGACCGCCCTGACCACCTTCGCCTGGTCGTTATCGACCGCGGGCGGTGCCGTCTGTGCCAAGAGGCTCAACCCGATCGCAAGCGCAACGCAAAAACCTGAGAATCGCATGAAGTTTATGATACAGCACGCCCACCGATTGAAGCTTGCTACCATAATTTCCCGATGGAACTTCGAAAGCTAGCTCTCCTCGCCCTGTTCGTCCCGGTCGTTTTGGCCGCCCAACCCGCCGCCGCGCCTCTCACCGATACTGCGACCTCCCAGCTTGCCTACACGTTGGCGCACTACACCAAGTACGAATACCGGATTCCCATGCGCGACGGCGCCCGCCTGTTCGCCGCCGTCTACGTCCCCAAAGACACGGCCCAGGCCTACCCGATCATCATGCAGCGAACGCCTTACAACGTGGGACCCTACGGAGCCGACAACTACAAGACGCAAGTCGGCCCGTCCTTCGCCGCCGAAAAAGAGGGCTTCATCTTCGTCTATGAGGATGTGCGCGGCCGCTACATGTCCGAGGGCGTGTTCGTGGACGTGCGCCCGCACAAGACGCATTACGACGGCCCCCGCGACACCGATGAGAGCACCGACACTTACGACACCGTGGATTGGCTGGTCAAACACGTTCCCAATAACAATGGGAAGGTGGGCATGTGGGGTATCTCCTACCCCGGCTTTTTCGCCGCCCACGGCCTGATGGATTCGCACCCGGCGCTGAAAGCCGTCTCCCCGCAGGCCCCCATGGGCGACGTCGGCAACGGCGACGATGGCTACCACAACGGCGCCTTCCACCTGGCCGCGAACTTCCGCTTTTACTCCGCCTTCCTCCCCCGCCAGGCCGAACCGGAGCGGCCCCGGGCAGCTGTCGGCTTCGACCCCGGAACCATGGACGCCTATCAATTCTTCCTCCGCATGGGCCCCGTGTCGAATGCCAACGAGAAGTATCTCAAACACCAGAGCGCCTACTGGGACGACACCATCAAACACACCTCCTACGACGAGTACTGGCAAACCCGCGCCCAGGCGCCGCACATGAAGCACGTCACCACCGTGGTGATGTGGGTCGGCGGTTGGTTCGATGCCGAAGATCTCGCCGGACCTTTGAAGTTGTTCTATGCGCTGGAGAAGAACGGCCCCATCGCTCCCGACACTCTGGTGATGGGCCCTTGGCGCCACGGCGGTTGGGCTCGCGACCTCGGAGATACCCTCGGCAATTTGAATTTCAAATCCAATACGGCCGAATACTTCCGCCAGAATATCGAGCTACCCTTCTTCGTTCAAAACCTGAAGGGTAAAGGCGACGGGTTGAAAGCTGCCTCCGACGCCAAAATTCCCAAGGCTTTCGTTTTCGAGACCGGCCGCAACCAGTGGCATCGCTTCGACGCCTGGCCGCCAGACGGCGCCGTACCTCGCTCGCTCTATTTCGATGCCGATGGCAAACTTTCCTGGGCCGCGCCGGCATCTAGCGGCTTTGACGAGTACCTGAGCGATCCCTGCAAACCCGTGCCTTCAACCGGCGAACTGGCGCCGGGCATGGGCATGCCCGCGGAATATATGACCTTCGACCAGCGCTTCGCCTCCACGCGCCCCGACGTCCTGGCCTACGAGACCGAACCGCTCGACCAGGACGTGACTATCGCCGGGTCGATCACTCCCGTGCTGCGCGTATCCACCTCCGGCACGGACTCGGACTTCGTGGTCAAGCTGATCGATGTCTACCCGGACGATTATCCCGATCCGAATCCCAATCCCAAGGGTGTCTACATGGGCGGCTATCAGCAGTTGGTGCGCGGCGAGCCGTTCCGCGGGAAGTTCCGCAACAGCCTGTCGAAGCCCGAACCATTCACCCCCGGCAAGGAGGAGAAGATCGAGTTCTGGATGCCGGACGTGTTGCACACCTTCCGCTCGGGGCACCGCATCATGGTGCAGATTCAGAGTACCTGGTTTCCGCTGGTGGATCGCAACCCGCAGCAATTTCTGGATATACCAAATGCCAAGCCCGCCGATTTCAAGAAAGCCACCGAACGCGTCTTTCGCGGCGGCGCCGAAGGCTCCCACCTGCGCGTGCTGGTGATGCCTTAAACGGCAAGTCCGCGCCGTCTTGGGCGTCCGCGAATGTAACCGAGCCGCGCGGAGCGGTTACCTGGTGGGGCAGGCGGTTCCGCCTGGCGGTTCCGCCTGCCAGCCAATTCTCCTGAGGCATCGGACATGCTGCGATTTCACTCGATACCGATGGGTGTATACTGTTGGCGCGTCGCCGGGGCCCGACGACGACTCTTGCGGTGAATCCAGTGCCTCCGGTCCCCTGCCACCGGGCATCGGTGGCGGCGTGAAGTACAAAGTTGACGGTTTCGAATCGAGGAATACGACTATGGCGAACACACCCAATCAATCCCGTTTCTCCGCCGCACTGTTCCAGCCGCTGGTCACCGCAATGGTGGCGGGTTGGTTTCTTCTGGCGCCGGCCAGGGGACAAGTTTTCACCATGACCCGCGAGCAGTTGATCAAATACACCGCCAAAAGCCCTTACGAGCGCTTTCCCGACGGAAGACCGAAAGTTCCCGACGCGCTTCTCGAAAAGTTCAAGGATATGTCGTCGGAAGAAATCGGCCTCGCGCGGAGCGGGTTCCCCAACCAGTTCGTCGGCAGCCTCCAGGTTCTGCACCCGGAGAAAAAACTGATTGGCCGGGCGGTGACCCTGCAACTGATGCCGCTGCGGCCCGATATTGCTGAGGTCGATGCTGCCGAGTGGAAAGCCCAAGGGCATCAACGGCCGCGCGATCACCAGACTGCCCTGGACCTGCTGCAACCCGGCGACGTCATCGTCGTCGACGTATTCGGAAGCGTTGCCTCGGGCGGCGTGATCGGCGACAACCTGGCGTTCTTCATTATGACCACCACAAAGGCCGGCTTTGTCATCGACGGGGCTATCCGCGACCTGGATGGCATCTCGCCGCTCGATCTGGCCGGATACTTTAGGGGCGCCACCCCGCCCGCCATCCACAATGTGATGGTGGCCGGAATCAATATCCCGGTCCGCATCGGCGACACTACCGTGATGCCCGGCGACGTAGTCTTCGGCGACCGTGAAGGCGTGTCTTTCATCCCTCCGCACCTGGTGCAGGGGATCGTCGACGAGGCGCAGATCACCCACCTTCATGACGATTGGACGAAAATGAAGTTCGCTCAGGGCAAGTACAAGTCGACGGATATCTACAGCCGTCCGCGCGATCCCGAATTGCTCAAGGAATACGAGGACTATCTGAAGCAGAAGCTCAGCCCCGGCGCCTACGAAGAGTACCTGAAGACGAGGCCGTCGGTGCGCCCGTAGCGAGCGGTTTCCTGGTGGGGCAGGCGGAACCGCGGGCCCCACCAGGGAGATGCCGCGTGCGTCTTCATCCCGTTTGGTTGGCCGCAGGTCCTATGGGACTCCTGGCGGTCGCGGCTCGGTTACGGACACCGCGCGTTAAGCACCCGGCTAATGGCGGAGCCGGTTACGCATGGCAAGCCGATATTCGCGGCGCTCCCCGGCTTCCTGGAAGCGCCGGATTTCGTCCTCGGTCTCGGGGATTACGGGGGGAATCGGCGTGGCTTTGCCTTCGGAATCGAGCGCCACGAAAGTAAGATAAGCGGAACAGGTGTGGACCAGCAAGCCGGTCATCAGATTCTCCGTCATGACCTTGACGCCGACCTCCATGGAAGTGCGAAAGACACGGTTCACGGAAGAGTGAAGAAGTAGCAGATCGCCGATGTGAACCGGATGCAGGAAGTGAAAACTATCCACGGACGCGGTGACGATGGGACGCCGCGCATGGCGCATCCCGGCCATGGCTGCCGCCAGGTCGACCAGGTGCATGACCTTGCCGCCCAGCACGTTGCCGAGGCCGTTGGCATCGGTGGGCAGCGCCAACTCGCAGTATTCAGAGATAGATTCCTTTACCGGCTTGCCTTCCATGATCGGCTTTCCGCCTTCCGGCGCAGGTAACTGTGCGCGTAAGCCGCCGCCTGGCGCGGGGTACACTCCCCAGGCGGAGAGGGGTGATCCCGCTCCAGAACGTAGTAGAGTCGAAGGGTGGTTCCGTTGTCCTCGAGGAGGGTGAAGCGGGCGGCGTCCGGGCCATCCGTGGCGGGAAACCGGTTGCACGCGCCGCGCGCGTAGCCGATATTACAGAGCATGCGGAGGCCGGCCTTGTCGGCCTCATACGCCCGGTCCGGCTCGGCCCGGCACAAGCCCGCCCACTCGTCGCCCAGCGGCAGGGTAGAATCTTCCGCGCGCGCCCCGTGGGTGCGCGGCGCCACCGGATCGAAGTAGGGGCACGACATTTTGGAGGTATGGTAACACAACCATGGCAACCAGCCGCATCGACATACTCAACACCATGCTGGCGCAAAACCCCAATGACAGTTTTGCGCGCTACGGTCTGGCGATGGAATACCGTAATCGCGGCGACCTGGCACGCGCGGCGGAGGAATTCGCGGCACTGACGGCGGCGGATCCGGATTATTCCGCCGCGTATTTTCATGGCGGCCAGACCCTGGAACGGCTGGGCCGGACTGAGGAAGCGCGCCAATGGTACCAGCGCGGGGTCGAGGTGACCACGCGCAAGGGCGAACGGCATGCACTGGGCGAACTGCAGGCGGCGCTCGATCTGCTGGGATAAGCGAGAGCCGGCTAACCGCGAAGCCGCGCGTTTTTTCAACATGAGCCTCAGCAAACCATGTAGAATAGAGGTTTCGGGCCGTGGCGCAGCCTGGCTAGCGCGCTTGCTTGGGGTGCAAGAGGTCCCGAGTTCAAATCTCGGCGGCCCGACCAAAACCCTTCGAACACTTACAGACAAGGCGCTTTTCGGAACGCCTTCGGATTCGGGAACGGGGCGAGGCCCATTGTTTCTCACTGAGCTGGGCGATACGCGGGTAACGCCGGCCATCCGAATGCTTCTGGAAGGCGGGAGGAATGCTCGTGATCACGTTTCGAAGCGCCACGTTGTTGCTGGCGGCAGCCGCCACCCTTTGCGCACAGTTCCCCACGCCCGATCAGCAGCCGGATACCCAATCCCTCGTTCTGCAGCTACGGACCCTGGTTCGGAATTCAACGGCTGCCGAATCCGTGAGAGCACAAGTCTCGACGTTATTGGATCGAGCCGACGCGCTACGGGACGCCGGGCAGATCGGCGAAATGCGGCGGGTGCTCGCCAACGCGATAACGCTATTCGAGGGTCAGTCCTGGGGACCGGAGCAGGCGTTCGCGTGGTCGCTGGCGCTGCGGCCGGACCAGGTGGTTACCGAGCCAGGCTCGCCGCTGATTGCCCGGCTTTCGCAGTTTTACTCCTGCCCTTACAAACCGTCCGGGACCCTCGAACTGCGTGCCTCGCTGGCGAGTGCCGGCGCCGGGAACGAGCCGGCGCGGCGGCTCGGGGTGTACCCGATTTCGACACGCGACTGGATCGATCAGCCTTTCGGCTTCGAGGCAAGTCTGGAGGGCGTTGCCGAAGGCGCATACCAGCTCAGGGTGGAGTTACTGGACGGCGGCACCGCGATCGCCACGGTGGCATCGCCGATCGAGGTGGTGCGGGGGATTCTGTCCGACCGGGCTCGCATCGAGGGGCGCCTGGCTCGCATTGCGGGACACGACAGCACCAAGGCGAGCGTCCGAAATCCGTACGTGTTGGCGGAAACGATCAACACCGGCCGCCGCCATCCGACGCAGGCCGATTTCGGAATTCCTTTCACGCCGCAGCCGGTGGTGTACGACTTTCAGGCAGGGGTGCGCCAGTCGGCGGAATTGCTGAAGGCGCTTGAAGCCGGCCGGGATCCGCTTTGGCGGGCCAACGGCGACCATGAACGCCATTATTGGTTCGAAGAGGCGCGCGAGATGATGCCCTATCGCGTCTACGTGCCGGAAAAGTGGGACGGCCGTTCCAAATTGCCTATGGTCTTCATTTTGCACGGCGCCACCCGCGACGACAACTTCTACTTCGACCGCGACGGTCACATTCTGACGAAGCTGGCCGAGCAGCACGGTTACCTGGTGGTCTGTCCTTTGGGATACCGGCCGACGGGTGGCTGGGGCGCCAGCGCCATGATGAGCGGCGGAGAAATGGACTGGGCCCGGCTACGCCAGACACAATGGAGCGAACAGGACGCCCTCAACGTTTACGACCTGATCACGAAGGAATACCCGATCGACACCTCGCGCGTCTACTTATTCGGCCACTCCATGGGAGGCACGGGCGCATGGTACTTCGGCCAGAAATTCCGCGAGCGGTGGGCGGCGGTGGTTTCCAGCGCGGCCGCGATCGCCAAGCCGGAAGCTATCCCGTATGAGCGGTTGAATGGCGTGCCGCTGATGGTGGTGGTGGGTGAGAAGGACCCGCTGGCGGCGGGTGTCCGAGCCACGATCAAGGCCTCCAAAGAGCATGGACTCGACCCCGAGTTCGTGGAGGTTCCGGGAGCCACGCACGAAACCATAGTCGCGCTGATCGAACCGAGAGTCTTCGACTTTTTCGACCGTCACGTGAAAAAATAGCGCTGCCTAACCGGTGCGAGTCATGTCGCTCGAAGTGCCGCCGGCGGCGGGGACGTAGCACTTTAGGGCGTAATCCATCACCATGCGATCGGCATTGAAGCGCCATCCCAGCGTGCGGATGGTTCGTTTCATGCGCTTGACCCAGCCGGCCGGGAGGCCATCGCGGTCGCGCTGGTAGTAGAGGGGAATGACTTCGTCGCGGAGGGTGCGGTACAGATCCTCGCCGTCGCGCGAATCGTGGACGTTCATGTTGGAGTGGGTACGGCCGGCGCCGATGGCGAAGCCGTTGAGGCCGTCATAGGCCTCGGCCCACCAGCCATCGAGCACGGAGAGATTGAGCCCGCCGTTCAACACGACCTTCTGGCCGCTGGTGCCCGACGCTTCCAGCGGGCGGCGAGGATTATTCAGCCAGACGTCCACGCCCTGGACGAAATGGCGGCCCACGTTGATATCATAAGTCTTCCACGAAGACGAATTTTTCGCCGAGCTGGCTGTCGCGCATCATCAGCGCGACCTCCTGGAGGACACGCTTGCCGGGCTCGTCCAAGGGATGGGCTTTACCCGCGAAGACGAACTGCACCGGGCGTTTGGGGTCGTTCACCATCGACGCCAGGCGTTCGATGTCCCGGAGCAGCAGGTTGGCGCGTTTGTAAGTCGCGAAGCGCCGCGCAAATCCGATGGTCAAGGCGTCGGGGGAAAGCACGCGGCCGAGCCGCTGAAGCTTCTCCTTCGATTCACCGCGGCGCTCAGCCTGCTCCACGGCGCGTTGCCGGACAAAGCCCAGCATGCGAGCCTTCAGGCTCAAGTGGGTTTCCCATAACTCGGCGTCGTCGATGTTTTCGATGGCCTCCCAGATGCGGGATTCGCCGCTATGTTTATGCCAGTCGGCGCCGAGGTGGCGGTCGTAGAGGCGGAACATCTGCGGGGCCAGCCAGGAAGGCACGTGGACGCCGTTGGTGATGTGGCCGATGGGGACGGCATCCTCGACGCGGCCGGGGAACAGGCCGAGCCACATTTCGCGCGAGACCTCTGCGTGCAACGCGGATACGGCATTGGCGCGGCGAGAGAGTCTGAGCCCCAAAACGGTCATGCAGAACGGCTCCTGCGGATTGCCGGGATTTTCGCGGCCGAGCGACATCAGCCCTTCATGCGCAAGTCCGAGCGACTCACGCAACGGTCCCAAGTGCTCTTCGATCAACCCGGCGTCGAAGCGGTCGTGGCCGGCGGGTACAGGAGTGTGAGTGGTGAAGACGACTTCGCGAGCCACGCGCCGGCCGGCCAGGTCGAAGCTGAGCCCTTCGTCCTGCATACGGCAGCGAATCGCTTCCAGCACGGCGAATCCGCTGTGGCCCTCATTCATGTGCAGGACGCCGGGTGTGATCCCCATGGCGCGCAGCGCGCGATAGCCGCCGACGCCGAGCAGCAGTTCCTGGCGGATGCGGACGCGCCCATCGCCGCCGTAGAGGCGTGAAGTCAGCTCGCGGTCCTCGGGCGCGTTGCCGTCCACATCGGTGTCCAGCAGGAGCAGGTCGCAGCGCCCCACCTTCATGCGCCACACTTTGGCGAAGATGGTACCGCGGCGGGTCTCGATTTGCACGGTGACCGGTTCGCCTTTGAGTCCGATGGCCGGCTCCATGGGCATCTCCGCGACATTGACCTGGATATAGTCTTCCTGCTGCCACGCGTTGCGGTCGAGGCGCTGGCGGAAGTAGCCCTGCCCATAGAATAGACCGATCCCGACCAGTGGAATGTCTAGATCGGACGCACTCTTAATATGATCGCCCGCCAGCACTCCCAAGCCGCCGGAATAGATCGGCACGGATTGGTGCAGGCCGAACTCGGCTGAAAAGTAGGCGACCGGGCGTGGACGGAGCACGCCGGCGTGGGTCGCGCCCCAGGTGCGGTCGGCCTTCAGATACTCCTGCAAACGGCGGTAGGCATAGTTGATGCGGCTGTGGAGGTTGCGTTCCGCGGCACGCTGTTCCAGGGCCTGCAAGGGGATCTCGCCGAGCAGCGAGATGGGGTTGCTGTTGAGCTGGCGCCAGCGCACCGGGTCCAGATCGCGGAACAGGCTGGCGGCATCCGCGTCCCAGCACCACCAGAGATTGCGCGCGAGGGCCCAGAGCCGCGCCTGCGCCGGCGCGATAAAACGGTCGAGCGTGCGAGCTTCGCTCACCACCGGGGCCACCTGGGCGGCGGCTTCAATCAGCATCCGCACTTCGTCGTCGGCAAAGCTGCGGGGCGCGATGGTCTGAACCACCAGCACGCCTTGCAGTACGCCGCAATCGATCAACGGGACGCCGAGGAAGGAGTGGTAGGCTTCCTCGCCCGCCTCGCCGAAGAATTTGAAACGAGGATGTTTTCGAACTTCGTCCACGGCGATCGGACGCACCTGTTCGGCCACCATTCCGGCCAAACCTTCGTGGAGCGCCATGCGAAGCGTGCCGATGCACTCGCGGCGCAGGCCGAGGGTGGCGGCCAGTACCAGGTTGGCGCGATCGGGTTCCAGCAGGTAGGCCGAGCAGACGTCGGTATGGAATCGCCTGGCGATCAAGGCGACCACGTTCATCAGAGTTTCGGCGGGCTTGCCCTCTTCCTGGGTAAGAGTGGCGAGTTCTTCCAAGGTGAGGACATGATTTACGCCTGACGCCACCGCGGATTCGTCCATTTTTGGCTTCCTCTCCGGTTCGAACGGGGACCTATTCGTCCGTGCGCGCAAACGGTGCGGAAACCCGACGTGGGGGCTGAAACCTTCAAGATACCACTGCCAGGGAGGTTACATGAAAATTACACTCAGTCCGGGCATCGGACGGCTCTCGGCTGCGGGAGAGAGCGTGGGTGCGAAAATCAGGCTAACGGTGGGGGCTATCGCGCGTTTCCGAGCCGTAACCGAGGATTCACAACCGGGGCGTTATAGTGATAACCGGGGGGGAGACGGCAGATGCCCAATAATCAACTTTCTTCGATCGAGCACATCGTTGTTCTGATGCTGGAAAACCGTTCGTTTGACCACATGCTGGGATTCCTGTACTCGGCGAGCGGCAATATTTCGCCCGGGGATCAGCCTTTTGAAGGGCTGACGGGAAATGATTCGAACCCGGGCACGGATGGTTCGGCGGTGCCGGTGTTCGCGATCGCGGCGACCGATGCCAATGCGTACTTCATGCCCGGCGCGGATCCGGGCGAAGGTTACACCGCTACAAACTCTCAGCTTTTCGGCAGCACGACGGCTCCCACCCCGCCAGTGGCTACCAACCAGGGCTTCGTCGCCGATTTCAGCTACACCCTGGGATGGGAGTCGAAAGAGGGCTACTCGATCATTGCCGGAACCACTGCCAGCAGCATCATGGGCGTGTTTCCCCCGGCCATGCTGCCGGTCCTTTCCGGTCTTGCCCGGGGGTTTGCCGTTTGCGATTACTGGTTCGGCTCCGTCCCGACCGAGACACTGCCGAACCGGGCCTTCGTCAATGCGGGAACTTCGCAGGGCCATATGGATGACAAGACCACGAAGTACACCTGCCCGACTATTTTCAGCTTGCTCTCAAACAACAAGGTAACGTGGAGTATTTACGGCTACGACACGCCGCCGCTGACACGGTCGGACTTCTCCGATCTAACCAATGCCGATGACAGCCACTTCGGCGAGTTCACGGATTTCCAGACGGCCGCGGCGAACGGAACCCTGCCGGCTTACACATTTCTGGAGCCGAGCTGGGGCGCGAGCGGGAACAGCCAACACCCGAACTACAACGTCGCGTTGGGCGAGCAACTGATTCACGATGTCTACTATGCGCTGCGGAACGGTCCCGCCTGGAACCAGACGCTGCTGATCGTCACATACGACGAGCACGGAGGCTGCTTCGATCACGTGCCACCGCCTTCGGGCGCGGTACCGCCGGACAACTCGGCGGGCGAGTACGGATTCGATTTCACTCGCTTCGGCCCGCGCGTACCGACGGTGCTGGTGTCGCCTTTGATCGCGGCGGGAACCGTGTTCCGAGTGGCCGCGGGAGCGACACCGCTGGATCACACGTCTATTTTGAAGACCATCGAAACGCGCTGGAACCTGCCCGCGCTCACGGCACGCGATGCCGCCGCCAGCGGCGTAGGCGACGTACTTACGCTGACACAGGCGCGCACGGACGATCCGTTGCAGGGCGTGACGGTGCCCGTCGTCGCGGGACTGAATCCGGATGAAGAGAAGCCTTCGCATTTGCAGGAAGTGCATGCCGAGCTCATGGCGGAGCTTCCAGTTCCCGACAGCCAGGGCGGAATCCACTACACGAAGCCCCGGCTAAGGACGGACAGCGGATGCACCGCCTACATCCGCGCGCGAGCGGAAGCGTGGCACGCTTCACGACAGCCAAGCGCCTCGCGGGCACGCGCATAACGAGTCGCTCGTAGTCCTTCGGTCAATGATGCGAGGTGCGCCGAGTTTCGAGTTCGCCGGCACACGGCCGGGCTAGCGCCCGGCTGGACCGATTGACAATCGGCCCGCAGGTTGACAACCTGCCCCACGAAAAATGGGCTGCCTCATTTTCCTTCACGGGCGCGAAATGCCGGGGCGACCTTAGGAGTTCGGACTCGTCTCCGACATCGTGTTGCAGTCTGGACGTCCGCTTTTCGCGGCCGGCGGACATCGGCCGGCACGGCTGCCGCTGCCTGCCGGCGTTGACGGAAGCCGCCCGGCACCATAGACCAGGAGCGCAGGCGAATTTATTGTTGTCGTCATCTACCATGACCGTCACCGTCAAGAACAGCACCAAGAACCCGCTCGTCGTGCTGCCGTCCGTCCGGCGGCAGGCCGGCCACAAGAACGGCCAGGACCCCGAATTCCGGGTCTCCGGCGGCGTGATCACCATCCTCCCCAAGCTCCCGCCCGCGGACGACGAGTACACGCCCGCGCAGCGCCGCGCGATCGACGCCAGCCTCGCCGACGTCAAGGCCGGCCGCACCTTCGGTCCGTTCGGGACCCATCGTGTCGGCCATGCCGCATCCCAAGTGACCGGGGGTGCTCCCGCCCTTGAGGAGGGGACGCGAGACGATCGGTGAGCCGAAGGTTTGCAATACGGGGCGCGTCTTTGAGAGGTCATTAGGCTGTCCGTAAAGCCCGAACAGGACTCACCCTCGGATCGTCCGGCTCACGCCAGGTTCAGGACCTGTTTCACGGAGCCGCTTTGGGCTTCGATCTTTTTCTGCAGCAGCATGATGGCGTAGATCAATTGTTCCGGGCGCGGCGGGCATCCGGGGACGTAGACATCCACCGGGACGACCTGGTTGACCGGGACCAACGCGTAGTTGTGGAACACGCCCGTGGATGTGGCGCAGGCGCCCATCGAAATCACCCATTTGGGTTCGGGCATCTGCTGGTAGAGATGGCGAATGACAGGCGCCATTTTGTTGGAGACGCGCCCGGCAATAATCATCAGGTCGGACTGCCGCGGCGAACCGCGAAATACCTCGGCCCCGAAACGGGCGATATCGAAACGCGACGCCGACATGGACATCATCTCGATGGCGCAGCAGGCCAAGCCGAAGCTCATCGGCCAGATGGAATTCTTCCGCCCCCAGTTCAGAGCCTTATCGAGGGTGGTAAGAACGATACCCTCGGAATTGGCCGCGGCGGCATTATTGACGGAGTAGTCGTCAAGGCGAGCGAAAAGCTCCGGCGGTCCGCTGGCTAGAGGATTTTCCATACCCGTTATTCTCGCATGGACCGGAAGGGTCCTGTTAAAGTCGCTCCGGGTCCTGTAGAATCAATGTTTCGACTGTTTTCCAAATGCCAGCCGCCAACTTCGACGAGCTTCTGGACCGTGTCGCCGCGTTACACGGGATCGATTCGGGATTCTGGGATATATGGGGCCAGTATCACCGGACGCCGGTCGCGGTGAAGCAGGCCCTGCTGGGCGCCATGGGTGTTGCCGCCGGAGACGCCGAGGAACTGGAGTTGGCTCTGGCGGACCTGACCCGCAGGGAATGGGAGCGTCTGGCGCCGCCCACCGTCGTCACGGGTGTGTCCGCTCATACCGAACTCCCGCTGAATGTTCCGGCCGAAATGCTGGGCGAGGCGGCTGCCATTACGGTGCGGCACGAAGACGGCGCGGTTAACGAGTTTGAAGTCGGCCTGCTCGATCTGGAACAGACCGGTTCGATAGAGATGAACGGAGCCACCTGGGTGCGAAAACTGGCGCGCCTGGAAGTGGCGCTGCCGCTCGGCTACCACGAGATCGCGGTGAAAGTGGCCGGCGCCAGCGCCACCACCCGCTACATTGTGACGCCGGAACGGGCCTGGACGGAACCGCACCTGGGGCGGGGCGGCAAAATGGCGGGGCTGACCATCAGCCTTTTCGGCGTGCGCTCCGGCCGCAACTGGGGCTGCGGCGATTTCGAAGACCTGGAACAGATCGTGGATTGGACGGCAAGCGACCTGCA